>DATBTP010000031.1:0-27730 GCA_036559185.1 Solirubrobacteraceae bacterium | reverse complement strand
TGGAGGTACGCCCGCATGGAGAAGGTAGCCCCGAGCGAGAGGTTTCGCTCTGAACTGGATGATGTCCTGGCCGGTGTCGGTGAGGAGCAAGACCCGATCGAGACGGTCGGGCGACTGGGAGCACGGTTGATCTTGCAGCAGGCGTTGGAGGACGAGGTGACGGAGTTCCTCGGCCGGCAGCGCTATGAACGCGCGGGCGAGACGGTGAGTCACCGTAACGGGCATGAATCACGGACGGTGAAGACGACGAGCGGCTCGATGAACCTGGAGCGCCCGCGGGTACGCAACGCGAGCAAGCTCGGGTTCGAGAGCCGCGGGTGCTCGGCAAGGGCGTGACCCGCACGCACGCCCTGGAGTCGTTGGTTATCAGCAGCTTCCTTCGGGGTCTCTCGACGCGGGATGTGGAGGCTGCTTTGGAGGAGGTCTTCGAGGAGCCGATCGCGTCGAAGGCAACGGTTTCCCGGATCTGTGAGGACACCAGGGAGCGATACCGCCAATGGTGCCAGCGGCGCCTGGAGGCGCACGACATCGTCTACCTGTTCCTTGATGCGATCTACTTGAAGCTGCATCCCGACGACACCCCTGCGGAGGGCGTCCTGGTGTGCTGGGGCGTTACGTTGGAGGGCCGCAAGGTCCTCCTCGGATTGGCTCTGGGAAGCCGTGAGAGCTACGAGGCTTGGCTCGCGTTCGGCCGGGACATGATCGCCCGCGGGCTGCGCGCGCCGGCGCTCGTGATCGCCGACGGGGCTCCCGGGATCTGGAAGGCGACGCGGGAGCTCTGGCCCGGGGCGTTGGAGCAGCGCTGCACCGTCCACGCGCTCAGGAACGTCACGGGCAAGCTGCCCGAGCGCCACCACGAGGAGGTCAAGGCGCGCTGGTGGAAAGCATTCGACGACGCACGATCACCGGGCGAGGCGACCCGGGAGCTGCAGAGCATCATCGCCGACTACAAGACGGCTTACCCCTCGGCGATGGCCGTCATCGAAGCGGACTTGCCCGCGCTCGTCACCCACCTACAGTTCCCGTCTGGACATCGCAAGCGGATCAGAACGACAAATCTCCTGGAGAGAACGTTCGTGGAGGTCCGCCGGCGCACCAAGGTGATCGGCCGGTTCCCCGGCGAGACCTCCGCTCTCTCGCTGATCTGGGCCGTGCTGGAGCTCTCCTCACGTGGTTGGCGCGGCGTGAAGATGAACCCCAAGACCGTCGCCGAAATCGAGCGCCTACGCCGCCAACTACGCGACACCACGACCACCCCACCAGCCACGACGAACACCGAGGAGGTGATCGCCGCATAACATCCCCCTCAAGCGGAGCTACCCCACAACGAATTCACCCGGGGAATGAGACGCGACCATTCCTGCGCCGCACGAGCGCATGTCGTCCATGACCTTGTCGGGCACCGGCTTCGAGGCGGTCTCGCGCTCGACCGACACGACCGGCTCGAAGTCGCCGTAGCTGAGGAGTTCCTTCAACTGCGCCACAACCTTTTTGTTCTTGCCATGGCTGATGAAGACCCGCCGATTGGTCTTGGTGGTGACGGCGGTGGGCGGCACCTCCACGTGCGCGATGCGCGCCGCCGCCGCAACATCGGCCGAACTCAATCCCTCCGGTGGCGCGGCGTCCTCATCGCTTTCGGCATCCTCGTCGTACAGGAGGTCGGCGTCTTGCTCCTTGGGCTTTGGGACGGCCTTGAGATTGACGTAGCGGTCGCCTTTGATCTCGGTCAGCAGGCCGAACTCGTTCGCGCTGTCGATGATGAGCTTGAGAGTGCGCCCTGTCGCGGCAGCGGTGACGCCCATCTGATCGAGCACGTTCTTGCCGATGTTGTCTCGGGGCAACTTGGACCCGTCGTACTTCTCCAGGAACTCGCGCACTACGCGGGGCCGCAGCAGTGCCTCACGCTTGGCGGCCTCGTCGTCGCCCTCCTCTGTCGGAGCAACCACGCGCATACCGAGGTCAGTTAGGACGATCTCGTCGGCCTGCGCTCCGCCCTCGGTGAGGCCATAGGCGATAGACGCCCCAGTGAGCATCTTGAAGCTGCCGGAGGTGGGCGTCAGGCCCATCGCGGCCGCGACGTCGAGCGGGCGCGTGGGCTGCTTCCCGTACTCGTCCGCGATGGCCCTCGCCACCCGCAGCGCTTCACTGATCGAGTAGCGCGGCACGTCGGCCTGGCTAACGTAGGCCTTACGACCCTTCTTCGGGCGATCAGGCTTTCCAGTCTCGGCTTTGACAGACGCGGCCTTCGCCTTGGCAGTCTTGTGGATGGAGCGGTTCGTAGCCACGAGACCGCCAGTTGTATCAACCGGCACAGACGTTCCGGGAATTGTCCTTGGCCTTGGCGACCGCGTTTACGGCTTCGCCGCGAGTGCGCCCCGAACCTTGCTCGTGACCTCGATCCAGGCGGGTAGAGCCGGGTCGATGTAGCCCGCAAGAGCGAGCAGGTCTTCGTAGCGCTCAGCGGGAGCGTGGCTCCAGACGCGCTGATGGTGCGCGAGCCGGTTGCGGAAGACGTGCAGGCGTGAAAGCGAAGCCTCGACAGTCTCGCGTCGGCGGTCGGGCGCATGTGGGAAGCCGCTGGCCAGGTCCGGCCATATCCCCGTGAGCTTCCTAGTGATGAGGAAGCGCCAGAATCCGAAGCTCAGCTCGCTGATCGTCTGCCCGTCACTTGCGCGCTTACCCTTTTGCCGCACGCGGTCACGGGCACCCGCGATATCCAGACGCGCTCGGCTGCTCAGCTCCTGTGCGGGATCGTCCAGCCAGGACCCCGGGCGGCCGAGCCGGCGATGACGCGCGGCGAGACGATCATCCAAGGTGTTGCGCAGTGCGACCTCCAGGTGTCCGATGGGCTCCCAGAACGTAGCGGTGATCGCCGAGTTCCAACGGTACATCTCGACCGCTGCCGCGAAGTCCCCTTCGCAGTGGGTGATGTAGGTGCTCAGCCGCTCGGCGCTGAAGAGGCGCTCGAGGTCCGACGGCGAGAGCTGTGCGTGAGGGCTGGTCATCGGCGATCCTGCGCGCTACCATAGACGCGAAGACCCCGGAACGGTCCCTGTGCAGTCCCCTCGGGGGACAGGCCAAACCGCCGGGGTTTTGTTCGTCGCGGCTACGTCGGCTTGCCAGATGATGCCCCGCGTCAGGTGATACCGACCGCCGGTGCCCCCATCAGCGCGTGGTTTGCGCACAGCCAAGTTTCGCCCATAGCGAACGAACGTCGAGATGCCAATATCGCTCGGCTATCTGTTCGCGAAGAACGCCAGCAGGCAGCTGCCGAAGCTCAGTTCGCCCTCGTTATCCCGCTTTACGCCCCCGGCGGCGAACACGATGTCGAGCGCCCCGGACATCGTCTGACCGGCTTGGTGGACGGTCACTTTGATCGTGGAGACGCCGCTGCTGGTTTTTGGCGTGCCCTTGCCAACGATCCAGTTCGTGTAGCCGCCGCGACTCGTCTTCGTGAGCTTCTGAGTGCCGGAGACGGTGATCGTGCCGGTGCCGCAACCTTCTTCGGGACCCGGTGTCAGGTGGAGCCCGGAGATCGACTTCTGGTTACGAGCGACGGTGAACCCACCTGTGCTCCCGATCTTCCACTTGCCGGCCGACGGACGCGGGGGCGTCGAGCTCGCGAGCGCTACCACCGGGGCGATGGCCGCGGACGCGAGGATGATTGAGACTAGGCGCGCGGCACGCATTGAGCGAGTATACGCGAGCGACGAACCGTCATGATTGCGGCGATGCCCGCGTTCAGAGGCTTTCCGCCGGAGGCAATCGAGTTCCTGAGGGAACTGGAGGCGAACAACGACCGCGACTGGTTCAAGGCGAACCGCGCGCGCTACGACAGGCACCTGGTGGCGCCGGCGAGCGCGCTCGGCGAAGATCTCGCCGACCTCGGGCGCCCGCGTTTGTTTCGGCCGTGGAACGACACCCGTTTTCACCACGGTCCCCCGATCAAGGAGCACGTTGGCCTCGCCATCGGATACGAGGGCGCGGGCGGTTTCTACGTGGAGATCTCGCTCGACGGCTTGCTGGTGGCGGCGGGACTGCACCGCCCCGCTCCCGACCAGGTCGATCGCATGCGGCGCGCGATCGACGCGGGACGCACTGCGGCGCCGCTCGCTAAGGCGATCGCCCGCGGAGAGGCGAACCGGCTCGCCTTGAACGAGCCCGACCTCGTGCGCGCGCCGCGCGGCTACTCGACCGACCACCCCCGTCTCGACCTTCTGCGCCGCCGATCGCTCACGCTCGCGCGACGTCATGAGCTTGGCAAGTGGCTGCATGGCCCCAAGGCGGGCGACCGCATCAGGTCCGAGCTCGAGGCGGCCGCGCCACTCGTGCGCTGGCTGCGCGAGCACGTCGGCGCCTCCCAGCGCGCGAGCACGCGGTCCGGCTGACCGCCGCCGGCGAGCTCGGTCAGCGGACCAGCCTGATCAGATCTCAGGAGCCGGTCTCACGCGCCGCGGAGCCTCATCCGCCGCCGTCGGCGTGCTGGCTCGGCGCGCCGCCGATCGCGTTCATCAGCCGGCGGCGGCGGTCGCGCACGCGCTTGAACCGCGCCCGTGAGCGTGTCATCCGCCGCCCGTCCGGCGGGTAGCGCCAGCGAGACCACGGCGAGGTGGGCGACGCCAAGCGCAGAGTGCCGACGATGGACATCGCGGGGATGAACACGCCCACCAGTCCGAGGATCGGCTTGCCCTTGAGGATGGTCAGCGTCGAGAAGGCGAGGTCGATGACGATCACAGCCACGAGCGAGCTGATCGGAGACGCTCGATTTGAGAGATCGAATGGCGCGATGCCGAGTACGACGAGGCCGCCCAAGAGCGTCGCCACGACGACCGCGTCGATCGAAGAGCGTCCCTCCTTTGACCAATAGACGTCTTCGAGGTGCACCCAAAGCGCGAACTCGTCGAGCGTGAGCCCGGCGCCGATGCCGAACAGCGCGGCGAGGATCTCGTTGCCGGGGCTGGCGGGTTGCAAGACGAAGTCGAGGAACCCCGAGAGCAGGACGAGCACGATCCCCCACACGAGGTGGTGCAGGTGAAGCCCGCCTTTCGTCGTCACGCTACCCGGCCACCAGGTGATTTTCGGGTTGCGCATGAGGCGAGCGCTCGTGCGTATGAAGAGGAACGACGCTAGGAACGAGCCCAGGAGGATGAACCCGGCCCGTTGCCCGCGATCGTCGAGGAAGTGATGCGAGATGGCGAAGTTCAGTTCGACGGTCGCGCGCATGGCAACGCATTCTTGCGCGCCCCGCAAGCGACGGCTAGTCGCGCGAAGGTTCGGCGCCCGCGACCCGGGCCAGCAACCCCTGCAGGAAGATCTCGACCATCGTCGGGTAGAGGGCCTCGTCGATGGAAGGATCGATCAGCCGGTTGAGCAGGAAGCCGTCGGCCATGAAGAAGGTCATCGTCGCGACGTCTTCGTGTGGGAGCGCGGGAACGACGCCGTAGGAGCGCGCCCACTGCTCGAACAGCGAGGCCATGCGCGCGCGCAGGGCGCGCATGCGGGTGGCGAGCTCGACCCGAAACTCCTCGTCGCGCGCCGCGTGGGCGGCGAACTCCTGGTAGAGCCGCGGCCACTCGGGGTCGGAGTTGGCGTAGGCGAGGAAGGCCTCCGCGGCCTCTCTGGCCTCCTCCTCGGGCTCCCCGGCCCCCGACATCGCCTCTTCCAGACCCGCCAGCGCTGTGGCGAACTTCTCGTCGAGCATCACCAGGAACATCTCCTGCTTGCTGGCGAAGCTCGCATAGAAAGCGCCCTTGGTGAAGCCGGCGTCGGCGGCGATCGCGTCGATCGAGGCGCCCTGCATGCCGTGGCGGCAGATCAAGCGCGACGCCGAGCGCAAGAGGGCGGCGCGCGTGGCGGCCTGGCGTTCGGCGCGCGTGGGCCCGGCGCCGCGAGGAGACCGACCCAGGTTCAAGCGAGGACCGCCTCGGCCTCGCGCGCTTGCACTGGCCTGGCGATTGGGTGCGTGCCGAGAATCACCTCGGCGCCGTGTCGCGGCGTGTCGGTGATCGCGCGGCGATAAACACGCTCTCCGCGCGCGCGTGCGGGATACACGGTGCGACGAAGCACGAGCTCGCGCAAGACGATCTCCATCTCAAACTGCGCGAACGCGGCTCCAAGGCAGCGACGCACGCCGCCGCCAAAGGGGATCCACGTGTAGGTCCCCGGCGCTTTGCCGCCCTCCTCCTCGAGGAAGCGCTCCGGTAGAAACTCGTTCGGCTGGGGGTAGACATCAGGGCGACGTTGCACGAGGTGGATCGAAGGGACGATTGAGACGCCCGCGGGGAGCATGCGCCCGGCGATCTCCATCGGCTCGACCAGGCGGCGCAGGACGATCGAGATCACCGGCCGCAACCGCAGCGTCTCCTGCACGACCGCCTTGCGATAGGCATCGCTGCCCGCCTCCGCCTCATCGCGCAGGCGTGCAAGCTTCTGGGGATGGCGGCAGAGACGCTCGAGCGCCCAGGAGAGCGCGTTGGCGGTTGTCTCGTGACCGGCGACGAGCAGGGTCATGAGCTCGTCGCGCACCTCTTCGTCGCTCATCGGCGAGCCGTCCTCGTGGGTGGCCTGGAGCAGCAACGACATGATGTCCTCGCGCTCGCCGAGATCGGCCGCGGCGCGGCGATCGGCGATCTCCTCGTAGATCGGCCGGTCAAGGCGCTCCATGTCGCGCCGGAAGCTCGGGATTCGCAGAACCCGCTCGGGTCCGAGCGCGGTCAGGGCGATGCCGTGCAGCGGGCTCGTGGCGATGTCGAGCAGGCGACGTAGCTCCTCGCGCAGACGCTCCATGCGTAGACCCTCCCGCACGCCGAACACCGCGCGCAAGATGATCTCGAGCGTCACCGCCTGCATGCGCGGGCGCAACGGGTAGGGCTCGCCGAACGGCCACCGCTCGATCTCCGCTCCGGCCACCTCTGCCATCAGCTCGCCATAGCGCTGCATGCGCGCGCCGTGGAAGGGCGGCAGCATCAGCTTGCGCTGGGAGAGGTGGCGCTCGTCGTCGAGCAACAGCACCGAGTTGGGCCCGAGCACCGGCAACAGGATGCGGTTGGCCTCACCGGCGTGCAAGAGGCGCGGGTCGCCAGTGAACACCTGCTTTATCGCGTCGGGGTCAGAGGTCACGACCCAGTCGCCTTCGTTTGCGATCTTCAACGTGAACATGTCGCCGAAACGGGCCTGGCAGGTGCTCATCAACCATTGCGCCTGGCGGAACCACAGCACGGTCTGCAGAGCCCGCGGCATCCGCGGTCCCGGCGGCAGTTCGGCTACTCCGTTTCGCATACCCGGCGGTATGTTTTCAGATACCGAGCGGGATGTCAAGTGGCGCTTACGCGCGATCTCGCCGACGCCGATTGTCCCAGCCCGATGATCGGTTCGCGGTCTACCGATCGCTGACCAAAGCTAACTTCGTATCCGCCGCCAGGCAACGACCTGACATATGGAAGGCGCTCAGGATGCCTTCGCGAGGTACTGGTGCCCGGCCTTGACCTTGACGTGCTTGCGGTTGACGAAGTTCGTCACCGCCACCCGGTCGCGCGTCACACGGATCAGCGTACCTTCGCAGAGATCCTCCGTCAGCCATTCGGTGCCCTGCACCGCCCCCGCCGCGTAGTTTCCCTTCGTCGAGAATTTGCCGTGCGCGTTGGCCCACAGCTTGCGCACAACGTGTTTACGTGACGCCGCCGCCCGCGCCCAACCCGCGCCGGCGAGGCTCGCGCGGTGCGCCCGCTCGCGCGCGGTCGGGCAAACCGAGAAGTTGCCGCCGCTCAGCGTCGCCACCACCAGACCGTTCTTGCCCTGCGTCAACTTGAACTGCCCGCCGAAGAACTCTCCCGTCTGCGTCGTCCCGTTCGGGTTCGCGGTCGTCACGCTCACCGTCCCGTGCGTCGCTTCGATCACCGTCCCGAACGGGATCTGGGTCAACGTCGACAACGCGACGAAATGTTTCGTCCCTGGCAGCTCTACGAGCACTTCGCCGGACACCGGCGCGACGTTACCGGTCTTGGCCAGGACCGGCGGGGGTGTGAAGGGGTGCACGAGTTCGCTTGCCAGATGGATGATCGGCGGTTTGAATTCGCCACCGCCTCCGCTTTTTTCGGGTGGCGCGCCCTCGTAACAGTTCCACGAATAGGCGCTGTTGGGGTCATCCGCGTGTGCGTGCGATGGAATGCTTGGGAAAGCGACAGCGCACGCGTTATCCATGCTGGGCGCCGCGCCTTCGACGGCGATCGGCAGTGTCGCTCCGTTGTTCTCGACACATGCCCAATTTTCGTAGGCGTAATTGGGGCCTGTTATCCCCCCGCGAAGGAAAGCCGTCGGTCCACCCCCGTTGCCGTGATACCCGAGACCTTCGCAATAGCCGTTTATGTTCAGACCGCCCAGGCGACCGTAGACGTATTCGCTCGCACCCCCGGCGCTGGATGTCCCGGACGACGTCGTAACCCTGACAAATGAAGTGCCGTGACCCGGCGGCGCCACCGCGGTAATGATGCTGGCTGAGTCCACGTGTACGTGCGACGCGCTGCCCACACCTTCGAATTCGACCGTCGCCCCTTCGATGAAGCCACTCCCTTCGATCGTTATTTCGTTTCCGCCCTCTACGGGACCGCCGCCGTTACTGAGGCTTGTTACCGTAGGCGTGACAGCGCGTGCAAGCTCGGCGATCGAGTGCCCATTCTGGGCGACAACGTAAACGTCCGTGCCGTCCGGGCTGACCGTGACTCGGCGAGAGTAGTTCAACCCCGTCAATTTGTTTGCAGCGGTAGGTTCGCAGCCGTTAGCAGCTTCGGTCACGCACGGATCGTTGACGAGTTGAGTGAGTTCGCCTTCCCCGCCACGCGTGAATGCGGCGACCGAGTTTTCGTTTCTGCTCGATACATAGACGTTGGCGCCATCGGGGCTGACAGCCACGCCAACGGCGCCTCCGATCTCCTTGGCTTCCGTGCATCCGGAGAGGGATTTTTCGGTCGTGATGCACTCGTTGGGAGAAACGAGCTGTTCGAGGGCCCCGGTGCCGGTGCGCTTGAGCTCGATCACCGAGTTGGTCGCGGTGGAGGTCGCATAGACGTTGTTGCCGTCAGGGCTCACAACGAGGTCTTCGGCACCCTCAATGTGTTCGGCCTGCAAGCCGTGCGTGCAGCCACTCACGGTTTCTCCGATACACCCTTCTTCCAGGGGTAGTTGTGTCAGGGCGCCTCCGGCGCCGCGTTCGAACGCGGCGATGTCCCCTTCCGCGGATGTGGCGCCCGCTCCCGCGTAGACGTCCTTGCCGTCAGGGCTTACAACCACGCCTATCGCTTCCTTGAGCCCGATGGCGGTCGTCGCCCCGCATCCACTGAGCGCACTGTCACTTATGCAGTTGTTCGGTGCCGCGAGCTGCGTGAGTTCACCGGTTTCCGTGTCGCGCTTGAACTCGGCGATCGCTTCATCGGCGAAGCTCGCGACGTAGACATTTTCGCCATCGGGGCTGACAGTCACTCCGTACGGAAGATTGAGGCCCTTGGCGCCGGTCGTGCATTCGGGCAATGTGGCTTCCTCCGTGACACATCCGATCTTGGTCAGCAGGCCATTTTCCGGGTTGCGGCTAAACTCGACCAGATCATTGACGGCGCCTTGGCCGATCACATAGACACTTGAACCGTTCGGGCTGACCGCGAGCGCCGCCGGGGATTCGATCGACGCCACTTCCATTTCGGCGTTCGTTTCGCACGCCAGTTCCGTTATTGACTTTGAGCTGAAGCAACCGATCACAGAGAGCGAGCCGTTCGCGGGGTTGCGCGAGTACTCGGTCAGATCGCCTTTGACGGCCACCGAATAGGCGTTGCGCCCATCCGGACTAACCTGGACCTCGTAGGCGAAGCTCAAGCCGGACTGGACCGATTTGCCGCATTTCGCGACTTCTTCTTCGACCTCTCCGATGCAAGCGAACGGTTCGCTGAGCTGCGAGAGCGCCCCGCTTTCGACAGCCGCGCTCGCGCGGGTGGGGGCTACGGCTGAAAGAGCGACCAGGGCAATGGAGATCGAGGCGAGCCATAGCGCCACGATCGACCTGGATCGCAAGCCCCCTGCTCTGATTTGGACTCCAGCGGTTAGCATCAGCGCGTGCCGAAGCGTGCATTATGACAGGGGAAGACTGAGATGGGTCGCGCTGCATGGGCGCGGCGGAAGGCGACGCTACTCGTAGCGGCCGCTGTGTTGGCCGGTGGGATCGGTGTGCTCGCGTACGCGACCGACTTGCTGCGTCGCAGCGAACTGCAAACGATCGACGCGAGATTTTCGATCCGTGGTAAGCAGGCGCCGCCTTCGGACATCGTTTTCGTAGCGATCGACCCTCAGTCCGAAGACGAACTCGAAGCACATCGAATGCACGCAAGGTCGCCACTGCCCCGCCGATACGACGCGAAGGTGATCGACACTCTTCGTCGTGCTGGCGCCCGCGCGATCGCGATGGACATGGAATTCGTGCAGCAAACCAACCCGCAAGAAGACAATGAACTGATCGAAGCCGTGGGGCGGGCACACGGGAAGATCGTCCTCGCGACCGTCAACGTCACGCCGAACGGTGGCACAAAGGTGTTTGGCGGAGAACCGACCCTAAGAGAAGTCGGAGCCCGACCAGCATCCGTCAGGTTGACGGTCGACTCAGATGGGTCAGTCAGACGGTTTGAACACGAATACGACCACCTGAGCACCTTCCCGGTCGTCGCAGCCGAAATCATGACTGGTCACCAGATCAGCCGATCCACCTTCGAAGCCGGAACGCTTCCAATCGACTATGTCGGACCTCCCGAAACCATCCGTTCGGTGTCCTACACGAGCGTGCTTCTGGACAGGGTCCCGCCAAAAACATTCGCGAACAAGCTGGTCATCGTAGGTGCGTCGTCGCCGATCTTGCAGGACCTCCACGCGACGTCCACGACAGGGAAAATCGAGATGGCGGGGCCAGAAATCTGGGCTAACGCGGCGTCGACCCTCCTGCGAGGAGTTCCACTCAGGGGCGTCGCGGACTGGGCCAACATCCTCGTGATCGTGCTGCTGGGCGCGTTGACTCCGCTAAGCAGCCTACGCGTTCGCCCGTGGCGGGCCCTAGCCGACGCCGTCGCGGCGGCAGTGGCCTTCACCGTGGCCGTTCAACTGGCCTTCAACAGCGGGCTGATCGTGAGCTTCGTATACCCATTGCTCGCCCTCGCCATAGGCACGGTCGGGACTCTGGCCATCCTCTACATGACTGAAGCAATCGAACGCGCCAGAACCCATGACCTCTTCTCGCGTTTCGTGCCGGCGGACGTGGTGGACCAGGTGCTGGCAAGCACGGACGAGAACCTCAGGTTGGGCGGCGTGGAACGCGACTGCACTGTTTTGTTCAGCGATTTGCGTGGGTTCACGAGCTTCTCGGAGACGCAGACGCCGGAAAAGGTGATCGAGGTGGTGAACTACTACCTGAACGAGATGACCGAGGCGATATTGGCCGCGGGTGGGACGTTGATCGCGTATATGGGCGATGGGATCATGGCGGTGTTCGGGGCGCCCTTGGAGCAGGAGGATCATGCCGACCGCGCGCTCGTGGCCGCGCGCGAGATGATCGGCGCCCGTTTGGACCGCTTCAACGATTGGCTCGCCGAGCAGGGGCACGAGCACCGCTTCAAGATGGGCGTGGGGCTCAACAGCGGGCCGGTGATGGCTGGGAACGTGGGAGCGGAGCGCCGCGTGGAGTACACGGCGATCGGCGACACGACGAACACGGCGTCGCGTCTCGAGGGCATGACCAAGGGCAGCGGCGTGATGTTGTTCGTTTCGCAAACAACGCGCGATCGGATGAAGTCGGCGCCGGCCGATCTCTCACGGTTTGGGGAGGTGGAGATCAGGGGCAGGGAGGCCAAGCTGACCGTGTGGACACTCGACGGGAAGGACCCGGAGGAGCGGCCGGCGGGAGGCGAGGCGGCGCACGTGTGAGCGTGGCGGGGGCGCACGCGCGATGGTAAGCTCGCCCGCAGCCTGAGCACACTCTCCGCGACCGGTCCAGCGGGCCGATCGCTTCCCCGGGAGGTTCGCGGATGCGTCACAAGAGCTCGATCACCTCGCTTTCATGGATCCCCTCGGAGGCCGTGGAGGGGAGCATGCGAATCCCGTTCGACGCGGGCATGGCCCACTACGACCCGCCGCCGCCGGAGAAGATCGAGGACTTGAAGGAGCTGCGCGACGCCGACCGCTTCCGTTTTGCGAACGTGCTCGAGGCGTGGGTGGATGTGGACGGTAAGGGGAAGATCGTCGACTGCGGCTATAGCGGCGGCGGCATGATGGGCAGCACCACGGTGAAGATGGGACCGGTGGCGAGGACGTTCGAAGCGGTGGGGCTGCCGGAGATCCAGAAGAGGCCCGAAAAGCGCGGCGGCTACGTGCGTTTCGCGCAGACCACCGGCGGGCGTACCGGAGTGCCGGCGCCGCGGAGGGTGAGGCGCAAGCCGTTCGTGCAGTGGCAGGCGCCGCTTGTGTGGACGACGCTGGCGCTCACGATTCGCGCCGACGGGCGCGTGGAGGGAGCGATGGAGGGAGCGAGCCGTTTCCCGCGCCATTGGGTGTATGACGAGAACGGCGAGCTGTCGCACAAGTCGGGGTTGGCGGACTTCAAGGACTGGTATCGCAAGTCCTTCGGCAAGTACACGCCGTGGGGCGAGCAGGACTCGAAGGCGCTCGTGACCGTTGTCGAGACGGCGCTCGAGCGCAGGCTCTCAGAGCAGGTGATGAGGGGCGGGAAGAAGCCGACGATTCGCAAGTTGAAGGCGGGCGAGATACTCGTGAGACAGGGAGAAGTGGGGGCGGACGTGTTCCTGGTGCTCGACGGGGTGCTGCGCGTGGAGTACGACGGCGAGCGGCTCGCCGAGTATGGACCGGGAGCGATGCTGGGCGAGCGCGCGCATCTGGAAGGCGGCAAGCGGACCTCCACGCTCGTGGCCGTCACCCCGGCCAGGGTCGCCTCGGTGGCGGCAGATCAGCTCGCGCGCGGCGAGCTTCGCGAGCTCTCCAAGGGTCACCGCCGCGAGAGCCAACGCGCGAAGAAGCCCGCGCGGAAGTAGCAAATGAAGGTGCATCTGTGCGGGGTTCGCGGCTCGACCCCCGCGCCCGGAGTGGACTTCCTGCGCTACGGCGGGCACACGTCGTGCGTGGCGATCGCGCGCGACGGAGAGGCGCGGCCCTCGCTGATACTCGACGCGGGAACGGGGATTCGCGGCGTGACGGGACTGCTGAAGGCGGAGGCGTTCGTGGGCACGATCTTGCTGACCCACCTGCACTGGGACCACGTACAGGGACTGCCGTTCTTCGCGGCGGGCGACGACGAGAGGGCGCGCGCGAAACTGTTGCTGCCAGAGCAGGCGGACGGGTCGAGCGCCGAGGCGGTGCTCGAACGGGCGATGTCTCCACCCCATTTCCCGATGCTGCCGAGTCAGATGCGCGGGGAGTGGACGTTCGCGACGCTCGCAGAGGGAGAGGGCGAGTTCGAGGGTTTCGAGGTGACCGCGCGCGAGATCCCACACAAGGGGGGACGGACGTATGGATACAGGGTGAGCGACGGACGTTCTACGTTCACGTATATGCCAGACCACTGCCCCACGGAGCTGGGCGCGGGAGAGGACGGCTACGGCGCCTACCACTCCGCGGCGATCGAGCTTGCGCGGGGCGCGGACGCGCTCGTGCACGACGCCCAGTTGCTCGGCGCGCGGGAGCTGGCCCACGAAGCGCGCTTCGGACACGCGGCGGCCGACTACGCGGTCGCTCTGGGACGGCGGGCGGGCGTGCGCGAGACGCTGCTCTTCCACCATCGTCCCGATCGCACGGACGCGCGACTCGACGAGCTTGCGGCGCTGTTCGCCGGCGCGCGGGACGTGAGGGTGGCGGCGCAGAGCGAGGTGCTGGAGCTGTGATGCAAAGCCGTATTCGCAAGCGACTCGCGCGCGCGGGGGAGTCGTTGCCGGTTGCGGCGCCCAAACCATCTGTGGCATCGCCTGAACACCCGGCGGCGCCCCTATGACGGCGCTCGACGCGGTTGTCGTGGGCTCGGGCCCGAACGGCTTGGCGGCGGCGCTCACCTTCGCGCGGGCGGGACTGGCGGTTGAGGTGTATGAGGGCGCGGACACGCCCGGCGGGGGTTGCCGCACCGCAGAGTCGACGCTGCCGGGCTTCGCACACGACGTGTGCTCGGCCGTGCATCCGCTCCTGGCGGCCTCCCCCTTCTTCGTGGGGGCGAAACTCGATATCACGCTGAAGAGGCCCGAAGTCGCCTTCGCGCACCCGCTCGATGGGGGGCGAGCGGTTGGGGTGAGCGGATCGGTGGAGCGGACCTCGGAGACCCTCGGCAGGGACGGACATGCCTACCGCGGTCTGCTCGGCGCGCTCGTTAGGGACGCGGAGAAGATCGTTCCCTCTGTGTTGGCGCCGATCGTGAAGCCTCCCCCCCACCCGATCGCGATGGCGCGCTTCGGGCTGAGGGGACTGGCACCCGTGAGCATGCTCGCTCGCCGTTTTGAGACCGACGAGGCGCGCGCGCTGCTGGCGGGCTTGGGGGCCCATTCGATGCGTCCGCTGAACGCGGCCGGGACGGGGGCGTTCGCGCTGCTGCTGGGAGCGCTGGCGCACGCGGTGGGATGGCCGGTGGTGGAGGGCGGGAGCCAGCGTGTCCCGGACGAGTTGATCGCCGAGATCGAGGCGGCGGGCGGCGCGATGCACACGGGCCGGTGGGTGAAAGACCTCGACGAGCTGCCGCGAGCGCGGGTGACGCTGCTCGACGTGGCGCCCAAGGGGCTCATGGAGCTGGCGGGCGCGAAGCTGCCGCGCCGCTACGCGCGGAGATTGCGCGGCTTCCAGTATGGGCCGGGCGTGTTCAAGATGGACTGGGCGTTGAGCGGGCCCGTGCCGTGGGAGGCGGAGCTGTGCCGTCAGACACCCACGCTTCACCTCGGCGGCACGTTCGAGGAGATTGGGCGCAGCGAGTCGGACGTCGCCGCCGGTCGCGCCACGGAGCGGCCCTATTGCATAGCGGTGCAACCGTGCGTGGTGGACCCGACGCGGGCGCCGGAGGGGAAGCACACCTTCTACGCCTACTGCCACGTGCCGGCGGGTTCGAGCGTCGACATGAGCGAGCGAATCGAGGCGCAGGTGGAGCGCTTCGCGCCCGGGTTTCGCGAGCTGGTGCTCGCCCGCGACACGACGAGCGCGGTGGAGCTGGAGCGCCGCAACCCCAACTACGTGGGCGGGGACATCAACAGCGGCGCGGCGACGCTGCGCCAGACGATCTTCAGGCCGACCTTGAGCGTGCACCCCTACCGAACGCCGCTGGACGGCGTGTATCTGTGCTCGTCCGCCACGCCGCCGGGCGGAGGCGTGCACGGGATGTGCGGCGTGGGCGCGGCTAGGGCGGCGCTAGGCGACCTGGGCTCCTAGGTCGAGCTTGACCTGAGCGCCGGGACGGCGAGCGGCCTCGTGCTCGAGCAGCCAAACCTTGCGATCGAGGCCTCCGCCGTAGCCGGTGAGCGAGCCGTCGGCGCCGATCACGCGATGGCAGGGCACGACGATCGCGACCGGGTTGCGGCCGTTGGCGAGGCCGACGGCGCGCGAGGCTTTGGGGTTTCCGACCCATCGGGCGAGCTCGCCGTAGCTGATGGTCTCGCCGTAGGGAATCTCGCACAGGGCCGCCCACACCCGGCGCTGGAAGTCGGTGCCGTTCATCTCGATCGGCAGCTCGAAGTCGGTGAGCTCGCCCGCGAAGTAGGCGTTGAGTTGAGTGACGACGTGCGTGAGCGCGCCGTCGTCGCTCCGATACCCCGCCGGCGGTTGTGGTCGATGTCGCTGTTCGTGCATGTGCACACCGGTGAGCAGACCGTCGACGGAGGTGATGGTGAGCTCGCCGATGGGGCTTTGCATGGTCGTGGCGAGGATCGTTTGGCTTGCGGCGGTTGCTCTCATGCGGCCTCCTTGACGGTTTTGACCGCGCCGTTTACAGCCGGCGGCGGCCATCGGTTGATCGGATGGGGTGTGGCCGACCATAGGTATTGGACGGCGTAGGCGCGCCACGGACGCCAGCGCTCCGCATGCGCTGTGAGCGCTACGGGCGAGGCTGGCAGGCTGAGCGCTTCGGCTGCCCGACGAACTCCCAGGTCGGCGGCGGGGAAGGCATCTGGGTCTCCCAGGGCTCGCATGGCGATCACCTGCGTCGTCCACGGTCCGAAGCCGGGGAGCGCGGAGAGCTTGGAGATCGCCTCGGCACGGTCGCAGCCGGGGTCGAGCACGAGCAACCCGCTGGTGAGCGCGTCCACGAGCGCGGCGAGACTGCGCCGGCGCGCGCGGGGCATCGCCACGCGTACATCCGCGAGCGCCCCGGGTGAGGGGAAGAGGTGGGTGAGCCCGCCGCGAGGGTCGGCGAGCGGGTCGCCGCATTGGGCGACGATACGCGCCGCGTGAGTGCGTGCGGCGGCGGTGGACACCTGCTGCCCGAGCACAGCGCGTACGGCGAACTCGGCGCCGTCGACGCAACGGGGCACCCTGCGTCCCGCGGCGATTGCGATCGTGGCGGCGAGCGCGGGGTCTGCTCCAAGCAGCTCGTCGACCGCGAGCGGATCGGCGTCGAGGTCGAGCAGCCAGCGACAGCGCGCGATGGCGGTCGTGAGGTCGCGCAGGTCGGAGAGCGCCATGCGACACGCCACGTGCTCGTCGGTGGGCGTGAGCTCGACGATGCCCGGGCCGTGGGTGAGACGGAGCGTGCGCCTGTAGGTATCCCCGACTACCTCCTCGATGCCGGGTATGGCGGTGGCGGCGAGGTGACCGAAGAGGTTGCCGGGACAGAGGGGGCGGCGGAAGGGCAGCCGCAGGCGCAGCGTGCCGGGCGCGCCCTCGCGTGCGGGCGAACCAGCGGCGCTGTCGCGACCAGCGCGGGGCCAAGCCCCACGCGTGCCGATCGGGGAGTCGGCCCGCCGGGGCGCGCGGTGTCGCAGCTCGGTGGGAGCGGTGGCGAAGACGGCGCGGATCGTGTCGTTGAACTGCCGCACGGAGGAGAAACCGGCGGCGAAGGCCACCTCGGCCATCGTGAGCGCGCTCGTCTCGATCAACACGCGCGCCGTCTGGGCGCGCTGGGCACGCGCGATCGCGATCGGCCCGGCGCCGACCTCCGCGAGCAGCATACGTTGTAGCTGGCGCACGCTGTAGCCCAGCCGGGCCGCCAAGCCGGGCACGCCCTCGCGATCGACGACGCCGTCGGCGATCAAGCGCATTGCCCGGGCGACGACATCCGCGCGCCCATCCCACTCCGGCGATCCGGGCGCGGCGTCGGGACGGCAGCGCTTGCACGCCCGGAAGCCCGCCTGTTGCGCCGCCGCCGCGGAGGGATAGAAGCGCACGTGCTCGCGCTTTGGAGTCATCGCCGGACAGCTCGGCCGGCAGTAGATCCCGGTGGAGGTCACCGCCGCGAAGAACCATCCGTCAAAGCGGGGATCACGCGATTGCGCGGCTTGGTAGCAACGCTCGAAGTCATCGATCACACGACCAGTCTTACCTACCGACAGGCGAATGTCTGGCGGTATTGCGACATCGGCGTTTTGTAGACCCGTGAACGGGACAGCGAGACCGGCGCTGGTCGCCAGCGCTCGAATGGCACGTGACGACAAAGGTGGGTCGGTCCTCATAACGTGGGGAGCATGCTCGTAGAGCTTCTCTTCTGGGAGGGCTGCCCATCGCACCGCAAGGCGCTCGCCGACCTGCGGGCGGCGATGCAAGACACAGGGCTCGACCCGAGCGAGATCGTCGTCCGCGAGGTTCACGGCGAGCGCGGCGCCGAGCGCGAGCGCTTCGTCGGCTCACCGACGATCCGCATCGACGGTGTGGATGTGCGGCCGGTGGAGAACGAGCCGTACGGACTGACCTGTCGCGTCTACTATCGTCGCGACGGTCGTATCTCGCCGACGCCCGACCCGGCGGACGTGCGCGAGGCGCTCGCGGCCGCGCTAGCAACTCAGAACCGAGAGGACCTAGATGCGTGAGATCGGCAAGCCAGCCCCTACCTTCGCCCTGCCTGACACGGCGGGCGTCATGCACGAGCCCGGCGGAGCGCCGGTGACCGTGGTGGTGTTCACGTGCAACCACTGCCCCTACGCGCTCGCCTGGCACGATCGCATCGGAGCGGTGGCGGCCGACTATGCCGAGCGGGGCGTGCGCGTGCTCGCGATCAACGCCAACGACGCCGAGCGCTACCCGCGCGACTCCGTGGAGGCGATGCGAGCGCGCGTGGAGCAGGGCGAGTTCGATGGCGTCCCCTACCTGCGCGACGAGTCGCAGGAGGTGGCGCGCGCCTACGACGCCAAGACCACGCCGGACGTTTTCGTGCTCGATTCGAACGGCCTGCTGCGCTACCGCGGCGCCCCCGACGCCGACTACGAAGAACCCTCGCAGAACGCGGCCTACCTGCGCTCCGCGCTAGATGCGCTGCTCGAAGGCCGCGACCCCACGCCCGCCGAGACCGTCCCGGTTGGGTGCTCGATCAAGTGGAAGGCGGAGGGCTGAACGCCGCGGCGGGCTGAGGTCGCCGCGCCTGCGCCACCACCCGCGCGCCCTTCGACGGCGGGAGGACGATCGCGCGGCGCCCGGTGTGCTCGGGCCGCTGCTCGAGCGGGCGCAGAACGAGCGCTTTGGTGAGCTCTTCCAGCACGATTTTCGCCTCGAACTGGGCGAATGAGGCGCCGATGCAGCGCCGGACAGAGCCGCCGAAGGGGAACCAGGCTCCCGCGGGCGGACGGGCGTCGAGGAAGCGGGTTGGCTTGAACTTCCACGGGTCAGGGTAGACGTCGCCGCGGCGGTGGGCGAGCAGCGTGACCGGCACTACGTCGGTGCCGGCCTGGAGCTCGTAGCCGCCGATCGTGAGCGGCTTGAGCAGACGGCGCGCGAGACCGCCGGTGGGGGGATGCAATCGCAGGATCTCCGTGACCACGGCATCGCAGAACGTCCCACCCTCCCGAGCGAGGCGATCCTGACTGGCGCGGTCGCGGGCAAGGTCGTGGATCGCCCACGCGAGCAGCGTGGCGGTGGTCTCGTGCCCGGCGAGCAAGAGCGTTATGAGTTCGTCGCGAAGCTCGGCGTCTGAGAGGTGCTCGCCGTCCTCGTCGGTGGCTTGGATCAGAAGCGAGAGGATGTCCTCCCGTTCGCTCAGGTCGCCGATCGCGCGCCTGCGAGAGATCTCGGCGAGGATCTCCTTGTCCACGCGCTGCACTTGCCGGCGAAACGCCGGCAGCTTGTGCAGTCGCTGCGGACCGATTAGGAAGAAGAACAGCACCCGGCGCAGCTCCGTGACCCACGACACCATGTCCCGCAACGTCTCCCCCAGCGGCCCTATGCGCTCGCCTTCGTCCACGCCGAACACACATCGCATGATCACCCCGAAAGTGAGGGCCTGCATGCGTGGGAGCGCCGCAACGGGCGTGGAGAGCGGCCAGTCGGCGATCTCCTCCTCGCAAGCGCCGCGGATCAGCTCTTCGTAGGCGCGCATACGGTCGCCGTGGAAGGGCGGCAGCACGATGCGGCGGCGGTGCAGGTGCTCCTCCCCGTCGAGCAACAGCAGGTTGCGGGTACCTAGGATCGAGCTGAGCGACTGGTTGGCCGCACCGGAATCGACATCCTCGGGACCGTGCGAGAGCAGTTCCTTCACGGCGTCCGGGTGGGCGAGGACCACCCAGCGCTGACCGAGCAGGCGCATCGTGAAGATGTCGCCGTAACGGCGATGGGCGGCGGCGAAGAAGCGGTCGGGGGCGAGCGTGAAGCGAAACGTGTGCAACAGCACCGAGCCACGCGCCATTGGAGTCGCCATTGACGCGGCGCCGGCCCCCGCTGGTCGAGCCTCGGATCTCTGCAATTCGAGAGTTTGGGTCATGCCGCGTCGGTGAGCCGGGGCTTGCGGATCGAGCGCCTGGAGAGCAGCTCGCCCCAGTCGGCGTCGTCCAGCTCGCACGGCTCGGTTTCGGCGAGGAACTCGCGCAGCACCGCCGCGAGCTCCTCGGGTGTTTCCAGGTGGGGGAAGTGCGCGGCGCGCGGGAGCGTGCGAAAGCGACTGTGCGGAACCGCCTCGTGCGCGCGACGTCCGTGTTCGAGCGGGATCGTGTTGTCGCGCTCGCCCCACACGATCATCGTGGGCATCGACTCGAGCAGGTAGAGCCGATCGGTCGCGCTCACCCGTTGTCCGCGCACGTCGATCACCGCGCGCAGGGTCTGCAGGAACGCCTCGCGGGCTTGAGGGCGTTCGAGCGGTCGCAGGGCGCGCGCCACGGCCTGCGCGTATGCGCCCTGACGCACGCCGGCACGGCGCAGACGGCTGCCCGTTTCCCATAGCGCCGCGAGCAGTCGCGGGTGGGCGGCGAGCGAGAGCGCGCTCGCCATGCCCGGGAGGGCCGCTGTGCGCAACATCGGGCTCACCTCGTGCCCAAGGCCGCCGCTGGAGATGAGCACGAGCCGCTCGACACGCCCCGGGAACTGGTAGAAGAATTGCATCGCCACGCCGCCCCCGAGCGAATGGCCGACGAGCGTCGCGCGCTCGACGCCGAGAGCGCTCAGCAGGTCGCGAATGCTCGCGGCGTGCGCGCCGAGCGAATAGTCGCCGCGCGGCGCCGCGGAGTCGCCATGCCCGATCAGATCGGGCGCGATGACCGTGTGCTCGCAGGCCAGGTCCAACGCCACCGACTGCCAGTGGCTCGAGGAGTTGAGCATCCCGTGCACGAGCACCACCGGCGGCCCGCTGCCCGCGATCCGATACACGACGCGCCGCCCGTGCAGCTCGATCTGCCACTCGTCGAACCGGCGTTCAGGGACCGAAACCGGTCGCGGAGCGCCACGCACACGATCGTCGCGATCGGATGTGTTTCGGCCGGGGGTCAGCTCAACACCTCGCGCGCCACATTAGCAACGGCGCAAGCGACCGCTCGGGCCGCCTCCGGGGTAGCTACTGTAGCGGCGAGGATATGGCGATGACTCGAGCGCGAGCGGGAGTGAGGCTTGCCGGGACGGTGGGGATACTCGCGTCATGCCCCATGCTGGTAGGGGCCTGCGGCGGGTCAGGCGGGAGTAGCGGCTCGAAAGCCGCCACACCCTCGACATCCTCGACCCCGACGGCCGCCGCCGCCGCCACGGCTCAGGCCCCGAGCGCGCCTGGGGGCGAAGTGTCCTCGACGGAACCCGCGCCCGGGTTCGTGCGCGCGTCCTCCGGGAACGTGACCGCGACCATGCACGCCAGCACCCACCGTCCCCGGGTGAACGCGCGCTGGCCGATTTCCTTCCTGGTCACGAGTGCCGGCAAGCCCGCGGACGCGAAAGTGGAATACGAGTATCTGTTCGCCGGCCAGGTGGTGGCGCGCCGTTCGCATTACACGTTCAAGGGAACCTTCCACGACATCTTCACGTGGCCCTCGTCGGCCGTCGGCTATCCATTGACGTTCAGAGCCGTGATGAAAGCTGGCGGCGCCACGCTCAACTTGGACTATTCCGTGCAGGTTGTCCGCTGAGCGCGGTATCGCTCTGCCTCTTTAGCCGCTTCCAGCCTCCACGCGGCGCGCGGGCGCCTCGCCCCAGAGCTGCTCCAGGCGATAGAACTCGCGTGTGGCGGGGGTGAAGATGTGGACCACGACGTCTAGGTAGTCCATGAGAATCCAGTCGGCGCTCGCCAAGCCCTCCACACGTCGCGGGAGCAGATTGTGCTCGTGCTTGAGCCCCTCGAGGATGGAGTCGTGGATCGCCTTGGTCTGGCGCTCGGTGTTGCCCGAGCAGATGACGAACCAGTCGGTGTAGCCGAGCACCCCGCTCAAGTCGAGCTCGACAAGATCGCCAGCCTTCTTGTCCTCCGCGTAGCGGCGGATCTCGGCGAGCAGCTCGAGCGGGCTCACCGGCCGGCCTCCCGCGCTAGCGAGGGCGGCAAGCGGCCGTAGAGGTCGTTCTCGGCTATGTGCGCGGCAACATCAGCGCCGACGAGCTCCTCGATCGGCTCGCCCGAGGTGATGCGGCGGCGAACCTCCGAGGAGGAGACCTCGCGTGGGGCCATATCCAGGAACGCCACACGCTCGGCGCCAGCCAGCGGAGCGAGCGAGTCGAGAACTTCGCGGCGGGTCACTCCGTCGCGCTCGGCGACCGCGAGCCGCGCCAGCTTGAGGATCTCGCGCGGCTCCCGCCATGAGCCGAGCGTCCTTGCCATGTCGGCGCCCAGGATCAGGGTGAGCTCTGCTTCGGGTTGGCGTGCATGGATGACCCTCAGCGTATCGACTGTATAGGACGGGCCGGGCCGCTCCAGCTCCACCGCGCTCACATCCACGAGCGGCTCGTCGCGAGCCGCGAGACGGCACATGAGCAGCCGCTGCTCGGCGCCCGGGTCCCACTTGGCGGGCTTGTGGGGCGCCACGAGCACTGGCGTGAGCAGCACGCGGTCCAGACCTAGCTGGGTGGCGGCGGCCCGCGCGAGCGCTATGTGCCCGCGGTGTGGCGGGTTGAACATCCCACCCAGAATGCCGATGCGCGCGGGCGCCTGGGACCGGCTCATCGCGAGGGCTCAGAGGCGGACGTGGCCGGCGCCTTCGATGAGGTACTTGAACGTGCACAGCTCGCGCAAGCCGATCGGACCGCGCGCGTGGAGCTTCTGCGTGGAGTTGCCGATCTCGGCGCCCATGCCGAACTCGCCCCCGTCGGTGAAGCGGGTGGAGGCGTTGACGTAGACGCACGCGGCGTCCACCCCGAGCTGGAAGGCGCGAGCGGATGAGGTGTCGTTGGTGACGATCGCCTCGGAGTGCCCCGAGCCGTGACGGGCGATGTGGGCGATGGCGTCCTCAACGGAATCGACGATCCCCACCGCCAGCGTGAGCTCGAGGTACTCGGTGGCCCAGTCCTCGTCGGTGGCCGAGCGCACGGAGTTTCGGATCGCCTCGACCCGCTCGTCGGCTTCGGCTTCCATGACCTGGGCGAGCCGAAGCGCACACTGAAGCGAACCCTCGTCCGCGCGCACCTCGACTCCCGCTTGCGCGAGCGCGGGAAGCAAGCCCTGCAGGACCTCGTCGGCGACTCGCCGATGAACGAGCAGCGTCTCGACGGCGTTGCACACGCCGGGACGCTGCGTCTTGGCGTTCATCACGATCGCAAGCGCGGCGTCGAGGTCGGCGGAGGCGTCCACATACACGTGACAGTTGCCCGAGGCGGCGTAGATCACCGGCACGCTCGCCACCTCCTTGAGCGCCGCCTTCAAGCCCTCCCCTCCGCGCGGTATCAGCAAGTCGATCGACGCGTCTCGCGTGGCGAGCTCGGCGAGCTCCTCGCGCCCACCGCCCGCCACCAGCCCGATGCAACCATCGGGCAGGCCAGCCTCGACGGCGGCGGCGGCCGCGATGGTTGAGAGCACCGCGTTTGAATGGGCGGCCGTGGAGGAGCCACGCAAGACGATCGCGTTGCCCGACTTCAAGCATAGGGCGGTGGCGTCGATCGTGACGTTCGGGCGCGCCTCGTAGACGACCGCGATAACGCCGAGCGGCACCCTCACCTTGCGCACGTCCAACCCATTCGGGAGTCGGTACCCGTCGATTACCTCGCCGACGGGGTCGCCGAGCGCCGCGACGGCTTCGACGGCGGCGGCGATGCTCTCGACGCGCCCCTCGTCCAGGCGCAGGCGGTCGAGCAGCGCATCGCCGATACCAGCGTCCCGACCGGCGGCGAGATCGCTCTCGTTTGCGCTCAAGATCTCCCCCGCTCGCGCGCGCAACGACTCGGCGATCGCGCGCAGCGCCGCGTTCTTGGTGGAGGTGTCGGTGCGAGCGAGAGCCCTCGACGCCTCGCGCGCACGCTCGCAGACTTCCGTTACCGATGTGACCGTGGCGACCATAGCCCTACAGGGTACGACAGCAGACCCACACGCCATCGCGCGTGCGCGCTCGAATCACTCCCCCGTCGCGTGAAGCGAGCACCGCGGGTCGCGCCCGGATCGACTCCTCAGTCCAGCACGAGGTAGTCGCGGTGCACCGCCTCCTCGGTTGCGCGCGGGAGGATCTCCTGAATGGCCTTGGAGTTCATGCCCTTCACGCGCTTGAGCTCGTCCGCGGAGTAGTTGCAGATGCCCTTGCCCAGCACTTTGAACGCGCCCGACGCCGAATCCTTCTCGACGATATCGACGGCGTCGCCCGCGTTGAAGCTGCCGTTGATCTTGAAGATGCCCACCGGCAGCAGGCTGGTGCCGTCCTCGCGCAGCGCTCTGGCGGCTCCCTCGTCGACATAGAGGCTGCCGTGGCTCGGCTTGGCGTAGCGCAGCCACAGCTTGAAGGAGGAGTGGCGGGCGGCGCGCGGCGGGAAGTCGGTTCCCTCCGGGTGGCCAGCGAGGAGCGCCTCCAACGCTCCGGGGCGGATGCCGTTGCAGATGACCGCGCGGATGCCGGCGGCTGTGGCCATGTCTGCGGCGACCACCTTCGAGCGCATCCCGCCCGAGCCCAGCGGAGAGGTGGTGTGCCCGATTTCGATGCCCACCAGGGCGTCGAAGTCGGTGACCGTGGGCACGAGTCGAGCGTCCGGATCGTGGCGGGGATCGGCGGTGTAGAGCCCGTCGGTGTCGGTGAGCAGCACGAGTAGGTCGGCGGCCGTGAGGATCGACACCTGCGCGGCGAGGAAGTCGTTGTCGCCGAAGGAGATCTCGTCGGTGGCGGTGGTGTCGTTCTCGTTTATCACCGGCACCACCCGCCATTCCAGTAGCTTGCGCAGGGTTTGGCGGGCGTTGAGATAGTTGGTGCGGGCGCTCATGTCGAGGAACGTGAGCAGCACCTGCGCGGAGACCATCTCGCGCTCGCGCAGTAGCTCGTCGTACGCGCGGTAGAGCTTGCCCTGGCCGACCGCGCTCGCCGCCTGCAGCTCTTGCACCGTGCCGGGACGCGCCGGCAGGCCCATGATGCGCACGCCACGAGCGATCGCCCCGGAGGAGACGATCACGACCTCCTTGCCCTCGCCGTGCAACGAGGCGACCACGTCGCATATGCGCGCGAGCACCTCGGTGCGCAACTCGCCGCTCTCCTCGGCGACGATGCTCGACCCGAGCTTGATGACCACGCGCTTCATAGAGAGGAGAGCGTAGATGGTGAGCCTGCCGCTCGGACGCGCGACCGCACGGTAGATTCGCTTGGAGGTGTGGCGTGCTTCTCGCTCTACGCCACGACCGGCGCGATGCGACCCGGCCGCCGGCATGTCAACGCGAATGCTCGCGGTCGAATCAGGGCGAGTCTTCGTCGGGATCGAGCTCGAAGGCGATACCGGCGATCTCCAGCTCGTCGCCGGCCTGGAATCCGGCCGCCTCGAGCGCTCGCATCACCCCGATCTTGCGCAGGCGCGTCTCCAGGTAGGCCATGGCGTCCTCGTTGTCGATGTCATAGCGCGCGAGCAGGCGCGCTATGCCGTTGCCGGTGACGGTGAACGAACCGGGGGCGATTTGCTCGACAGTGAAACCACCGGGTCCCGATGGGCGAAATACCATGTGCTCGGCCAGCTCCACCTGCTCTCCGACAGCCCCATGGGGCGGCGCGCCGTCCTCGCGCGCGTCGCGCGAGGTGGGCGGCGCGAGCGCTGGAACGCGGCGGAGCAGCTCCGCCGCGAGCTCCGCCATACCGGTGCCTGTGGCGCTGGAGGTGGCAAGCACGGGCACCTCGGCGCCGAGGCGCTCACACCACTGCGCCACCGTCTCCGCGACGCGTTGCGGGGGGAGAAGATCGGCCTTCGAGAGCACGAGCACGCGCGGCAGCCGCGGGAGGCGCTCGTCGTGAGCGGCCAGCTCACGCTCGATCGCGGCGTGGTTGGCGACGGCGTCGGCGTCGCTCTCGGCGGTCAGCTCGGGGGCGATGTCGAGCACGTGAACGAGCAGGCTGGTCCGCTCGACGTGGGCGAGGAAGTCGTGGCCGAGGCCCGCGCCTTCGCTCGCGCCTTCGATGAGACCCGGGATGTCGGCGATCACGAGCTGGCGTTCTTCCCCTTCGAGCACACCGAGCACGGGCGAGAGCGTCGTGAAGGGATAGCTTGCGACCTTGGGCGTGGCCCTGGTGAGGCGCGCGAGCAGCGAGGACTTGCCCGCGTTGGGCAAGCCCACGAGACCGACGTCCGCCAGCAGCTTGAGCCGCAGAGCAAGCCAGCCCTCCTCGCCCGGCAGACCGCGCTCGGCGAAGTGCGGCGCCTGGCGCGTGGGTGTGGCGAAGCGCTTGTTGCCCCTCCCGCCCGATCCGCCTTTGGCGACCACCGCTCGCTGGCCGGCGGCGAGCAGATCCCAGCGGCGGCCCACCACCTCGCCCTCGACGCCCTCCACCTGCGTTCCGGGTGGCACTCGCACGACGAGCGTGTCGCCGTCGGCGCCGTGGCGCAACGCGCCCTCGCCGTGACCGCCGCGGCCGGCCCGATAGTGGGCCCTGCGGCGAAAGCTCTGCAAGTCGCGCAGCGAGTCGTCGCATACGAGCACCACGTCGCCCCCGCGCCCGCCGTCTCCCCCGTCAGGCCCCCCCCGGGGCACGTGGGCTTCGCGGCGAAAACCCGCTGAACCGTCGCCACCGGCGCCGGCCTTCACTTCGATTCTCGCGCGGTCGTGCAACATTGTTCCCTCGCTGAATATATGGCGGGGTGAGAGCCCAAGCCACGACGCGCCCGCCTTGTCGCGAGCATGGTCCGCCGCGCGCGGAACGCGCGGCGGCCGGGGCGTTTACTCGCTTGAGGCGAGCACGTTCACGACCCTGCCACGCCGGCCGGTGGTGAACTGCACCGTGCCGGCGGCGCGCGCGTAGAGCGTGTCGTCCTTGCCGATGCCCACGCCCGTGCCGGGCTTGAAGCGAGTGCCGCGCTGGCGCACGATGATCTCGCCGCCGGTGACCGTCTGACCGGCGAACGTCTTCACGCCGAGGCGCTGCGCGTTGGAGTCGCGGCCGTTGCGGCTGGACCCGAGTCCCTTCTTATGAGCCATTGCGGTCCTCCTCACCTCCGCCCGCGGCGGAGGGACTTGGGGTGGAAGTAGCTTTGACGCGGTGGACGGCGGCTACAGGCGCCGGGGAATCGGGAGTGGGCTTCGGGGGCTTCGCGGCCGCGGGCTTTGCCGCGGCGTCCTTCGCGGCTGGCTTGGCCGGGCTGGCGGCTGCCACCGGCTTGGCCGAAGTGGCGGCCGCCGCCGGCTTCGCGGCCACCGGCTTAGTTGCGCTCTTGGCGGCGTCCTTCGTCGCGACGCCCATCGAGATGTCGGTGACCTCGATGCGCGTTAGCTCCTGACGGTGGCCGGTGCGGCGCTTGTAGCCGCGCTTGGGCTTGAACTTGAAGACGCGCAGCTTCTCGCCGCGCTCGTGGGCCACCACCTTGGCGGTCACCTTCACCTTCTTGAGCCCGGCCGCGTCGAAGATGGCGTCCTCGGAGCGGTAGAGGATCGGCTCGAGCGCCACGTTCGAGCCCTCCTCAGCGGCGAGGCGCTCCACGAGTAGGGATTGACCCCGCTCGACGCGGTATTGCTTGCCGCCTGTCTTGACGATCGCGTACATGTGCTCTCTTACTCCGAGGTTGCCTGGGCCTTGGCAGTCGAACGGCGCCGTCCGCCTCTGCGGCCGCGGCGCCGAGGCTTTGATTGTAGGTCATCCTGCTCAGACTCGTCCCCAGCCTCCTCGATATCGCCCTGCGGAGTCTCGGACACGGGCTCGCGCTCGGACTCAGGAACGCTCGTCTGACCCTCCTCGACTACCTGGTC
>DATBTP010000030.1:0-7174 GCA_036559185.1 Solirubrobacteraceae bacterium | reverse complement strand
CTCTCCCGCCCCCCATCGCGGCCTGCTTCAGTGTTTTTTAGGCGGCGTGAGGCGCAGCACGAGATTGTAGGTCTTGGTGACCGCCGTGTCACTGGGTGCTTCTGTCACGATCGTGAGCACCACGCTGAGTTTCTTGCGATGCGAGAGTTCTGTCTCTCCGCCCTGGGAGAGCTTGAACTTCACGACCTCGCTGCCGTTGGTTGATATGGCAAACGACGCCCCTCCGAGTGAAGCCGCCTGTTTTTTGCCCGCTGATTTCCCCGGTTTTTTCGTCGCCGACAGTTCGAGGTGGCCCGTGACCGCGAGGAGGTTGGGGTTGGTGAGCTTCAGGGATATAGATCTGGAATGGCCCACCGTGACCTTCCGGGTGGCGAGCTCGGTCGGCATGAGCACGTCTTTGTTGCCAGATGTGCCACCGATCTGTTCGGTTTTAATTTTTTCAGACGCTTCCCTAGCTTCTCTTTCCTGGCGGGCTTTGAGTTCCTGGGCTTCTTTTTCTCTGGTTTCTCGCGCCGCCTTTTCTTGCTGTTCTTTGAGTTCGTGTTCCGTGCGTTCTTTGAGTTCCCGTTCTTCGCGTTCTACGAGTTCGCGCGCTTCCCGTTCTTCGCGTTCTTTCAGTTCGCGCGCTTCCCGTTCTTCGCGTTCTTTGAGTTCGCGCGCTTCCCGTTCCAGCACTTCGGTGTAGTCTTTTGTCCGTTCCCCGCTCACTTCTCCAACGTTGACCGGTTCGCCTTTTCCGTTGTAGTAGGTGCCGGTTCCGGCGAACGTGTTGTTCGAAGTGTTCACCGCGGCTTTGGTGGCGATGAACGTGAGGGGGCCGCTAGGCGAGACAGTGTTGATCGTGACCAAGGCTTCGGTACCCGTAATGGTGCCCGTGAGGGACGCCGGGAAAAGGCCCGCCACCTCGAAGTTGCCTGAGAATTCGCCCGTCGCGAGGTTCATCAGGTTGATGACGCCGTTGCATGGTGTGTCGGGCTCGGAGGTGGCTGTGAGCACCAACGCCCATTCCCCACGCATGTCGTAGGTGGTGGCGGAGGCGGTGGCGGGGAGCGACCCGGCGAGCAGCACCGACGCGGTGATGCAGCCCAGCGCGAAGACGCGCCATCCGCGCGCGCTCAGCCACGCGCGCCGGGCGCCGGAGCGTCGCGGTGGCGAGGCCGACGCGGAGATCCGCGGGCGACGGTAGCCGCCTGCGTGGCTGTAGTGCTGTCCTTCGGTTTCAGATTCCGCCGAGCACGCCGCGGTTGTATTCCCGGGCGCGGCCGAGCGCTCCACCAAGGTCGTCATTGCTCCTCCCCCAATTGACTTGCCACTTGACTTCCGACTTGATAAGACGACCGGGCTACGAAACCACAAGGCAGCGCAATTGTCAAGCAGGGGAGGGGCGTCTTGGACAGGTGGCCGAGGTCCGAGAGGGTCCTCGGCGTCGCGAGCGAACGGGCTTCGTGAAAGTATGGGCGCGTGATAGTTGAGCGCGCGATGAACGAGCAGTTCCTGTCCAACACGTACCTTGTGGCGGACGCCGAGGGGGGTCCGGGCTTCTTCGTCGACGCGGGTGGCCCGGCGGCGCCGCTCGTGGATGCCGCGGAGCGCTTGCGTATCGAGCCGACGCACCTGTTGCTCACCCATCATCATTTCGACCACGTCAGCGAGGCCGGCGCGCTACGGAGGCGCTGGCCAAAGCTCCGCGTGCTCATCGACCGGCTCGAGCGCGACTGGCTTGTGCCGATGGGCGACGCGCTGGGAGAGGGCGCGGAGATCGAGGAGATCGAGACGGGCCGGATGTTGCGGTTCGGGCTGCTCGAGGTCAGGCCGCTGAGCACGCCGGGGCACACCGCGGGGATGATCTCCTTCCTTGTGTCCGAGCCGGGTGGCAGGGGGCGTCCCGGCTCGAGCACCGGACCGGGCGGATTTCAGGGCGGCGCCGCGGTGGTGTTTACGGGCGACACGCTCTTCAAGGGCTCGGTGGGCGGCGTGAGGGCGCCGGGCCACACCACCTACACCGACCTGCGGGATTCGATCATGGGCACGCTCATGGAGCTGCCGGGAGAGACGATCGTCTACCCCGGCCACACCGATTCCACGAGCGTCGCGCGCGAGTGGGAGCACAATGCCTTCATCCGCGTCTGGCGAGGGCTCGACCAGGAGGGCTCGGACCCATGCATAGCGCTCGGCGAGCCGGCGACGCTGATCCTGCTCGGCGAAGACTACGACGGTGGCAAGAAGGCCTGGGTGCGGTGGGAGGACGGCCGCGACGACATCGTGCCGGGCTCGCGCGTCGAGCTGTTGCGGCAGCCTTAGAATCAAAGAGTGGCGCAGGAGAAGATCCCCACGTCGAGGGTGAGGCGCACCGCCACCGTGGGGCGGCTGGCCGCGAGCGAGGCCGTGAAGCAGTTTGGGACGCGCGCCGCGAACGTCACGCGCGGCGAGCGCGCCGCGCGGGAGGCGAGCGCGCGCAGGCAGCTGGAGACGGCCAAGCAGATCGTCGCGGCGCTCGGCACCATGAAGGGTGCGGCGATGAAGCTCGGTCAGGTGATGTCGTTCCTTGACGTCGGCCTCGTCCCCGAGGAGCACCGCGAGGAGTTCCAGCGCGAGCTGGCCAAGCTGCGCGACGCGGCGCCCACGGTGTCCTTCAAGCAGATGAAGCGTGTCATCGAGGATGACCTGGAAGAGAAGATCGAGGACGTGTTCGCGGAGTTCGACGAGCAGCCAATCGCGGCCGCTTCGATCGGGCAGGTGTACCGGGCGAGGCTCAAGCACGATTACGCGTCGTCGGGCGCCTCCCACGGCGGTGGGCGCGCCGCGGGGCACAAGCAGGCGGGCGGCCGTGAGGTGGCGGTGAAGGTGCAATATCCGGGGGTCGCCAGTGCCGTGCGCGCCGACATGCGGAACCTCGACATCATCATGCGGTTGCTCAAGCGCATGACACCGAGCCTGGATGTGAAGGCTGTGACCGCTGAGATCCGCGACCGCATCGCCGAGGAGCTCGACTACGAGCTGGAGGCCCAAAACCAAAGGTCGCTCGCGCGCATCTTCAAGGGTCACCCGTTCATCGCGGTGCCGGAGGTGATTGGCGAGCTCTCGCGCGAGCGCGTGCTCGTGAGCGAGTTCGTGGAGGGCGTGGGGTTCGAGGAGCTCGAGGGCTACCCCGACCCCGAGCGCGACAGAGTCGGGGAGATCGTGTTCAGGTTCTTCCTGGGATGCCTCTACCGCCACCGCCAGTTCTCGGGCGACCCGCACCCCGGCAACTTCATGCTGCTCGACGACGGACGCGTGGCGTTCCTCGACTTCGGGCTCTTCAAGCGCATGGATCGCGAGCCAGTGGAGCTGGAGCTCGCGGCACAGCGCGCGGTCGCCGAGGGCGACGCGCAGGCGCTGCACACCCTGCTGGCCGAGTCGGGTTTTCTGCCCGAACCGGAGCGCGTCGACCCCGACCATCTGCTCGCGTTCGTGGAAGACGCGATCTGGTGGTATACGACCGCCGACGAAGAGGTCCGTCTCACGCCGGAGATCGCTACCGAGGTGATGATCGAGAGCTCTGACCCGCGCTCGAGCCATTTCAGGGAGATGCGCCACCAAACGATGCGCCCCGAGCACCTGTTTGGGAGGCGCATGGAGATGCTGACGCTAGCGGTGCTCTCCCAGCTGCGCGCGAGCGCCAACTGGCATCGCGTCGCACGCGAGTGGATGTACGGCGACGCTCCGGTCACCGAGCTGGGGCGCCAAGAGGAGGAGTTCTACAGGCGCACGGGCGTGGGCGCCGCGGGGTAGGCGATCGGCCGGCGCCAGCGGTGCCCGATCGCTACTGCTCCCGCTGTCGAGCTAAAGCACCTGAATCTGCATCAGGCTGGTGGTGCCAGGGCGCCCGGAGGGCAGGCCGGCTGTGATGCCCACGCGCTTGCCCTTCTCACACCAGCCGAGCTCCACCACGCGGCGTGCGGAGTCGGCGATCAGCTCCTCGGTGGTCTCGTGGCGGCGGATCGAGGAGGCCTGCACGCCCCACATCAACCCGCACCGGCGCACGGTCTCCCGACCGGGGGAGAGCGCGTAGATCGGCACCGTCGGGCGGTGCGCCGACACCAGGCGCGCCGAGCGTCCGGAGAGCGTGGGCACGATCAGGGCGTCGAGGTGCAGTTCGCGCGCGGCGAGGCACAGGCTGTGGGCGATCGTATGCGCCGGGTCGGCTTCGGCGCGGCGCACGCGCGAGGTGTTCCAGCGCTCGTACGGCGCGATCGCCTCGGCTTGCTCGGCCACCGCCGCCATCATCGCCACGGCCTGCACAGGGTAGGAGCCGATGGCGGTCTCCTGTGAGAGCATCACCGCGTCGGTGCCGTCGAGGATGGCGTTGGCGACGTCGGCAACCTCCGCGCGGGTGGGGCGCGAGGAGGTGACCATCGAGTCGAGCATCTGCGTGGCGGTGATCGACGGTCGCGCCAGGTAACCGGCTAGCTCGAGCAGCTTCTTCTGCACGGCCGGCACCTGCTCGATCGGCATCTCGATCCCCAGATCCCCGCGCGCCACCATCACGCAGTCGGCGGCGCGCAGGATAGCCTCGGCCTGTTCCACGGCTTGGGGCTTCTCCATCTTGGCGATCAGCGGCAGGCGCGTGTGCTCGCGAACCGTTTCCACGTCTGAGGGGTTGCGCACGAACGATAGCGCCACCATGTCCACGCCGATCGATTCGCCGTGGCGCAACAGCTCGAGGTCCTCCTCGGGCACGGAGGGCAGCGCGTGAGCGGGGCCGGGGATGTTGAGCCCCTGGCGGGAGGCCACCGCGCCGCCCACCTCCACCTCGGCGTCCACCTCATTGGCCTCGGGACGGGCTTCGGACACCCGCAGCCTCACCGATCCGTCGGCGAGGTAGAGCACCTCGTCCTTCTCAAGCGCCGCGGCGAGACCGGGCCAGGTGATTGACATGTGGCGGGCGTCGCCCACGCGCTCCTCCCCGCACATGAAGGTCACCATGTCGCCGGGCTTGAGCTCCACCAGGTCCTCGCGCAGGGGTCCGATGCGCAGCTTGGGCCCGGGGAGGTCCTGGAGGATCGCCACGGGCCTGCCCGCGCGCCCGGCGGCGTCGCGCACCCGGCGCACCGTCTCCTCGTGCTCCCGCAGGGTGCCGTGGGAGTAGTTCAGGCGCGCCACATCCATCCCGGCTTGCATCATCGCGAGCAGGGTGTCGGGCTCGCGGGAGGCGGGGCCGATGGTGGCGACGATCTTCGTGCGGCGCATTGTCAGGCACGGTAGCGCCAGCGGCGGGGCCGCGGGTTATCGAGTCGCCACGACTCCCTACCATCGCTCTAATGCTCGGTCCCACGCGACCCGTTCCCCGCGTCGGCGCCTGCGCGCATGTCAAGCACTTCGGCGGCGGCTCCGAGCACGGAACGGTTGTCGCGGTGGGGGCTGACGGCCGCCGTTTGAGCGTGCGCGGCGAGGGCGAACAGCTTTATGAGTTCGTCCTGAGCCCATCCAGCGCGCGCTTCGTGTCCGTCGATGGTGTCCACGGGCCGAGGCTCGAGTTGCCGAGCGGCCACGCTTGACGGCCCTCAGGCCTAGCGCCGAGCCGGCTGTCTTATGGCGCTTGAACGTCCGGGAAGTGCTCGGTGCAGTGGGTGCGCAACGCGTCGCGCACCCACGTTCGCTCCGCGGGAGTGGCCGCTCGTAGGCGCGCTAGCAGCTCTCCCGGCCGCTCGATAGGCGCGCCCGCGATCGACCAGCGCACGGCAAGCCGCTCGAACAGGAGCTCAATGGCGCGCTGCCAGGCGTCCTCCCGCGTGGTCGCGGCGGGTCCTATCGCGCCCGACATCGTGTCGGCGTACTCCTGTCTCGCGCCTACCGTCAGCGAGCCGCGCAGCGTCAGCACGTTGCCGTGCTCGTCCGTGTAGTCGGTAGTCGGCGCGCTCGACTCATCGTGAGCGCCCGCCTTTGCGCGCGCGCGGCTACGCCTACCCACGCCTTCGCCTCTCGCGCCCGCACCCGTGGCGTCTCCTGCCCATGCTCTACCTATCCCGTTCTGATCTTTACCGCCACGCGGCGCCTGCCTCTACATCGTCTCCGCGGCCTTCAACAGCTGCGAGCGCACATCCCCCGTCACCGGCTTGGCGTGGCCCGGCCACGCCGCTGCCGGCTCCATCTCGGCCAGCTTGCGGATCGACGCCTTCGCTTGCTCGGTGTCGTAGTTGTAGGTGGGCTCCGGCACGTGCGGCGGGCAGCCGCGTCCCCACATTTCAAGCGTGTAGAAGCAATCGCTCACGAGCGCCAAGCGGTCGGATTCGCGCCACAATCCGATCTGGCCGGGGGCGTGGCCGGGGAGGTGGATCACCTGAAAGCCCGCCACCTCATCGCCCTCGGAGAGGGTGTCTGAGATATGGACCGGGCCGTTGTCCCACGCCCAGCGGTGCATCGCCCGGTGGATCTGACGCTGCGGGGTGGGCAGCGTCGATAGGCCCTGCGGCCAGTAGCGAAAGCCGCCGCTTCCTTCGGCGTCCTGCACCTCGTCGGGATGGCACAGCACGGGCACGCCCAGCGCGGGCGCGGTGCCGCGGTGGTCGGTGTGTCCGTGGCCGAGCACCACGCGCTTGATCCCGCCGAGCTTCGCGCCGGCGCTCGCCACCGCGCGCACCATCGTGCGGGCGCCCGCGTCGTATAGCGTCACCCCGCCCACGCTCGCGTCCTCGATCAAGTACACGTTGCAACGCCCGGGCTGTCCCTGCACGACCCACACGCCGTCGGCCACCAGCTTCGCGTCCTGGGCGGAGATTCCCGTCACCTTCGTCTTCACGTTGAAGGCGCCCATCAAGCCCTGCTCGGCGCTCGAGCCCTGTGGCGGCATCAGCCCGATCTGGCGAGCCACGCTCAGCCCGTCGGAGAAAGCGTCGTTTGCGTGCACCAAGCCGTCGCGCACGGTCAGCACGTCCACGCCTTCGAGCGTCAACGGGTGTCCGGTGGGCTGCACGCCGTTGAGCGATCCGGGCCCCGCGAACGTGCCGGTCATCGTCCATCGCACCGCGCAGCGATCGCCCTCGGTGGTGGTCTCGGCGACCTCCATCTTCATGTCGGGCATCGCTTCGAGCAGGCTGCCGATGAACTCGCGCACGCCGTCGGGGGCGATCACGTCGGCTTGACCGCGCACGAACTCGCGTCCGCCCTCCGCCCACATGTCCACGGCTGCCTCCAG
>DATBTP010000029.1:0-3219 GCA_036559185.1 Solirubrobacteraceae bacterium | reverse complement strand
ATCTCGGCGCTGGCCGACCAGCAGATCGCCGCCGGCATCATGTGGGTGCCGGGCTCCATCACGTTCGTGATCGTGCTGTTCGTGTACCTGCACCGCTGGCTCGCGCCCGCGGCCGAGACCGTGGCGCCCTCGACCACTCTGCCCATCGACGCGAGACCAGCGACCCGCGCGCTCGCGAGCGAGCTCGTGAGCAACCCTTAGAAGGAGTAGCCGCCTATGCCTCTCACAGTCACGTCGGTCCTCGCCTCCTTCTCGGCGGGCTCTGTCCTCACGCTCGTGCTCCCCCTGGGAGTCCTCATCGCCGTCGCCGTCTGGTATGTGTGGCTGTGGAGGCGTGGCGCGGGCGAGCGCTGACCGTCGTCGTGCGAGCCCTAGTGGGTAGTCTAGTGGTAACCTAGTGGGCATGGCTTACGTCGTCGCCCGTCGCGGCGGGCGGTTTGAGATCCGGGAGTCGCTTCACACCGCAAGAGGGCCGCGGTCGCGTACCTTGGCGGGCTTTGGCGTCCTGACAGATGACATCCTCGCGGCGGCGGCGGCCCGGGCGCGGCGGCCGTTTGACCGCCAAGCCGTAATCCGCTCCGGTAGGCGCGCGGGCGCGCGGGTGCGAGTCGCTACCCCCGGCGCAAGTAGAGCCCGCGATCGCTTCCTGGCCGGCTCCAAGAGCATGGTCAACGCCCTCGGCAAGCCTCCGGGCCCGGGCGCGCGGGGGGATGCCGGCGTGGCGCTCATGGAACTGCTGGGCTTTGCCGACATGGTCAGGGCGAGTCAGCCGTCGCGGCCCTTCGAGCCGCTCGCGTTCCCCGCGCTGTCGCACCTCGCCGAACGGCGGGCACCTCACACGGTGGTCGCGAAGCGGCCGTGAACGGCGCACACAGACTCGATGGCCTCAGCTCGCGGATCGTGGCGGTCCATGAGATGCTCGATTCGATGCGTGTCCCACACCAGTTCGGCGGGGCGATAGCGCTGGCGTGGTATCGCAGCCCGCGCGCAACCACCGACATCGATCTGAACATCACACTCTCGCCGGGGGAGGCGGAGCCGGTACTCGGGGCCCTGTCTCATCTCGGCGTGAACGTCTCTCCATCGGAGCGAGCCGCGATCGAGCGCGACGGTCAAGCCAGGCTCAGCTGGGACGGCTCCTACTTGGACTTGTTCTTCGCCACGCTCGATTTGCACCGGGAGATGGCCACGAGCTCGCGCGAAGTCGATTTCGGGCCGATGCGCATACCGATCCTCTCGCCGGAGCACCTGATTGTGTGCAAGGCGATCTTCGATCGTCCGAAGGACTGGGTGGATATCGAAGAGATCGTGGGCTGGGGCACGGAGATCGACGCCGTCACGGTGTTGGGATGGATCGAGGAACTGCTCGGGTCCGACAGCGCTCAGCACGAGCGCATGCTCGGTTTGCTCCAGTTCACCGGATAGGGCGGGTATAAGCGATCCTCACCCTGAGGGCGCGGCGCGCGGCTCCCCGGCCGCGCGCCCAGGCGCTCTCCTCCACGCTCCACGGCGGGAGCGTCGTGCTCAGAACCGAGCCGGCGCGTGCTCCGCGGGCTGCTCGAATAGGCCTGGCTTCACCGTTTCGAGTTTGCGTGAGAAGTAGTCGCGGAAGAATGGCCGTGACACGAGCATCAGGATCACGCCGATCAAGAGGCCGCCGATCCCCATCCAGATCGGCAGAGTGATGCCTAGGATCGGTTTGGATTCGACGTTGGCGACGTGCCCGTAGAAGATCATCGCCTTGATGAACACGCCGAAAAGCATGAGCCCGCCGATCAGCGGGGCGAGGCCGAGCAGGATGAAGTCCCGCAAGCTGTTCTTGAGCTCGTGGCGGTAGTAAACAGCGCAGGCAATCCCGGTGAAGCCGTAGTAGAAGCAGATCGGGAAGCCGATCGCGGTGATCGAATCGGACAGCGCGCTTTCTGAGAGGTTGAGAATGATGACCGTCCAGATGATCGACACCGCGCCCATCATCAGGGTGGAGAAGCCGGGTGTGAGGAAACGTTGGTGCACTCGCCCAAACGCCTTTGGAATCGACTTCCAGTAGGCCATCGAGAGCGTGGTGCGCGCCGTCGGCAATATCGTCGTCTGCGTGGAAGCCGACGCGGAGGTGAGCACGGCGATGATGAGCAGCTTGTCCCATGGTTTGCCAAAGACGCTTGTGCCGAGCACGCTCAGCACGTCGGACTGGTTGGCTTCGTTTGTGAGTAGCGCCGTCCCGCCGTATGCCTGTCCGGCGGCGGACACGATCACGTAGATGAGCACGAGCAGGATCGTCGACATGACCGCCGCCCGCCCAGGTCCCTCGTTGGCGTCTTCTGACTCCTCGTTCACGGCCACGCCGGAGTCCCACCCCCAGTAGATGAACAGGCCGAGTAGCACCCCGTCGATGAGTGCGCCGAATTTCAGGGCGAACGGGTTGAACCATGCGAGCGCCGGCTCGATCGAGCCGGGGGGATGATTGGCGTACACCTTCACGAACGTCACCACCGCGAACGCGCCGAGGATCGCGATCTCGGCGCTCAACAGAACCTGCTGGATGCGCGCCGATAGCTCGATGCCGCGGTAGCAGATCCATGTCATCACGGCGATCCAGATCACGGCCGCGGCGATGATTGCCGGGGTGGATTCGGCCGCCGAGTTCCAGTCGAAGAGCTTGAACGTGTAGATGCCGGCGATTTGCGCCAACGAGGCCATCACGAGCACGTCGGCGAGAAAGATCGCCCAGCCGTTCACCCAGCCGGTGCCGGGGCCGAGCGCGCGGGTGGTCCACGCGAAGGTGGTGCCGGAGTCGGGGTCGGCGCGGTTGAGGCCCCGGTAGGCGCCGGCGATGAGGAGCATTGGGACGAACGCCACAAGCAGCACCGCGGGGGCGTGCACACCCACACCTTGCACCGCGACGATGAAGCCGAGTGTCGCCGCCAGCGAGTAGGCCGGAGCGGTGGAGGCGACGCCGATGACGAGATTCGAGAGGTAGCCGATGGCGTCTTTCTTCAGACCCTTGTCCTCGATCTTGCCCGACGCTGGTCGGGGGCCTTCTCCGGCGGCGCTGATGCTGGCCATGGCGGCAACCTCTCTGTCGCCGGCCCTTTGCGGTCACCCGCGACGGTCAAGTTGTGATCGTTACAAGCAGCTTGAGATCAGGGTAGGACCGGATCGGCGCAGCCGCAAGGGTCGCAACCGCCAACATGTAGCACTTGTGTTCGCCATTTCGTATAA
>DATBTP010000028.1:0-2257 GCA_036559185.1 Solirubrobacteraceae bacterium | reverse complement strand
GAGCACGAGCGCGACCAGAGCAACCATGGGTTTAACCTCCATCTCACAACGCGACACATCACGTCTGTGAATTCACCACTACCCCAGTTTCGCGGGTCTAACCACCTCCCGCGACAATCCAGATGTCACGGTAACGGCAGCCAATTTCCACTCTAATGCGGATCGGTCATATGTAGAGTGAGCGTTTCGTGCCCTTCCTCCGTGCCCACCTCGCTGCGGTCTGTGAGCTTCTCGATGATCCTCCCCAAGCCAGCGAGTTCGGACTCGCCGAGGAGTCCTCGAGCGCGGCCCGTGCTCAAAGGCGCGACGCTCAACCCCAAGGCTCGCGGCTGTACCTCCAGGCCGACGTCCAGGCGGTCGCGGCACAGCGCGGGTCGAGCGTGCGCGGCCAGCGCGTCCGCAAGGAGTTGAACGTCGGACATGCGATCGCTTGAGAAATGGGCGCGCGCGGCAAGTGCGCTCGCGAGGCGCGGCAGGACCGTGCGCGCCAGCGCTACAGGCGCGATGCTCGCCGTGATCGTCGAGCGCGACTGGCTCGGGCCGAGCGTCCGCGTGGTCATACCACCGCGAGCGGGCTCGAGCGCAGTGGCGCCCGGGGCCTCGAACTCCATGTCCACCAGCGTGCCGCCGTCGGGCGGCGGATCGAACCGGACGGTGCGAGCCAACGTCCGGATGACGTGCAGGCCGATCCCTTCGTTCTCTCCAACATCCGCTCGCGAGCTCATGCCCATTCCGCGATCTCGCACGCACACCGCCGCTGTCTGCTCGCCGAGCCATACCTCCACGTCGAGTGGCCCCCGTCCACCTCCGTAGGCGTGCAACACCACGTTGTTGCACGCCTCGGTAACGGCGGTCTGGATGTCGTTCAAGTGGCTTGCGTCAAGAGCGATACTGTCGGCCACCCCTGCGAGCATCTCTCTTACCAACACCACGTTCTCCGCGGTGGCGGCAAGGCTCAAGCATACGTTTGCGGGCGGCTCAGCCATCGAAGGTGACGAGCAGTGAGGAAACGCTCAGCTGGTCCCTTCCGGCGGCGATCATCGCTCGCACGAGAAGATGTCGCCCGTGCCGGCGCCTCTAGGCCCCGCTAGCCGCATCGCGCGTCAAGGCTCGCAACATGTCAAGCGAGCGGCGCAACAGTCGCGAGACCTGCATCTGCGAGATGCCCACACGCTGGGCGATCTCGGTCTGCGTGAGCTCTTCCACAAAACGCATGCGCAGCATGGCCCGCTCACGCGCGGAGATGTGCTTGAGCGCCGCCACCAGCGTCGCGTCGAGCTCCACGAGCTCGTAGCGCTCATCCACATGCCCTACCGCCTCGCCACAGCTCGTCGTCTCGTCGTCCGCTCCGGGGCGGGGGGCATCGAGCGACAGCGTCTCATAGGCCTGTCCGGCCTGCAGGGCGTCGAGCACCTGCTCCTGGTCGAGCTCCAGATACACGGCGAGCTGGTTCACCGTCGGAGCTCTGCCGTGCTCGCCGGTCAATGTCTCCTGAGCTTCGCGCACCTTCAGCGCCCGCTCCTGGTCGCCACGCGGCATGTGCACCGACCAACCGCAATCGCGGAAGTACCGGCGCATCTCGCCGAGGATCGTGGGCACCGCGAAAGAGGGGAACGAGTGGCCCCGCTGCGGGTCGAAGCGGTTGAGGGCCTTCAAGAGCCCCACGGAAGCCACCTGCAGCAGATCCTCGAACGGCTCGGAGGAGCGCCCATAGCGCCGTGCGAGGCTGCGTGCCAGCGGCATGAACCGCAACACGAGCGCCTCTCGCGCCGCCTCGTCGCGACCTTCTCGCCAGCGCTCGAGCAACCGGTGCACATCGTCGGTGGCTACGCCATCGGGGCGCAGAGCGGGCGTAGCTGTCTTGGCTAACACCATCTCAATCCTCCGTCCATCGACATCCATCATAGAGCCTACATCCAGCTCGCGACCATGCTGCTCACAACGCCACTACCCACATCGCGGGCGCTTATTCACGTTCTTTCTGGCTCCGACAAGGCGCTGCAAATCCTCGCCCAAACGCCTCCGCACGCTGTAAGCGCCCGGGTTTTGGGCGTATGGTTCGGTAGCCAATGCCAACGCCCCGCTCACTTTGGAACGGCACCATCGCCTTCGGCCTGGTGCGAGTGCCGGTCAAGCTCCATTCGGCCACCGAGTCGAAGAAGATCGCGTTCCGCGAGCGTCACGCCACCGATGGCGCCGCGATCGAACACCGTCGCGTGTGCGTGAAGGAGGGCAAGGAAGTGCCCTTTGGCGAGAT
>DATBTP010000027.1:0-4015 GCA_036559185.1 Solirubrobacteraceae bacterium | reverse complement strand
GTTCGGGTCGGTGAGGTCCCGAGTTCGAATCTCGGCGCCCCGATAAAAAATCCCTGGGGATCGGCCATTTTTCATGACGGGTCAGCCCTTCCGACGCCGGCGGACGGGCGCTGGCAGCGCGGAACTGTCATCGAGGGCGTCTATCTCGCGGCCGAGGAGGCGACCGTATGGGCCGAGTGGTACCGCTGGCTCGCTGAGCGCGAGATCGAGCCGCTGCACAGCCTGCCACGTGAGCTGTGGCGCTACCGAGTCAGCCTGCGCAACGTCGCTGACCTCACGGAGAACGGTGTACTTGCAGAGCTCGGCTTGCCTGACGCGATACCGGGCGGGAACAGTGGCCTGTATTCCAACAGATCGGTGAGCGGCTTCATGCCGAGGGATTCGACGGTGTCATGTATCGCTCGGCGGCGGCATCATGGCTGGGAGCGCGTACAAGTGGACGGTGGCGGATAGATTTCCGGTCATGACAGCTGTCACGTCGATCCATCGTTTCTCGCTCAGAGACTTCGAGGTGACCCGGAAGGCGCGCGTAGAGGTGCTCATGCACCCAGAGTGCCCTCAAGCACGCGACGACTGTTTCCCACTCCTGAGTGAGTTGGAAACACGGCACAGCCAGGCGGATGTGCGAGCAGCTTGGATCATGACGGGCGCTTCCCGCTGCCCGGCGCTCCAAAGTATGTTTTCGCAACGTCATGTTCAACAACGCTCTGCCCACCGTCCGTGAGCTTCCTTTGCCTACTGTCCGTGAGATTCTCGCAAGCCGCGTCGGCGAGGAGATGGCGCTTAACGACCGCTATCTGAATCCACAGATGGGACGCATCCTGCGCACCATCGGCTTCGATCGGATCTGGACGGGCGGCGAGGGCGCCCATCTGATCGACTCCGAAGGCCATCGTTACCTCGACCTGTCCAGCGGTAACGGGGTGTTCGCGCTCGGCCGTAACCATCCGGAGGTGATCGCGGCGATGCAGGACGTGCTGGCGGCGCGCACCGGCAATCTGCCGCAGCCCGGCGTGACGCTTTTGAGAGGCGTGCTCGCCGAGCAACTGCTCGCGCGCGCGCCGGCGCGCGTGGGGGCGATGATGCCGTGTAACACGGGCACCGAGTCGGTCGAGGGAGCGATCAAGATCGCCCGCGCCGCCACTGGACGTCCCCGTGTCCTGTATACGACGCACGCATTTCACGGTCTCACGCTCGGGGCGCTGTCGCTCAATGGCAATCCCGAGTTTCGCGAAGGCTTCGGCCCGCTCGTGCCGGGCTGCTGCGCCGTCCCCTTCGGCGACCTCGACGCGCTCGAGCGCGAGCTGCGCCGCGGCGACGTCGCCGCGTTTGTGATCGAGCCCATCCAGGGCAAGGGAGTCAACCTCCCGCCCGCGGACTATCTGGCCGGCGCTCAGCGGGCCTGCCGCGCGAGCGGGACGCTGTTCGTGTGCGATGAGGTGCAGACCGGAATCGCGCGCACGGGGCGCCTGTTCGCCCTCGAGCACTGGGAGCTCGAGCCCGACATGATCTGCCTGTCCAAGGCGCTGTCAGGCGGCATGGCGCCGATCGGCGCGCTGCTGGTCGCGCGCGCGCCGTTCGAGCGCGTGTTCGATCCCAGGAAGTTCGCCATTCGCCACGGCTCCACCTTCGGCGGCAACGACCTCGCCGCCGCCGCCGCCCTGGCGACCCTGCGCGCGCTGGAGCGCGAAGACCTGATCGCGCGCGCGCGGCGCATCGGCGGCCTCTTGCTCGAGCTCACGCGACCGCTCGTCGAGCGCTACGAGATCGTGCGCGATGTCCGCGGCGTGGGGCTGATGTGGGGAATTGAATTCGAGCCTCCCGGCCCGCGGTCGGTGTGGGCGGGCATCGAGCGCGCCCAACCGGGCGTGTTAGCCCAGCTCGTCAACCTCCCCCTCTTTCACGAGCACAGGATTCTCTGCGCGGTGGCCGGGCCGCGCATGAACATGGTCAAGGCGTTGCCCGCGCTCGTGATCGAGGAGTCAGAAGTACGGCGGTTTGCCGCCGCCCTCGAGGAAGTCGTCGCTCGCGCCGAGCACGCGACCCCGACGATGATGCGTCTCGGCTGGCGCATCGCTCGTCATCGGCTCTCGCGCAGGCGCCCGAGCAATGGAGCGTCACGTCGGGAGGGCGCCTTCACCACGGACGCGCGAGCGGTCTCCGCGAGCACGAACGGCCGGGACGGCGTGGTCCGGGACGGCGCGAGCTCCGCGCGATGAGCGTCGCGGCATCGGTGGCTCGCCGGGCCACGCCGGCCGATGTGCCAACGCTCGCGCGCATGCTCGCGCGCGCCTATGACGACGATCCGGTGGCGATCTGGACCTGCCGGTCGGATGCGCTGCGTCCCACGGTGCTCGAAGGGCTCTACAGAGCATCGCTGGCGGAGGCGCTCCTCCACGGAGAGGTGTGGGTGACTCCCGAGCTCTCCAGCGCGGCCGTCTGGCTGCCGCCGGGCGACGGCGGGACGACGCTCGCGCACAAGCTCGCGCGTGTGCGAGTTCTGCTGCACCCGCGCCTGATCCCACGCCTGGTACCGCGCCTGCCCCTGCTGGCACTCGGCGCGCGCACGATGGGCCGCGCGCGCCCGCGCGCGCGGCCCCACTGGTACCTCTCGCTGCTCGCCACCGATCCACCCGCCCGTGGGCAGGGTCTTGGTGGCGCTGTGCTGCGGCCCGTGTTCGAGCGCTGCGACGCCGATGGCGTCGGCATCTATCTGGAGTCCTCCAAGGAGCGCAACATCTCCTTCTACGCCCGCCACGGCTTTCGCGTGACCGGAGAGGTGCGGCTTCCACGGGGCCCCCGGATGTGGTTGATGTGGCGCGAATCCTCCAGCGGGAGGTAAGCGAAAAACGTGGGCTGAGGCATCATCGTTCGCCTGTGTTTGCGGCTGTTCGGTGGTCTGGAGCGCCGCAAAACGGGACGTAGGAGAAGGGCAAACGGGATGCAAACAGGACGCAGCCATCCTTGACCGGAGGGGTAGCTCCGCATCGCCTCGCCCGGCTCGGACGAGGACCTGCTAAACGGCGCGACCGCTCGGGGAGCGTCGAGTCCGGGCGTCTCTCGGGTCAGCTCGGCTGGAGGAGACGGGCTCTGAGCCCAAGCGCGAGGCCGCAGGCCGCGTAGAGGATGGCGATGGCGATGAGCGTGAACTTGATGGAGGAGCAGACGGCGGCGAACGGCGGGGCGAAGCTGCCGCCTTTGCCGGCGAGCGTGAGCAGCAAAGCGACGTTTTCGGTCGCATCGAACGCCGCGGCGGCGAGGGCGAAGAACGGGACGACGACGCCGATGGCGGCGAGGCGCGTCCAGCCGCGTGCTCGTGCGGTGTCGCGGATGGCGAAGCCCGCGAGGGCGAAGAACAGTCCGTAGGAGAGCATGTAGCCGTAGTCGAGCACGAGCGAGAGGTGCGCGGCGCTGCGGCCCTGCGCTCCCCATTCGGCCATGATCTGCGCCGCGCGCGACCGGGTGCCGGCGAACTCGAAGGCGATGATCCCCGGGCCGCTCGAAACGTGCGAGGGGTCGATCAGCTCGAGGATCACCGTGAACGCAACGGTCGCTATGCCGAGCAGGATCAGTGTGTGCTTGCGGCGGGGTCGATCTGCCACGGCCCTTCACCAAACCAGGGTCAGATCAACTCATTCGCTGCGGACCGGATTGACGAGCGTGCCCAGCCCGTCGATCTCGACCTCGACGGCATCGCCGTCACGCAGAAAGCGTCCGTGCGCGGCGCCGACGCCCGCGGGCGTGCCGGTCGCGATGATGTCGCCGGGGAGCAGGGTGATCGTGCGCGAGAGCCACGCGATGAGGTCTTCCGGACCGAAGATCAGGTTGGCCGTCGTTCCCCGCTGCAATACCTCGCCGTTGATTCGTGTCCGCAGCTCGAGCGCGCCCAGATCGTCGATCTCGTCGAGCGTCACCAGGGCGGGGCCGCAGGGCGCGAATGTGTCGATCGCCTTGCCGCTCGTCCACAGCGGGTTTTGGAGTTGGAGATCGCGGGCGCTCACGTCGTTGAATGGCA
>DATBTP010000026.1:0-51363 GCA_036559185.1 Solirubrobacteraceae bacterium | reverse complement strand
CCCCGACGAGCGGGAGCTCGCGCGCATGTACGGCTCCACCTACTACCAGGAGCTCAACCCCGCGTGGCTCGCCAAGGACCGCTCCGAGCAGGGGTTCTGGGATCTCGAGCACGCCGACAAGCTCGCCGACTGGAGCGCGATCCTCGGACGGGAGCGCGGGGCGCTGCTGGACGTCGGCTGCTCGGGCGGTCTGCTGCTCCAGTACGCCGCCGCCCGAGACTGGCGGGTCGAGGGCGTCGAGCCTTCCGGGGAGGCGGTCGCCGAAGCGCGCGCGCACGGGCTGACCGTGCACGAAGCGCTCTACCAGGACCTCGATCTACCAGCCGCCTCCTTCGACGTCGTCCACTGCAAGCTCGTCGCCGAGCACCTCCCCGACCCCGCCGGCTACCTCGCGTGGGCGGCGCGGCTGCTCGCGCCGGGCGGCGTCGTGACGATCCACGTCCCCAACGACTTCAACCCGCTCCAGCTCGCCGCGCGCGACGCGCTGGGTCTTCACGATTGGTGGGTGGCGCCTCCCTTTCACCTCAACTACTTCACGTTTGACTCGCTCGAGCGGCTGCTCGGTAGGTGCGGATTTACCCCCGCCGGACGCGACACCACGTTCCCGATGGAGTGGTTCCTCTTGATGGGCGAAAACTACGTCGCCGACGCGGAGCTCGGCGCCTCCGCGCACGCGCGGCGGATGCTGCTCGAGTCGCGCCTGCAGGAGCTCGGCCGGCGACGCCCGCTGCACGCGCACCTCGCCTCCGAAGGGCTCGGTCGCGAGGCGATCGTGCACGGCCGGCTGGATGGGCGCCCGCCATCCCTATGATTCCCGGCATGCCCGACCCCAACATCCAAGGCAAGGTGATCCTCGTCACCGGTGGCACCGGCTCGTTCGGCACCCGGTTTCTGAGGACCGTGCTCCGCGAGCACGATCCGGCCGCGGTCAGGATCTACAGCCGCGACGAGCTCAAGCAGTACAACCTCCAGCGCGAGCTCGACGGCGACGGTCGCGTGCGCTTCTTGATCGGCGACGTCCGCGACGTCGAGCGCATGAAGATGGCGATGCGCGGGGTGGACATCGTCATCCACGCCGCCGCGCTCAAGCAGGTTCCCGCGTGCGAGTACAACCCCTTCGAGGCGGTCCAAACCAACATCCACGGCGCCGAGAACGTCGTGGCCGCCGCGCTCGCCAACGACGTGCCACGCACGCTCGCGCTCTCCACCGACAAGGCGGTCAACCCCGTCAACCTCTACGGCGCCACCAAGCTGGCGGCCGAGAAGATCGTCACACAGGGCAACGCCTACGCCGGCGACACGCCGGTGCGTCTGGCCACGATGCGCTACGGCAACGTGGTGGGCTCCCGCGGCAGCGTCATCCCGCTGTTCAAGGCGCAGGCGTTGGAGGGAGAGCTCACCATCACCGACGAAGAGATGACGCGCTTCTGGATCACCCTCGACCAGGCCGTGGAGTTCGTGATCAGCTGCCTCGGGCTGATGCAGGGCGGCGAGGTCTTCGTGCCCCGCATCCCCAGCATGCGGGTGCGCGACATAGCCGAGGCCATCGCTCCGGAGGCCACGCGCCGGATCGTCGGGATCCGGCCCGGGGAGAAGATCCACGAGGTGCTCATCACCGAGGACGAGTCGCGACACGCGCGCCTGCTCGACGATCGCTACGTCATATATCCCCCGTTTCCCTTCTGGTCCACGAGCGACCTGCTCGGCGAGGAGCTACCTCCGGGGTTTCGCTACTCGAGCGACAACAACGCCGAGTGGCTGGGCGCTGAGGATATCCGCGCGATGGCGGAGCTCGTTCCCACGACCGTATGAGCGCAGCCGCGGCTCGCTGCCGGCCGGCGTGAGAAGGCTGGTGGTCGTTTGCGCCTACCAAGAGGCCGGGCGCTACGATTGGTTGCCCCCGGCGCGAGCCGATGACGTGACGGTGGCGCTCGACGGGATCGCCGCCGGCGACCTGGCCGAGCGCCGGCCGATCCACTTCGACGAGCTCGAGAGCTGGGAGCAGCGCAGCGCCGCCGAGCGCCGCGTCGAGGAGTTGCTCGCCGCCGTGCGGGCCGACCCCGCCGTCGCGGCGATCGAGCTCAGCGGTCACGACCTCATCGACTTCGCCGAATACCGCCTGCGGATGGAGACCGCCAGGCTCTTGCGCGGGTGGACGCTCGCCGGCGCGCTGGGCGGAGCCGGCGAGCTCGTCTGCGATCCGGCGGCCCCGCCCGCGACGGTCATGGGCCTGCGCGCGCGCGTCGGCTTGGACGCCGCGCTGACGCCATACACCGCTCCGCCCCAGGTCCCGGGCTCGCGGGTCGCCCGAGCCGCGATACGACCGCTCATGTCGGGCCTGGGGGTCGTGTCCAAGCCCGCGCGCGTCCGGGTCGCCGCCGTCGCGGCGGGCAAGCTTACGCTCGCCCTCGACGCGATCGCCCGCGCCGACCTGCGCGCGGCGGGGGTGGCGACGATGCCGTTCCCGGGCCTCGACCACGGCAACAGCGCCGTGCTCTCCCTGCGCCGCGGGCTGCCGATGCTAGCCACGTTCGGCTCGCGCGGGCTCACGCCCGCGCCGGCGGTGCGCCTGCCCGAGCGCCTCGACCTCGGGTGCGAGCCGGCGCTCGAGCGCGCGCTCACGGTCCTCACGGCGAGGCTGCTAAGCGACGCCGCGCCCGAACTCGCCTACGCCGTCGGCGCGCTCGCCCGCGTCGAGCGCGCGCGCGAGCTGAGGGCGCTGCTGCTCCCCACCGCCGCCGTCGGAGCCTCCCGGCTGCTGATCTCCTGGGCACGTCGCCGGGGCGTGCGCGTCGGCGCGATCCAGCACGGCATCTACGCGCACCGCGAGTTCGACGGCGCCGACAGAAACGCCGACGTGGTGTTCGCGTGGGGCGAGGGCAGCGCCGAGCAGGCGCGCGACTGGCCGCCCCCGCGCCCGGCGCTGCCGGCGGTCGGCGTGCCCGGGATGGCCGTATCCCCCGCCCGCCCGCCGGCGGTGAGCGTGCGGCGCGCCCTGATCGCCACCAGCAACTCGGTGGACACCCCGATAGCCCCGGCGGGCTTCTGCGACGCGTTCCTCGACGTGCTTGCCCCGGGCCTCGCGCGCCTCGCGGCCGCGGGGGTCGAGTTGCGGTTGCGCCCGCATCCCGCCGAGGACATCGGGCGCTACCGGCGCCTGCTGGCACGTCACGGGCTCGACATTCCCGTCGCAAGCGACGGCCCCTTCACCGAGGAGGCGGCGCGGGCGGACGTTCTGATCTCGTCGACCTCCTCGGTCGCCTTCGAAGCGGCCGCGCTCGGGCTGCCGGTCTTGATGTGGCTCGGGCCGGCGCCGCGGTGGGTGCGCGAGCAGCACCTGGTGGAACCGTGGGTCGACTGCGTGCCGGGCACCTTCGAGCTGGCCGAGGACTTCGGATCGCTCGTGCACGATCTGCTGGAGCGGCCCGCGGCCGCGCTCGCCGTCGCCCACGACCTCGGCGAGCGCCTCGCCCGCTACGCGCGGCCCTTCGATCGCGAGAGCTTCCTCGAAGCTCTTCATATGCTGGCCGCATGATCTCGCTCGTGGGAGCAGCGCGGCGGCGATGGCGCGATCGCCCCCCCGAAAGCGCGTGGCGCGGAGGCGGCATCCCCGTCAACACGGTCGTCACGGGGCTGCGCACGATCGTGCGCGGGCTCGTCTCGCTGGCGTTGCTGCCGCTGCTGCTGCACCGCATAGGCGCGGCGCCCACGGGCCTGTTCTTTCTCGCCACAACCCTCACCGGCTACTTCACGGTCGCCGAAACCGGTCTGGGGACGAGCGTCACCAAGTACGTCGCCGAGCACCGCGCGACCGGCGAGGCGTGGCAGCTCGGCTCGATCCTGCGCGCCTCGCTGCTGCTGATGGTCGGCATCGGCGTCGTCGTCGCGCTCATCATCGCGCTGCTCGCACTCCTAGCGGGGCACGCACTGTTCGGGGTGAAAGCAACCAACTCGCAGGCGGTGCCAACGCTGCTCGTGGCAGCCGTTACGGCGCTGTTCTACTGGCCCACCCGACTGGGCCCCGCCGCGCTACAGGGCCTCGAGCGCTACGACCTCAACGCCGTCATCCAGATGACCTGCTCGGTGGTAATGCTCGCCCTCATCTATGTGGTGAGCGAACAGTCGCACTCGGTGGCGCTGCTGACGGCGATCTTCGGCGCCGTGCTCGTGCTCGAAGGCGCGATCGCCGGGGCGATCGCGTGGCCGCGGCTCGGCCTGCGGCGCGGCGTCGGGCGCTGGCGCGGCGCCCACCTGCGCCCCGCGCTCGGCTTCGGCGCCGGCCTGTCCGTGCTCGGGCTCGCCGACACGTTCGTCTACGAGAGCGACCGCATCGTGCTGGCGGCCTTCGTCGGCGCCGCGTCGATCGCGATCTACCAGATCGCCCTGCAGATACACAACGTGGTGCGCCAGCTCAGCGGGCTGTTGGCCACGGCTTTGATCTCCCCGTCCGCGCGCCTGGTCGCGGAGCGCCGCATGGAGCGGCTGCGCGAGCTGGTGCTCGTGGGGTCCCTCTACACGGTCGTGCTCACCGTTCCCGTCGTGGTCTTGATACTCGTGCTGGCCGAACCCATGGTGGAAGCCTGGGTGGGCCACCGGTATGTCCGCTATGCCGTATACGTGCAGATCTTCGTCTCCTACTGGCTCGTGCACGCCAACACCGGAGCGGTGGGAGCGGCGATCGTTGGGATCGGCCGCATCCGCGCGTTCGTATGGCTCACCGCGATCGGCGCCGTGCTCACGCTCGGCCTCTCGGTCTGGCTCGTGGCGGAATGGGGCACGGTCGGCGTGATCTGGGGCACGGTCATCCCCGCCTGGTTGGGCGTGCCGCTGTGGATGCACTACGCGCTGCGACAGGTTGGGATCGCCAAGGCTCGCTACGCCCGCGACGTGCTCGCGCCGGGCTACCTGCCGATCGCGCTCTGGACGGCGCCGATGGTCGCGCTCGCGCTCGCGCTCGAACCCAGCGGGATAGTTGGCCTCGGGGCCTTCTGCGCGGTCGCTCTCGCTGTGCTGTGGCTGGCGTTGCTGCCGACGCTGCGCTCGCGCTGGCGGCGCGCGCTCTCCGAGCCTGACATCCCCGCGGCCGCGGCGCTCATAACCTGAGGCGTCACCGCGCGACGCCGCCAGCGGCCCAAACACCTATGCGATGCGCCCGCGCGCCGCTTACCGGGGTTGGTCCTGACGCGCCGGCGCGGCGCCGTCGCGCTCCGCCGCGTTGATACCGCGCAACGCCTGCTCGCGCGCGAGCAGGTCGAGCACATCGCGGTAGCCGAACGGTTCGCGCTCGGCCAGGCGCTCGTACACGGCTCGCACGAACGCCAGATCGCTCGCGTGGTCGATCGTCCAGCGCTCCTCGCCCAGATCCTCCGGCGCCTGCAGCAGCCCGAGCTCGAAGTTTTCCGGTTTGCGCCACATGAAGGGCGTCACGTGCTCGCGCTCGTAGGGGTCGCTCGCCCGCTCCCAAGCTCGCGCGAGCGCCGCGGCGCTGAAGATCTCGCCGTCGAGCCCGTCGGGGTAGCGGCACAGGCCCGCTCGCGCCGCGACCGCCCCCGTGGCGATCCCGGCGTAGTCGAGTCCCGGCGCGTCGGCGTAGAGCTCGACCAGCTCCCCCAACACCTCCGCGTCCACGAGCGGGCAGTCGGCGGTGACGCGCACGATCGTCTCGGCCCCGAGTCGCGTGGCTGCGAGTTGGAAGCGGTCGAGCACATCCTCGTGGCTGCCCGCCACGACGGGCACCCCCAACTCCTCGCCGAAGCGACGCAAAGGCTCGTCGCCGGGCGTGTCGGAGGTCAGCAGGGCGACCCCGTCGATGCCAGGCGCGCGCGCCACGCGCTCGAGCACGCGAGCGACAGCGGGGCGGCCGGCAAGCGGCTCGAGCACCTTGCCGGGCAACCGGGTGGAGCCCATCCGCGCCTGGACGAAGCCGAACGTGCTCATCGTTCTCTGCGGGTGTGTGCAAGCGTCGCGCAGTTGATCTCGGGCGCGCTCACCGATCGACTCCGGCGGCCCCGCGCAGCGCGGCTCTGGTGGCGAGCAGCGGACGCAGCCCGTCGGAGGGGTCGGCACGCCACTGGACGTCGGGCGCCTCCACCGGCATCGCCCGCTTGATCCCGTCGCCGTCCGCGCTCTCCGCACCCTCTTCCCCGGGCTCGTCCAGTCCCCCGATCAGCTCGGCGAGGGCCGCCGGCGTCCAGTTGTGCTCGCCCGCCTCGCGACCGCCGCCGTCGAGGTCGACATGCAGCTCCACATCCGAGGCTCCCCAGCGCCGGACCGCGCGCCGCACGACATCCGCGCGCGCGCTGTGATCGGACCAGCCCGCGGGGCATCCGTAGCGCTCGCGCAGCGCGCCGATCGCGGCCAGGTTGCACTGATCTGGCGGAGTCGGATAGCCCGAGACGCAGTGCAGCAGCCGCAGCTCGCGGCAGCCGGCCTCGTGTGCCGCCGCGACCGCGGCGTCGATCTCGGCGAGTGTCGCCATCCCAGTGGAGATCACTAGCGGCTTGCCGGTCGCCGACAGGGCGCGGATCAACTCGTGCCAGAGCAGCTCGTAGGAGGCGATCTTGAAGAAGTCGACGTATGGCTCGAGTCGCTCGATCGCCCACAGGCCAAACGGCGTCGCGCCCAGTTCGATGTCCAGCTGGCGACAGCGCGCGGCGATCGGCTCGAGCAGTTCCAGCGGCAGCTCCCACGCGCGGCGTGCGCGCAGCTCCTCGCGTTCGGCCAGCACCTCCGGGGCGAAGAGGTCCTCGACGCGGAAGACCTGCAGCTTGGCCGCCTTGGCTCCGGCCCGCGCCGCGGCGTCGAGCAAGCTCAGGGCACGGTCGAGGTCGCGGTTGTGGTTGGAGCCGATCTCGGCGATGAAGCGCGTCACCGCTACGGCGCGCTCACCGCGGGCTCGCCGAGCGCGGCTCGCCGGTGCTCGGCCTCCCGCACCTGCGCGGCCAAGCCCTCGGCCAGAGGAGTGCTCGCCTGGAAGCCCAGCTCCTCGCGGGCCAGCTCGGCCGAGGCCCAGGTGTCTCTCACGTCCCCCGCCTTGGCGTCCTCGAAGTTCATGCGCAGCTCCCGCCCGAGCGCGCGGGACAGCTCGTCGAGCACCTCGAGCAGCGGCCGCGGCCGGCTCGAAGCCACGTTGTAAACCCCGCCCGGACGACCGCTGCGCGCCGCGGCGATCGTGGCCGCCACCACGTCGAGCACGTACGTGAAGTCGCGCATCTGCCGCCCGTCGCCGAAGATCGCGAGCTGTCGGTCCTCGACCGTCGCCTCGATGAAGCGCGCCAGCGCCATGTCGGGGCGTTGACGGGGACCGTAGACGGTGAAGTAGCGCAAGCCAACCGCCTCGAGCCCGTGCGACTGCGCGTACGCGCCCGCCAGCACCTCCGTCATGACCTTCGACGCGCCATAGGGCGAGATCGGGCGCAACGGCGCCGTCTCGCGCACCGGCAGCTCGGCGGCGTCGCCGTAGACGCTCGAGGAGGACGCGTAAACCAGCCTGACACGGTTACGCGCGCACGCGTCGAGCACCGCCCGCGTGCCGAGGATGTTCGCGCGAGCGTAGTCGTCGAAGTCGCTCCAGGAGTCGCGCACGCCCGGGCGGGCGGCTAGGTGTATGACGCACTCCGCTTCCCCAACCAGCTCATCCAGCGGCGTGTCGACGATGTCGAGCTCGTGGAAGGTGAAGCCCTCGTGAGCGAGCGCGGGGCCCAGGTTGAGCTCCTTCAGCTCACGCGCGTAGTGGTCGGAGAACGAGTCGACCCCATGTACCGCGCAGCCCATGCCGAGCAGCGCCTCGCACAGGTGCGAACCGATGAATCCCGCGGCTCCGGTGACGACTGTCGATCTCATTGGGAGGTATTGATTGCCAGGGCCAGCATGTACGCTCGTCGCGGTGCCCGAGATGTCCAAGCCGGCCTACGCAGCATATCCTCACGCGACGGCCGAGCAGCCGGTGGAGGTGCTCGTCGAGATCCTCGCCGCCGGCGGTCCACGCCTCGGCTTTGGGCACGTTGGGCGCTGCCTCGCGCTCTGGGAGGAGCTGGGGGGGAGGGCGGCATTCAACGCTCAGGACGACACGGTCGTCGACTTCCTGCGGGCTAGAGGGGCGCCCATCGCGCCGGTCGCGTCCGCGCCGATCGTGCTACTCGACAGCGCTCAGCCCACCACCGAGCGGGAGGTGCGCTCTCTGCAAGCCCCCGGGCGGCGCGTTGTGTTGCTAGACGACCTCGGCGCCGGCAGGATGGCGGCCGACATGGTCATCGACCCGCCCACCGCCGCCGCCTGGCCGCCCGCGCGCGGAACGCGCCTGGCGGGCTTCGAGCACGTGCTCCTGCGCCGCGAGGTGCGTGAGGCCGCGGCCGCGGCCTCGCCCCGGCAAGGTGTGCTGCTGTCGATGGGTGGGAGCGACCCCGCCGGCTTGACTCCCGCGCTTGGCGCGGCGCTCGTGGCGTCCGGCATCGCAACGACGGTGGCGCTCGGCCCCGGCTACCGGGGCCCGACTCCAGCGGCGACGGTGGTCGAATCCGATGCGTTCGTCGGCGCGCTCGCCCGAGCCGAGCTGCTCGTCACCGGCTACGGCCACAGCCTGCTCGAGGCAGCCCATCTTGGGGTTCCGGCGATCTCGGTCGTCTACCGGGAGGAGCACTTGCCGCACGCCCGGGCGTTCTGCCAGAACGGCACCGCATGCTTGCTTGAGATGACCGAGGGCGCACGGCCGGCCGAGCTCGTCGAGCTGGCCGGCGGCTTGCTTGGCGACCCGGAGCGGCTCGAGCGGATCGCCGCGCGCGGGCGCGGGCTCGTCGACGGCGCCGGCGCCGCCCGGATCGCCGTCGCGTTGCGAGCGCTCGTTTGAGTGGGTCATCGGCCACCGCGGCGCCGGTGCGGCATTGTTGGCGGCGAGGGCGGGGAGCAAGTCAAACTCCCGTACGCCTCGGCGGTGGTCCGCTCTATGCTGTCCGCGACCGGCGCCGACGATCGAAGGGGCGGAAGTGACACAAATCCAGAGCAGGAGCGAGACGGACGATAAGGGGCGCGCCGACTCCACCGAGGACATCTTCAGGCGCGGCCCGGAGTCGCTTGGGTATTCGCCCGTGTTGACGCCCGAGGGCTGCTCGCTCCAAGAGCTCGCCGTAGGTCGCATACGCCTCGATGCCACCGTCGGCGGCTACGAGGGTCAGACGGGCGACCGCGAGACGCTTCTGCACGTGCTCGTCGGCGAGTGCGGCGTTGAGGCCGAGGGGTCATGGGGTCACGCATCGGTTCACAACGCCGGCGAGCGTCGCGATGTCTTCTCCGGGCTGCCGACGACGATCGTGTTGCAACCGGGCACGCGCTATTCGGTCACGCCGACCGCTCGCACGGTTGACATCGCCGTTGCCAGCGCCCCCGTCGACCCATCGTTCGCGGCGCCGCCCGCGGTTGTGCGACCGCAAGACGTGCGCGTCCACGAGATCGGCGAGGACTACTACACGCGCACCGTGCGCGAGGTGATCGGCGGCGACGGCCCGGCGAGCCGGCTGCGGGCTGGGGAGACGCTCAACCCGGTCGGGCGCTGGTCGTCTTGGCCGCACCACGACTTCGATGCCGACCCTGACAACGCGCCTCTCTTCGAGGAGGTCTTTCTCTACTTCACCAAGCCCGGTCGCGGCTGGGGTGTGCAGCGTCGTACCGGCCTCTACTCGGATCTGAGCGAGGTCGACGACGTGACGGTCGTATACAACGGCGATGCCGCTGTGCTGCCGCTGGGGGAGCACCCGGTGGTCGCTGGCGTCGACAGCGAGCTGCTCTACGTTTGGTTCTATTTCAGCCCGATCCCCAAGCTGTACGCCCGCTGGGCGGAAGACGTCGGCGGTTATGCCTGAGCGTCGCAACGCGATCCTGATCGTTTGCGGGGGCCTGCTGCAGGTGCCCGCGGTCGACGCCGCCCACGAGCTCGGCCTGCACGTCGTGATGACGGATGGTCGCATCGACGCTCCGGCGATGAAGCTCGCCGACGAGCCGATACAGCTCGACATCTACGACGTCGATGGTCATGTTGCGCTCGTCGGCGAGCTGCGGCGGCGTCACGAGCTCGTCGGTGTGTTCGCCGAGGGCGCCGACGTGGAGGTGACGGTCGCGGCCGCGGCCGCCGCGGCCGGCCTCCCGGGGATCCCCGTGCAGGCAGCTCGGAATACGAAGAACAAGGCGCTGACGCGAGCATGCCTCGACCGCGCATCCATCCCCAACCCGGCGTGGATCGAGGTCGGCGAGGTTGAGCAGGCGCCCGCCGCGGCCGAGGGCGTCGGCTACCCGCTCGTCGTCAAGGCGGTCGACAACTGCGCCTCGCGCGGAACGACGCGCGTTGAGGCGCCACACATGCTCGAGCCGGCCGTCCGGTTGGCGATCGAGAACTCCACGACCTCGACCGCGCTGATCGAGGGATGCCTCACCGGCAGCGAGCAGAGCGTCGAGCTGCTCTTCGACGAGCGTGGGCGTGTCCACCGCCTCAACGTGGTCGACCGGCCATTCGCCTTGGACTCGAGCTACGCGATCGAGCTCGGTCACGTCAATCCCTCCGCGCTGCCGCCGGCCGAGCAGGAGCAGATATTCGAGCTCGCCGAAGCCGCCGCTCGCGCGTGCGGGGTCACCTTCGGCGCGTTCAAGGTCGACACGATCCTGACGGCGGATGGACCGCGGATCCTGGAGGTGACCGCGCGGCTCTCGGGGGGGTTCGACTGCCAGAAGACAACGCCGCTTGCGACCGGCCGCAACTTCATCCGGGCGGCGATGCGGCTCGCGTGTGGCATGCCGCTCGACCCAACCGACCTCGAGCTTACGCGTCACAGGCACGCCGCCGCGTGGACGGCCTTTCCGCGTCCGGGCCGCGTCGTGAGCGTCGGTGGCGTGGACCGCGCGCTCGAGCTGCCTGGTGTCGAGGAGGTACTACTGCGCATCGAGATCGGTGACGTCATCCCCGAATACCGCGACTGCGCGACTCGCCCGGCGTTTGTGATTGCCGCCGGTGACACGCCGCAGGAGGCGATTGCCAATGCGCAGCGCGGTGTCGACGCGCTTGAAATCGAGACGGAGCCCGTCGCCGCGTGAGCCGGTTCGACGGGCGTGTGGCGGTAGTGACCGGCGCCGGACGCGGGATCGGGCGCGCGATCGCGGGACGGCTCGCGCGCGAGGGCGCCGCGGTTGTGCTCGCCGCGCGCGGCGAGGAGGAGACGGGCGCGCTGGCCGAGGAGCTTCGCGGCGCCGGGGCGACGGCGCTACCCGTCGTCGCCGACGTGGCCGACGAGGGCTCTGTCGCGGCCCTGATGCAAGGTGCGGTGGACGAGCTCGGACGGCTGGACATCCTCGTCACCTGCGCCGCCGCCGGACCGGCGTTTGGGCCCACGACCGAGTTGACGCTCGAGCGGTGGCGGACGGTGCTCGACCTCGATTTGACCGGCACTTTTCTCGCCTGCCGCGAGGCGGGCAGGCATATGCTCGCGGGTGGTTACGGCCGTATCGTCAACCTCACGAGCTTTCACGTCCTCGCCACCTACCCCGAGCGCAGCGCATATGTCGCGGCGAAGGCGGGCGTCGCCGGCCTGACCCAAGCTCTCGCCGTCGAGTGGGGTGGTCGCGGTGTCACCGCCAACTCGATCGCCCCGGGCCCGATCAGGACCGACCGCACCTCTTGGTTTCTCGCGAACGACCCCACCGCCAAGGGTGGGATGATCGGGCGAACGCCAACCGGACGGATCGCCGAGCCGGAGGAGGTCGCGGCGCTCGCGGCCTATCTCGCCTGCGAGGAGGCGGGGCACGTGACAGGCCAGGCGGTCGTGATCGACGGCGGCTGGACAGCAAACGCGTGGTGGGGAGCCCACCCGTGGCAGGCGCCCCTTCCGCCTCGATGACCGTAGGACATCGCCTCGACGGGCGCACGGCGGTCGTGACCGGGGGCGGAGGCGGGATCGGCCGCGCGACCGCCGTCGCGCTCGGGCGGGGCGGCGCGAGAGTGGTTGTGGCCGGTCGCACGAGCGAGACGCTCGATCAGACGCTCGCCGCCGTCGAAGAGGCGGGCGGCGAGGGTGTCGCGGTCATCGCGGACGTTCGCGAAGCCTCCGATATCGAGCGTGTGCTCGACACCGCTGGGGCATGCGACGCGCTTGTGACGTGCGCCGGCCTCCAACTGCGCAAGCCGGCGCTCGAGATCGCCGAGCGGGAGTGGGAGGAGCTGCTCGCCGTCAATCTCACCGGGGTGTTTCTCTCGTGCCAGCGCGCGGCGCGGCGAATGCGCGACGCCGGCGGCGGCGCGATCGTCAACGTGACCTCCCTGACCGAGCGGATCGGGCTCCCTAACCTGGCGGCCTACGGGGCGAGCAAGGGTGGCGTGGGCCAGCTGACGCGTGCGCTGGCGGTCGAGCTTGCGCCGCACGGGATCCGCGTGAACGCGGTCGCTCCGGGTCGTGTCGAGACGCGGATGACCGAAGACGTCTTCGCGCGCGAGGATGTTCGCGCCAGCTTCCTTTCTCGAATCCCCCTCGCGCGCGCGGGCCGTCCCGAGGAGATAGGCGCGGCGATCGCGTTCCTCGTCTCACCCGCGGCGTCGTATGTCACGGGAGAGACGCTTGTGGTTGACGGGGGCTGGCTGGCAAGCGGGGGGAGCCCGCTTGGTTGAGCTTGCGCCCGATCGGGCCTTGGTCCCGGCTAGCATTTCCACGATGAGCCGCGCGACCGAACCAGCGACTCGCTCGATCGCCGAGTCGCAGCGTCTGTGGGAGCGCGCGCAACGCGTCATCCCGGGCGGCACTCAAACGCTGAGCAAGGCTCCCTCGCAGTTCGTGGACGGAGTGTCGCCCAAGTTCCTGGAGCGGGGCAAGGGCTGCCACGTCTGGGACGTGGACGGCAACGAGTACATCGACTATCCGATGGCGCTCGGCCCCATCACACTCGGCTACGACTATCCGGCGGTGACCGAAGCGGTCGTGGCGCAGATCCACCGGGGCACGACGTTCACGCTCATGCACCCGTTGGAGGTGGAGCTCGCGGAGCTGCTCGTGGAGATGATTCCCTGCGCCGAGCGCGTGCGGTTCGCCAAGAACGGCGCCGACGCGACCGGAGGCGCGGTTCGGGCGGCGCGCGCCTACACGGGCCGCGAGCACGTCATCGCGACCGGCTACCACGGCTACCACGACTGGTACATCGCCTCGACCGAGCGCAACGCCGGCGTTCCAGCCGCCAGCCGCGCGCTGATCCGCTCCGTGGCTTTCAACGACCTCGCGGCCCTGGAGGAGGCGCTGCGCGAGCACGAGGTGGCGGCGGTCGTCATGGAGATCCCCGCCCAGGAGCCCGGCGAGGGCTATCTGCAGGGGGCGCTCGAGCTGGCCCACCGCCACGGCGCGCTACTCGTCCTCGACGAGATCGTCACCGGCTTTCGCTACGCGCTGGGCGGCGCGCAGGAGCTGTACGGGTTCACCCCCGATCTCGCCTGCTTGGGCAAGGGGATGGCCAACGGCTATCCGCTGGCTGCGGTCGTGGGGCGAGAGGAGCCGATGCGGGCGTTCGAGGAGATCTTCTTCTCGATGACCTATTCGGGGGAGACGGTTTCGCTCGCCGCGGCCGTGGCGACCCTCGGCGTTCTACGCGAGGAGCCCGTGCTCGATTGGATCTGGGCTCGCGGGGAGCAACTGCGCTCGGGCGTGCAGACGCTCGCCGCGGATGTGAGCTTCGGCGTGGAGCTAACCGGCAATCCGCCGCGTTCGGCGATCAACTTCAGCGGCGCCGACGGCACGCCCTCGACAGCGCTGCGCGGCCTGTTCCTGCAGGAGTGCCACCAGCGCGGCGTCCTCTTCGGTGTTCCCATCTTCCCCACCTACTCTCACACCGAGCAGGACATAGACCGGACGCTCGCGACGGTCGAGACGGCCTTCGAGCTGATGGAGGACGCTTACATCGCCGGGGAGCTCGAGGCTCGCCTGCGGGGGCGCGCGCCGGGGGTCGTGTTCCGCTCCCACGACTGACCCGCGTCCGGCGTCGATCATGTTCAAGAAAGCCTCATTTCACCCACTCCCCGTGCCCCCCGACCCGGAGGCCGCGCCCGCTTCGCGACGCGAGCGATTCGTGCACATCGCGCTCGCTATCCGGGCCCGCATGATCGGCCCCGCCTTCGCCGTGATGCGCGCCGGCCTGCGGCTGGGGTCGCTGCTGGGACCGTCGTGGTTCTTGAAGATGATCGTGCGCCCGCAATGGCTCTCCGAGGCGACTCCGGAGATCCCCGCGCGGGCGGTGAGCTTCACCGAGCCCGCCGAGCGCAACGACGCCGATCTGCGACTGTGTGAGCGCATCGCCCGCGCCTACCGGCTCGCGCGCACCGACGACGACGATCGCCGCGATCTGTCGGCGATCTGGGCGGGCAAGGTCGGGCGATACTACGGGCGCCTCGACGCCGCGCTACGTGCCGGCGACGCCGAGGCGCTCAACGAGCAACTCCGCTGGATGTTCAGACGTCCCTTCCTCGCCGGCATCTCGACTCCGATCGACTACGAGGACCCCGCCGCGAGCCGCTTCTGGGCGCTCATGACATACGACCGGCTCGTATCGCTCGCCGAGGCGGTGGGCGCGATTCGCGCGGAGTGCCCCGAGCAGGGCTCGCCCGGACGTGCCTTCGCCGAAGACATCGACACCCTGCCCGCACGGATCGAGGCGACGCTGGGCATATCGCTGGACTACCCTCGCGTCGGCGCCCCCTACGGAATCATGGTCGGCGACCGTCTCATCATCCGAGAGACCGGCCAGCATCTGCATGCGGCGTTCCGCCTGCGGGAGGCCGTCCAGGCGCACATGCGGCGGTCGGCCGACGATGGTATCGACGTCGTCGAGATAGGCGGTGGCTTCGCCGGCGCCGCGATGTGGTACCTGCGCTTGCTGGACGATTTGAAAGGGAGCTACACGATCGTCGACCTGCCGCTGATGAACGCCGTGCAGTCGTATTTCCTCGGTCAGATCTACGGAGCCGACGCTCTCCAGCTCTTCGGCGAGGACGACGGCGCCTCGCCGATTCGCATGGTGCCGCCACAGGCTCTGCGCAGCGACACCCCGATCACCGCCGACGTCGTGTTCAACCAGGACAGCATGCCCGAGATGAGCGCAACGGCGGTCAGGGACTACCTTGGCTGGATTCAGGAGTGCGTCTCCGGCCTGTTCGTGAGCCACAACCAAGAGTCCGCCTCACCGTTCGACGCCGTGCCTCAACTGGTCGTCGGCGAGCTCGCCCAGGAGTTCGGCGGCCTCGAGCGGATCTCACGTCAGCCGTCTTGGGTTCGACGCGGGTACGTCGAGGAGATCTATCGCTGCCGCGCTGGTTGAGGCGCTTTCATGAAGTCCGGGCCTCACGGCCGCTGGACGCTCGACGGGCGCGGGTGACGCTCTACCATCGACCTCTGCATGCCACCGGCACCTGACATCTTTGGCGGGAGTTCGGTGCTGGGCATCGGTACGGCCGCCCTTGCCGTCCCCTACGGCGCACCCGGCGCCACACGCCCGGCGCCCGACCCGACGCTCGCGCGGCGCACGCTGCTGAGCGCCGTTGAGCGAGGCGTGCGATTGATCGACACCGCGCCCGCCTACGGCGAAGCCGAGTCGCTGGTGGGAGAGGCGCTGGGCGGTCGCGAGGATTGTGTCATCGCTACGAAGGTCGCTATCCCGCAAGGTGGCTGGGAGCGGCTCTCCGGTGAGCAAACCCGCCTGCACATCCGCACATCGGCTGAGGCGAGCCTGCGCGCGCTTGGGCGCGAGCGGCTCGACGTGTTGCAGGTACACAACGCGGATGAGGCGCTTGTGCGCGGGGGGGCGGTCGGCGAAGCGCTCGTCGGACTGTGCGATAGCGGGCTGGTGGGAATGACGGGAGCCACCGTCTACGGTGAAGCTAACGCCCTCGCGGTGATCGCGAGCCCGGCGTTTCAGCTCGTCCAGGTGGCTTTCAGCGCGCTCGACAGGCGCGCCGAGCGCGCCGTGCTGCCGGCCGCGATCGCCGCGGGTACGACTGTGGTCGCGCGCTCGCTCTTGTTGCGCGGTGTGCTGAGCCCAGCGGGGCGGGGGATGAACGGTCGCTACGGCGTCCTGGCGGCAGAGGCCGACGCCGTGCGTGTAGCGCTCGGCGCGAGCTGGGAGGAGCTCCCCGGCGCCGCCGTCGCGTTCGCGCTCTCCCGACCCGGGATCGCGTGTGCACTGCTCGGCCCGCGCGAGGAGTCGGAGCTGATCGCGCTGCTCGAGGGGGCTGAGCGCTTCAAGGACGCGGTCGCGACACTCGAGCTGGCCGCCCCCGATCTCCCCGACTGGCTGCTAGACCCCAGTCGCTGGCCGCCGGAGTCCGCCGGTGTCCTCTGAGTCGAAGGCGGTGAAGCCGCAGGCGGGTGGTACGCGCTCGTCGGCGCCGGGCGCGGCGGCGGTCACCGAGCAGGCGAGGCTCATCTGTCTCTTTCACCTGAACCTCGCGTTCTCCTCGCTCGAGGAAGAGGCGCACGCGGAGGTGGTGCGCCGCTGCTACCACCCGGTGCTCGATCTCGTGGAGCAGGCCGGCTTCCCGATCGCGGTGGAGGCGACTGGTTGGACGTTGCGGCGGATCGCCGCGGTCGATCCCCGGTGGATCGCGCGGGCGCGCGGGCTGCTGGGCGAGGGGCGGCTCGAGCTGGTGGGGAGCGCCCACGCGCAGTGCGCGGCGCCGCTGCTTCCCGCCGATGTAAACGCGTGGAACCTGCGCTTGGGGCTCGATGTGTATGCCCAGCTGCTCGGCGTGAGGCCGAGGATGGCGCTCGTATGCGAGCAGGTCTTCTCACCCGGTCTCGTGCCGTTGTATCTCGACGCCGGCTACGAGGCGATGATCGTCGACTGGGACAACGCGTACCGCTCCCATCACGACTGGCCGCTCGAGTACCGCCGTCACCCACAGCGGGCTATGGGCGGCGGACGCTCGATACCGGTCGTGTGGAGCGAGTCGATCGCCTTCCAAAAGTTCCAGCGTTTCGCACACGGCGAGCTGTCGATCGAGCGCTACGTCGACTTCGTGCGCGATGCCGCGGGCGATAGGGGGGGCGCGCTCATGCTCTACGCCAACGACGCCGAGGTGTTCGACCACAGGCCCGGTCGCTTCCTCGCCGAGCCGGAGCTCCAAGAGGGCGAGTGGGGGCGCGTGGCCGCCGGCCTGAAGGCGTTGGGCGAGGCGGGCGTGGGCGTGCCGGCGCTGCCTTCGGAGCTGCTCGAAGCGCTCGAGGAGCCGCTGGCCGGTCACGAGCTCGCGCTCGAGGCCGTCGACCAGCCGATACCGGTGAAGAAGCAGAACAAGTACAACGTCACGCGGTGGGCGGTCAGCGGACGCGACGACATCGGCATCAACACTCGTTGCTGGCGGATCTACGATCGGCTGAGGGCCGAGGGCTGTGAGGACCCGGAGGTGTGGCGAGAGCTGTGCGAGCTGTGGGCCAGCGACTTTCGCACCCACATCACCGAGTCGCGCTGGAGCGCTTATCAAGAGCGTCTGAGCGAGATGGAGCGCCGGTCATCCGTGGTGGCGCCCACCGACCGACCGTCGCTCGCCGCCGCGCCTTCTCCGAGCCGAGACCTCGAGCCGCTTGCTGGGGTGCGTCGGGACGGGAGCTTCCTGGAGCTGCGCTCGGGCGAGCTCGCGCTGCGCCTGAATACCCGCCGCGGTTTGGCGATCGACGCGCTGACCGACGCTCGCGTGTGCGATCGTCCCCTCCTCGGGACGATCGAGCACGGTTACTTTCATACGATCGAGCTGGGCGCTGACTTCTACAGCGGCCACCTGGTGCAGGAGGCGCCGGCGCGCCAGAAGCTCACCGACCTGGCGCCGGTGGATCCGTCCGTGGGGCTCGACGAGGAGGGTCGCCTCTGCGTGCTCGCCCGGATCCCAACAGAGCAGGGGCCGATCGAGAAGGCGGTGCGGTTGGATGCGGCGGGCGTGGAGCTCGAGTGGGCGCTTCACTGGAGCGAGCTGCCGCCCGGCTCGTTGCGGCTCGGCCACGTGACGCTCCTGCCGGACGCTTTCGATACCGAGACGCTCTGGTACGGGACCCACAACGGTGGGGCGACGCTCGAGACCCACAGGGTGGTGGGCCCCGCGTTCGATCACGGTGGCGCGGTATCGGCCCTGGTGTCGTGCCGGCAGGGGCTCGGGGTGACCGAGGGTGTGGTGCTGATTGGAGACGCCGAGCGCACGGTCCGCGTCGAAGTCGATCAGGCGTGCGCCCGGCTGCTGGGACTGGTCACGTGGACTCCCGCAGGGGAGCGTTGGCTATTGAGACTGTCGTTTTCGCTCACCGAGTCCGACGACACCCGCCGGGGCGCGATCCCGCGCGAGCTAGCTGTGCCACAGTGCGCGCGCGTGCGTATCGGCGTCGAGCCCACAGGCCGATAGAGCTGTATAGGCCGCCGGCGAGGCGAGGCGAGGCGAGGCGAGGCGAGGCGAGGCGAAGGTGGGGTGAGGCGCGTGGCGCTCGCGTTCAGCGCGTCGCGCGGGCGTAGACCTCGCGCCTGAGCGTCAGCGACTCGCGCAAGCCGATGCCGGCCTCGATCGCTTTGGCCGGTGGGCGGGGCAGCCGCGGTTGGGCTCGAGCGGCGCGCCACCCGGCTACGCGGCCCCTCAGCGCGGCGAGGTCGTGGGAGATGGTCAGGTCGCCGAGGACGACGATCGCCTCTGTGCACAGCACGCGTGGCGCGTAGCGTCCGCGCAGGAGCCCATAGCGCCGCAACAGATACCCCCGGGCGAATCCGCCGTGGCGGCGCTGCCCGGCCGAGCGGTGTCCGTAGGTCGCCGAGCCCAGATGGACGCCGGCCGCGGCCGGGGCGGCCACCGAGCGCCAGCCGGCGATCCTCAATCGCAGCGCCAGATCGAGGTCCTCCATGTACGCGAAGATGGCCTCATCGAGGCCGCCGACCTCTTCCCAGGCGGTGCGCCTGTAGGCGCCGGCCGCGCCCGCCGGTCCAGTCAGGACGGGGTAGGCCTCCTCGGCGGCTGTGCGCGGCTTGCCGCGCAGCCGCGGGAATCCCGCCAGCGTGACGTCCGCCGACAGGCCGACGCCGTCGATCCGCTCACCGCCGGGTTGGAGCAGGAGCGCCGCCACCGATCCCACGGCCTGGTCACGCAGCGGGCTCGTGAGACGGTCGAGGAAGTCGGGAGGGCATTCGACGTCGTTGTTGAGGAGCACAACGATCTCGCCCTCTCCCTCTCCCACGCCGCGGTTGCATGCCCTCGGGAAGCCGTGGTTGGCGCCAAGGCTCACAACCGACACCCCCGGCCAGTCCTCGCGCAGGCGCTCGAGCGTGCCGTCGGTAGAGCCGTCGTCCACCACTATCACCCGGTGGGCCACGGTTTGCTCGCTCAGAAGCGACAGGCATCGCTCCGTGAGGTCATAGCGATTGAGGACCGGTATGACGACGTCGATCGTGCAGGGCATGGGGCGGCATGCTAGACACGCGCGGTCCCCGAGGTGCGCTCGGTGGGGCGCGGAGAGATCTCTCGTCGGCTGCCCGGCTAATCTGCGGCGCGATGCCGAGCGTGCTACACGTGCTGCCCCATCCCGGTGGTGGCGGAGAGACCTACGTGGATCTGCTCGATGACATGCCTGGATACGAGCACCGGCGGGTCGCGCTCAGTCCCGGTCCTTCGCCGTTGCGCGCCGTCCCGGCGATCGTCCGTCGCTGGCGTGGGATCGCTCGCGAAGCGGCGGCCGTGGACATCGTGCACGTTCACGGCGATGTCACGGCCGCGCTGAGCGTGGCGTTGCTCAGGCGCCATCGGGGAGTGATCACCAGCCACGGGCTGTCTCGTCTACGCCGCATAGGGCGCTTCGCGCGGCCGTTTTTCGTGGCCGCCCTGCGGGCGGCGGTGGGGAGCGCGCTCGTCACGATATGCACCTCGGAGGCCGAGCGCGAGGAGCTCTGTGTGTTGCTCGAGCCCGGATTGCGCGAGCGCCTGGTGGTGGTGTTCAACGGCGTGTCCGCGGCTCCCGTGTCGAGCCCCCGCCGACGTGAGGAAACGCGCGCTGGGTTGGGCGTGAGCGGGGAGGAGGTCTTGTTTCTCTTCGTTGGAGGGCTCGAAGCCGGCAAGGGCCCGCTCGAGGCGATCGCCGCGGCGCAGGCGGTCGCCGAGCAGGGCCTCCCCGTGGTGTTGGCGCTAGCCGGGGACGGTCCTCTGGCGGGGGCTGTGGGCGCGGCGGCGGGGCCCGCCGTACGGCCGCTCGGCTTTCGCTCGGACGTGCAACTCCTGCTGGAGGCCGCCGACGTGTTCGTGTTGCCCTCCGCGCGGGAGGGCCTGTCCTTCGCGTTGCTGGAGGCGATGGCGTGGGGCTTGCCCGCGGTCGTGTGCCACGGGTCGGGCAACCCCGAGGTCGTGGGGGAGGCCGGTCTTGTGGTGGCGCTCGACGATCCCTCCGCGCTCGCCGAGGCGTTTCGTCGCCTGATCGGCGATGCGGCGCTCCGCGTCCGTCTCGGAGCGGCGGCGCGCGAGCGCGCGGTGCGCGAGTTCGGCGTGGAGGTCTTCCTCGAGCGCACGCGCGCGATATACGAGCATGTGCTCGACAGCGCGTCGCGCTGAGCGTGTCGTTCTGAACCATGTTCGGAACGTCTGCTGATGGCCACACCCAGCCGCGGCCGCCTTCATGGGCGGTGGGCCGGCGCCCCGTGTCGCACGTTGTGCGCGCGTGCCGTGCCATAGCCTGTGGCGGGTATGCCGGTCGCGCTCTTTGACACAACCACGCCGCTTGCCCCCTTGCGCGAGGAGATACTGGCGCGTATGGCCGCCGTGGTGGAGGGCTCGCGCTTCATCCTTGGGCCCAACGTCGCCGCTTTCGAGGCTGAGTTCGCCGCCTACTGCGGCGCCCGCCATGCGATCGGCGTGGCAAACGGCACCGACGCGCTCACGATCGCGCTGCGGGCGATGGGCGTCGGTGTCGGCGATGAGGTCGTGGTGCCCTCCTTCACCTTCTACGCCTCCGCGGAGGCGATCCCGCCGACGGGAGCACGGCCGGTGTTCTGTGACGTCGACCCCGACACCTACTGCGTGACGCCGGACACCGTCAAGGCCGCGCTCACCCCACGCACGAAGGCGGTGATCGCGGTGCACCTGTTCGGCAACGTCGCCCCCGTCGCAGAGGTCGCGGCGCTCGGGGTGCCGGTGCTGGAGGACGCCGCGCAGGCGGCCGGCTCGCTCTCGCCGCGAGGTCGCCCCGGCGCGCTCGGGACGGCCGCCACGTTCAGCTTCTTCCCCTCCAAGAACCTCGGCTGCTTCGGCGACGGGGGGGCGGTGACCACCGATGACGAGCAGATCGCGGAGCGCGTGCGGATGCTGCGCTTCCACGGCTCCCACGACAAGGTGAGCTACGAGCACGTCGGCTACAACTCGCGCCTCGACGAGTTGCAGGCGGCGATCCTACGCGTGCAGCTTCCCCATCTCGACGGTTGGGCCGAGGGACGGCGAGCCGCCGGCGCCCACTACGAGCAGGCAGGGCTCGGTGGGCTGGTCAAATCGCAGCTAGCCGTAGAGGGATGCGGTCCGGCGTGGCACCTCTATGTGGTCCGCCACGAGCGCATCGAGGCGATCGAAGCCGCGCTCGCCGCCGCGGGCCACGGTCACAAGGCCTACTACCGCACCCCCGTCCACCGCCAGCCCGCGATGGTGGATTACGCGGCGGGCGTCTCGCTGCCCGTCACCGACGAGCTCGCCCGCACCCACCTGGCGATCCCGATGAGCCCGGTACTCACCGCGGAGCAGGCCGGCGAGGTGACCGAAGCGATTCGCGACGCTGTGGACCAATGAGACTGGAGGGTGAAAGGGGCCGGGAGCCTCGAGGAGATACGGCTCCGGACGATCTTCCGCGCTGACCGCCGGCGCTATGAAGCGGGAGCGGCGCCGGTGCGCCGTGAGGCGTCCAGCTCGCGCTGCATGCCCTCGAGGATGCGCACGACGCGCAGCCCGCTCTCGCCGTCTGAGAGCGGCGGGCGGTTCTCGCGGATGCAGTCGACGAAGTGTTCGCACTCGAGGCGCAGCGGCTCCGAGTTGGGGACGCGCGGCGAGCGGATCTCCCCCGCGCGGGTGATGTACTCGCCGTAGCTGTCGGTCTTCTCGTCGAAGCCCTTGTCGTAGATCGTCACCTTGCGCTCGATCTCCATGTCGTCGAAGGTAGCCATGCGCTTGGAGCCCACCACCGTGAAGCGGCGCTCCTTGTGGGGGTCGAGCCAGCTCAGGTGCAGGTGGGCGGCGAGCCCTGAGGGAAAGCGCATGAAGGCGAACACCACGTCCTCGATGCCCTTACGCATGTAGCACTCGCCGCGCGCGGCCAGTTCGCTGGGCTCCTCGCCCGCGAGCGCGAGCACCACCGACACGTCGTGCGCGCCGAGGCTCCACAGCGCGTTCTCGTCGTTTCGCAGCTGGCCGAGGTTGAGGCGGTTGCTGTAGATGTAGAGCGCCTTGCCCAGCTCGCCCGAGTCGAGCGCCTCCTTGAGCAGGCGCACCCCCGGGTGGTACTCGAGCAGGTGGCCCACCATCAGCAACTTGCCCGACTCGCGCGCGGCGTCCACTGTGGCCTGTGCGTCGGCGACCGACTGCGCGAGCGGCTTCTCGACGAAACAGTGCTTGCCCGCCGCGAGCACCCGCTGGGCTAGCTCCGCGTGTGTGGGCACGGGCGTGGCGAGCACGATCGCGTCGAGCTCGGGGTCTGCGAGCAGCTCCTCCAGCTCGCCCGTGAAGCGCGTCGAGCGGTGCACCGCAGCCAGCCGCTCACGGCGCTCGGCCTGGGCGTCGCAGCACCACGCGAGCTCGACGCCCGGCAGCGCGTCGAAGTTGCGCGCCAGGTTGGGGCCCCAGTAGCCGAGGCCGGCCACGCCAACACGCACGGACGCGTCGCTCATCTTGCGGTGTTGCGGTGGATGCCCATCAGTGAGCCAAGAGGCTAGCGAGCGGTGGCCCCGTAACTTGCGAGAACCGCGCGCAACGAGGACTCGAGCGAGAGGCGCTCGGCGTTCTCGGCAAACCAGGAGGCGGTGCTCGCGCGCATCGCCATCCCCGCATCGTGGACTCGGAGGATCGCCCGCGCGACGGTGTCCGGGTCCGCGTCCAGGGCGATCGTGCCGTTGACGCCCTCCTCGATCAGCTCGGTGGCGGCGTTGTCCTCGCCCGCCACGACCACCGCCGGGGTGGCGTGGGAGCAGGACTCGATCACCACCATGCCGTAGCCCTCGCGCCGCGAGGTGGAGAGCATGCACAGCGCTCGAGAGAGCGCCGCGTCGAGGGTGCGGGCGTCGACGAAACCGGGCGCCGTCGCCCTCTCGGAGAGCCCGTGCTCGACGATCGCGCGCAGCACGGCCTCGCGCTCGGGGCCGTCGCCGTAGAACTCGCCTCGCAGACCCTCGACGAGCTCGGCGGCGCGCGCGAACGCGGCCACCGCGAGCGGCGCTTGCTTCTCGGGGATCATGCGCCCGGCGAACACGACTACGGGATCGGCGGGGCGGGCGGTGGGAGTATCCAGCGGGCCCGCATACTCGCCTTCGAGTACCGTCACCTCGCCGCGCAGTCCCTCTTTGCGCAGACGCTCGCTGTGCAGGCGCGAGAAGCAGAATGCCCGCTGGCGCAGGCGCGCGCAAGCGAGTTGGACCGCGTAGCCGATGCGCCCGCCGGCGCGGCCGAGGTACTCGAGCCAGTAGTCGCGGCTCCACACCTCGTGCCAATCGACCACCAACTCGAAGCGCCCCAACCGGTGCGTGGCGCCGGCGGCGAGCAGCGAGAAGTAGGGGAACGAGCAGGTGTGAACCACGTCGTAGCGCCGTCCGTGGCGCACAAGGTGCCAGAGCACGCCCGCGCCGAACACGAGCGGTGGCAGTATGCGCCGGCGTCCGCCGACGTAGAGGCTCATGCGCGGCCCGGCGCTCACCACGCGCACGCGCGGGTCGAGGTCTACGTGCTCGCCGTGCTTCCACTGGCGCAAGGTCAGATAGGTGACTTCGTGCCCCTCCGCCGCCAGGCGCTCGGCCAGGTTGCGATACCACCGCTCGGCGCCCCCAACCGTGTAGGGGTAGAGGCAGTCGTAGATCAGGCAAACGCGCATCGTCGGGGAGAGTGCCAGGAAAGGCCTGTCGGCGGGTGCAGACGGGTGGTGGACACACAGGATGGCCCGGTCGTCGGGGCGGAGATGGAGTCCTCGCGGGTCGCCGGTCCGAGCCTGGCGATTGGGGCCGGTATGGAGTCCTCGTGGGTCGCTGGTTCGGGGAGCCTGGCGGTTGGGGCGGGTCTGGGATACTCGCGGGATGCTCGGTGATAGATCGCCGGGGTTCGTGCTGGCGCAGGCCATGGAACCGGACAACTACCGCGCGCTCTGGCGCATGCCTCGGACGGTGCGCCGGCCGGTGGACTTCGCCGGGCGCTACTTCCTGGGCCGAGGCGAGTACCCCTCTCGCTGTGAGGTGAACACGCCCGCCGGTGTGATCGCGCCCACGCTCTACAGCCACCATGACGTGTTCACCGTCAACGAGATCTTCTGTCGGTTGGACTACCGCTTGCGGGCGGGCGCCCGCACGGTGGTAGACGTCGGCTCGAACATCGGTATCAGCGCGCTGTACTTCCTCACGCGCTCTCCCGACGTGCGTTGCCATCTGTTCGAGCCCGACCCGCGCAATGTCGAACGCCTGCGAGCGAACCTCGAGGGCTACCGCGAGCGCTACGTGCTCACCGAGGCCGCGGTCTCAGACCGTGCGGGAAGGGTGAGCTTCGGGCTCGATCCGACCGGTCGCTACGGCGGTGTGGGTCTGCGCCACGCACAGGAGATCGAGGTGGATTGCCTGAGCATCAACGACGTTCTGCGCACAGTCATCGAGCTCGATGGGCGGGTGGACATGCTCAAGCTCGACACCGAGGGCCTCGAGAACAGGACGGTACAGGCGATCGAGCCCGACCTGTTGGAGAGGATCGCCGTGATCTGCTTCGAGACCACCAAGCCGATCAATCCCGATCCGCGGAGGTTCGAGCTTCGCTACGCGACCGACACGGCGCGGCTGATCAACCGCGAGCCTGCCCTCTGACAGACGCGTCGTCACGAGCGGTGTCGTCGCCGGAGGCTCGCACGCTCAGGTTAGGTCGACGCTGGTCCTTGCGGTAGCATCCAAAGCCGCCAGCGCGCCGTTTCCAGGGTGGCGGGGCGCCACTTTGCGGTCTGTCGTGGGTTACGGCGGTGAAGGTCTAGGCCACAAACGAGCGGGCACGCGGTGGGAGCGGGCCGATAGAGCTATGAGCACCGTAGAGAAGACCAAGCCAACCATCGACGACGGCGCCGAGCGGCCTCGATCGCTTCTTGTGTCGGTGGTGATTCCGTGCCTGAACGAGGCGGAGAACATCGAGTTGTGCGTGACCACGGCGCTCGAGGTGCTCAAGCGCGGCGGAATCGACGGCGAGGTGTTGGTGGTGGACAACGCCTCAGAAGACGCCTCGGCGGCGCTTGCCGCGGCGGCGGGCGCCCGTGTGGTCTTAGAGCCTCGACGCGGCTATGGCAGCGCCTACCTCGCGGGCTTCGCGGCCGCGCGAGGCAGCTACATCGTGATGGCTGACGCCGATCTGACCTACGACTTCAACGAGATCCCCCGCTTTGTCGCCGAGCTCGACGGTGGCGCGGAGCTCGTGATGGGCGACCGCATGGACAACATCCAGCCGGGCGCGATGCCGTGGATGCACCGCTACATCGGAAACCCCATCCTCACGGGCCTGCTCAACGCCTTCTTTCGCACCGGCGTAAAGGACGCCCACTGCGGTATGCGGGCGCTGCGTCGCGACGTGCTGTCACGCTTGGACTTGCGCACAACCGGAATGGAGTTCGCCTCAGAGATGGTGATCCGCGCCTCCAAGGAGAACTTGCGCATAGCCGAGTTCCCGATCGAATACCACCCGCGCGGCGGCGAGTCGAAGCTGTCGAGCTTCCGCGACGGCTGGCGCCATCTGCGCTTCCTGCTCGTGCACAGCCCCACACACCTCTTCATCGTGCCGGGCACGCTGCTCGCGGGGGTGGGCACGCTGATCGTGGTGCTCGTGGGTGGAGGCTTGGACTTCTTCGGGCGCGCATGGGGCATCCACGCGCTGATCGGCGGGGCGCTGCTGATGGTGGTGGGCACGCAGGTGCTCGCGCTCGGGTTGTGCGCCCACGCCTACGGCACCTATTTCATGAAAGAGCGCGATCCGTGGTTCGACAAGATGCGGGCGCGCTTTCGGTTGGAGCACGGCCTGCTGCTCGGCGGGCTGTTCATGCTCATAGGCATCGTGCTCGGCGGCATCATCGTCGGAACCTGGATCGCCCACGGTCTTGGCTCGCTCGCCGACGAACATATGGCGGTCGTCGCGGCAACGCTGTTGATCGTGGGGATACAGATCTTCTTCTCGTCGTTCTTGCTGAGCATTCTCGGGTTGCGGCGACACTGAACGTGGAGCTGGCCTCAGCCACGCGTTCCCGACGCGGCGCACGCACGGGTCGGGCTCCGCGCCTCGCTCGTATGGGGCCATGGCTGGCGCTCGCCTCCGGCCTGCTCGTGCTAGCGGTGGCGGTGGGTCTGATCGCCGCGCACGTGACCGTGTTCGCGCTGGATGAGACGCTGATCGAGCAGTCGGCCGTCCACTACACCAGCGGGCTGCCGCACACGCTGTTTCATGACCTCGACGCCCGGGCGACCGACCGCCTGTACTCGCTTGTGCTGTCGATCGCGCTGCGCGAGTTCGCGGGAGCTCAGGCGCTGCGGATCGATCACGTCCTCAACGTGCTGCTGTTCCTCAGCACAGCAGTGCCGATCTTCCTGTTCGCGCGCGCTGTGCTTCGCTCGAGCTGGCTCGCTGTTGCCGCCGCCCTGCTCAGCGTGGCCGTGCCCTGGCTGACGTTGACTTCCGCCCTGTTTACGGAGAATCTCTCTTACCCGCTGTTCTGGTGGGCGATCCTAGCCGCCGCCGCGGCGCTGTGGCGACCAGCGCCGGGAAGGGATGCGCTCGTGTTGATCTCGATCGCGCTGCTGGTCGCGACTCGAGCTCAGTTCGCGGCGCTGTTCGTGGGCTATCTGCTTGCGCTGCTGCTTCGCAGTTTTCAGCTCGCCCAGGTGCGCGAGCGAGGCGCGGATCGACTGCGTGCCACCCTTACGGGGGCTGCACGCGCATATCCGTTCTCGCTGCTGGCGCTGACAGGTCTTGTAGCAGTGGTTATCTACGAGAAGGTCTCAGGTCAGTGGCAGGCGCACGTGGAAGAGCTGCTCGGCAGCTACAGCGACGTAGTGACTCGCAGCGGCCTGCCAGCCAACATGGGTGAGGGTCTGCTTGTCGAGCTGAATGCGCTTGCGCTCGGCGTTGGCCTGCTGCCAGCGATCGTCTCCGTGGCTTGGTTCATCAGGCGTATGGCGCACCCACAGCTGGATCGCCGCTGGGTCTACCTCGCCGGCTCGGGAATCGTGATCGTGGTGTTCCTACTCCTCACTGTCTACTCCCAGGGTGGCTACCTGGGACCGATTACCGAGGAGCGCTACTTCTTCTACGTGATCCCAGTCTTCTGGCTGGGCATGTTCGCGGCGGTGGAGGACCGGGACGTACGTGCGTCCGACCTGCTCCTGGTGGGGGTGGGTCTAGCCCTCCTGTACGCGTCGATTCCGTTCCTCTCTTCCCTGAACCAGGAAGCGGCGTTCCTTGATCCGGTCGAGTCGATCGTTCCACACGTGCTCTCGCGGAGGTTCGCGGAGGTCGGACTCAATGGCCTGAGCGTGCAGGATGCGCTTGCCGTCCTAGCAGTGATCGCAGGCGCCTTCACCGCCTGGCTGTGGTCGCGTGGTCGCGCGATGCGCGTCTGGTGGGCGGTCGGCGTGGCTGTCGGCGCGCAACTGCTGCTCGCCGGCTACGCCTTCGCCGTCATCGACGGCAAGATCACCGGGATCCTCGGCCGGACCGCCGGCTCGGTCTCGGCACTTGGCTGGGTCGATTCCCACGTAGGCCACAGCGATATCGCGTGGCTCGACAACCTGTCGAGCGCCGAGCCACCGACTACGCTCGCCTCGCCATCGGCCGATCAGCTGCGCACGACTCTGTTCTGGAACTCCAGCGTGCGCAGCTGGGTGCGCCTGCCGGAGCTCGGGCTGCCGCCGGTGGAGGTGCCGATGGCAGCGCTGCCCGGCGCCGAAGTGGTGGTGGAATCCAAGACCGGCGCCCTGGCGCCCGCGTCGTCGGTGGCGCCGCTGAGGTACCTGGTCGGAGCGACGAGTTCCCCGTTCCTGCAGCTGCGGGGGACACCTCTCGCGCACTCGCCCGACGGTCTGCTCACACTCACTCGGGCGGCGCAGCCGATCCGCGCCATTTGGGTTGCACATGGACTGCGGCCCGAAGGTGCGGTTGTGGCGGGGAGCCCGGTGCGCATTGCGGCGTTCACCGACGGTGAGCCCAACTCCGGTCGGACTGGAACCGCGCTGGCAGTAGTGCTCACGTTTGTGCCGCCGGCTTCGCCTGCCGGCGTATCCAACCCGTTGCGGACGCTGCTTGGTGTGCGCCTAGGCGAGGCCAATGTGCGCGTCGAGCTCGCAGCCGGCGGCCCGCCGGTCCGAACGCGCCTCAGCACGTGCATCCCTTCGCAAGCTCAAGAGGCGACAGGGACGATCGCGGTCCGGCGCTCCGCTGCTGGCGCGGTCGCGGGAGTGCTCCAGAGCGTGACTCTCAGCCGTGGTGGCGCCTGCGGCGTTCGACCGCGGGAACACGCAGCCGAGAGACTCGGGGGCCCGAGCAAGTGAGTGTCAACCAGCGGCGGTGGGCATCGCGGAGGATGGGACCGCAAAGGGCTGAAGCTGGCGAGGTAGGCAGAAAAGCCACAGCAAAGCGAGCGAGTGCGCTCGGGCTGCGACGCGCACTCGGCCGCCTTGGGCCAGCGATTGTGTTGCTCGGCGCAGTCGCCGCGACCGCCTTGCTCACCACGATCTATGGGCTGCGAATTCACGGGATCGTGATTTTTGACGAGACCCTGAACGTCATCGGTGGCCGCTACATCGACCATCATTTCCCGCAAGCGCTCATCGAAGCAAACGGCGGAGTCTTCCCCCGTGGCCCCGAGCGACTCTCCGCGCTGCTGCTCGCCGCCGGCAACCTGTTGAGCGGGCGTACGGCTACGCAGCTTGAAGCGGCACACGTAGCGCTTGCCGCAGCGTATGCGGCTGCAGCGATTCCGACATACGCCATAGCGCGGCTTGTGGGCCTCGGCCGCTGGTGGGCCGCCGGCGCTGGAGCGCTCGCGGTCTGCACCCCGCTGCTTCTATTCGGCGCAACCCTGCTCAACACGAGCCTCGCGCTGCTAACGGCGGCAGTCGCGTTTTGGGCCTACCTCGGGTGCCTGCTCAAGCCGCGCTGGCAGGCCGACGCGCTTGCCATCCTGGCCACCGGCCTGATGGCAACGGCCCGTGTATCCTACGGCGGGCTCGGGCTCGCGCTCTTGATTGCCGTTGCCATTCAGGCGTGGCGAGATGCGCCCGGGCGCGAGGCAGCGTCGCGACTGCTACGAGACCACTGGCTTCTGCTTGGCGTCGCAGGCGTGGCTGTCGCTTACCTATACGCTCATGGCGTAAGCCAGACGAGCGGCTACATCGGCGTTTCGGCGACACCGAGCTTTCCTGCCATCTGGGATCACCTGCGCACAAGTACCGGGCAGCTTGCGGTCGCTTATGCGCTCGCGCCATTTGCGATCGCGATCGCGTGGGTAGTGCGTTCGGTACTTTGCCCCCGCAACCGCGCGACTGGCGCATTCGCCTTGCTCGTGCTCGCGACGTTTGTCGTGCTCGCATACATCAACCAGGGCGGCGACCTCGAGGATCGCTACGTCGTCGCACTGCTCCCGCTCGCGGCCGTTGCCGTGGTTGCACCTTTCGCCAGGCGCGAGCTGCGGTGGCTCGAGGTCGGGACCGCCGGACTCCTGGTGGCACGTGTAGTCGCTACAACCCAATCTACGCAGGTCATGGATGGCTTCGCTCACTTCCCGGAAACAACGGATACTTGGTTCGCAAACGTGTGGCTGGGGAGGACAACCCTATTGACAGGGCTCAGCACGTCCACTGCGGTCACTCTGCTCACGGTCGGAGCGGCAGCGTTCTCGGCGGCGCTCGCCGTTATCGCACGGCGGGCAGGCCGTAAGTGGCAGTGGATCGCGGGCGCCGTGCTCGTCGCAACCGCGGTGATCGGTTTCGCTGGCGCCTGGTACTCGGCCGCCAAGCTCGTTCCGTCCCTTCCCGGTCTTTCCACAGATAATCCCGCGCTCATTCCGCGGAGCTTTGTGCAAGCGGCATTTGTGGACGAACACGTACACGAACCGGTGGGTGTGCTCGACTACCTCACGCACGAATCCGGCCTCCCGCAGCAATGGACCGCTATCGAAATGTTCAATGCGCGCGTGCAGGCCACGGTGAGGATCGATGGCCAGTCATCGGGCTACACCTGCTGTCTATCCAAAGGTGCCCTTCTCGGGCTGAGGATCGACCAGAACACCGGCACCGTGACGGTCGCGGGCGGGGCGCTTCCACGCTATCTGCTCAGCGCGGCGCAATGGACGCCAGGCGGATTGGTCACGGAACCGATCGCGACATCGCCCGTCACCGAACCGAGGGTAAGCCTGGAACGCACAATGCTTCCGCTGCGTGCGGCGTGGACCGGGCCGGGAGTACCACCCGATGGTTGGGGGATTCCCGGGCAGACGCTGCGCTTGCGCGTCTTCCCGGCGACGCTCGTTTCGCTCCGGAGACCCTGCCTAAATGTCGCACTTACAGCCCCGTCGCTCCCAGCCACTGGGGCGGTTGGCGTGAGTGCTGGCCCAGTCCGTCTCGCAATACCACCGGGAGGGACGGCAATCGCTCAGGTACCGCTAGTACGCGCGGCTAAGCGAGCCGAGGACATCATCATACGTGCAAATCGCAGCGGTATCCGGTCTGACGGAGCGCGCGTCACCGTCGGGCTTTCACACGTTAGCGTCGCATCGTGTCGTCCTCAAAACGCGATGTGAGGCACGTTGCGCGCAGCCCGTCGCAGAGTTGACCGGCCGCCCGCCGCCAGGTGCGTCCGTTCACGGTCGCAGGTCCTGCGGCCGAGAGCTGTGCTCGCAGTGGAGCGTTGTCGAGCAGCCGCTCGAGCGCCGCGCAGAGCGCGAGCGGCTCCGCCTCGACTAGCGCCGGCGGCCCGTCGGCCCCGAACGTAACCAGCATCGACTCGCTCGCAAGCTCCACGCAAGGCAACCCGCAGGCCATCATCTCCAGGCCGATGAGCGAGGGGTTGGTGAGCGAGAAGACCATGCCGAGCGTCGCCCGCGAGTACAGCGAGGCGAGCTCGGAGGTCGGGAGCACGCCGAGGTTGGTGTGCCTGAAGGGAACGTTCAGCGGGCGGTCTTCGCCAAACAGCGCGATCTCGACCTCAGGCCGCCGGCGCGAGAGCTCGGCCAGCGCGAGTAGTCCGAGCGGTACGGCGCGACGTGGGGTGACGGCGCGCGCGTAGAACGCCACCATGTTCTCGAGTTTGGGCTCGCCGGTGGGCATGTAGACCCCGTGATCCACAGCCAGGTCGAGGTGGTTGGCGCTCGCCCCGTAGCGTGTGCGTAGTAGCTCCGCGAGCCAGGGGCTGGCGGCGATGCAGTGCAGGCCTTGGCGGTAGGTGTTTTCAGCGAACAGCCGCTCCGCCGAGGAGGGGTAGAAGTCGGGCTCGTGGTCCTGAACGAGGTAGGCGCGCGCTTTGACGTCCGGGAGGAGCAGCGCGCGCGCGACGGTCTGCCATCCGGTGGCGAGCGCCACGTCGGCTCCGCTCCAATCCTCGAAGCCGACGTGCAGGTCGATGCTCTCGGCGTGAAAGAACTCGGCGAAGCTGCTCTGTGTGAGCGCCGCCGGCTCGCGCGTGTGACGCTCCTCGCAGTCCACGAGCCACAGGGACACTGAATGCCCAAGCGTTTGAAGCTCGCGCAGCAAGTGGACGATCGTCGCGTGGCCGCCGCTGCCGCGCCGAAACGACGGGATTACGGTGGCGATCCGCAGCGGCGCTTCGGGGTCGGGCCGGCCGGGTGAGAGCGGGGCGGGATGACCCGCGCGGGCGAGCTCGAGCAGCGCCGCCGGGAGGGTGCCCGTGTCGGCGGCGGTCTGCCGCCCGCGCGTAAACGCGCTTGCGAGGCCGCGCACCTTGCGCCCCGCGCTGTGCGCGGCGCTCTCCGATCGGCGGTCGGCGCCGCGGTGAGCCACTACGAAAGCCGCCGGCGTAGATGGCGGAACAGCGGGCGAAGCGGCCTCGCGGCGAGGAGCACGAAGCGATTGCGGCGCAACGCGATCAACACGCGTCCGGGCCGGCTGTGCCTGAGGCGCTTCACGCGGCGCTCGAAGCGATCGGCGCGGCGGGCGAAGTCGGTGCGTTCGCGCAGCTGGCTCTGGTAGATCTCGAGGCCGCCGCGCAGGTCGGCGAGCAAGCGCGCGCTCGACGCGTTCGCGGCCGGCGGCGGGTCGTGGGCGATCGCGAGCAAGGCGTCGGCCATGACCGCGCTCGACTGCTCCCAACTGGGCCACGAGCGCGCGGTGTCGAGCGCATTGCAGCGCAGGGAGTGCAGCAGCTCGCGATCGCGCGCGAGCAGGTCGAGCTGGCGTGCCGTGCCGCGCAGGTCATCCCAGTCGCAGAGGAGACCGTTGACGCCGTGCTCTACGTACTCCTCGTGGCCGGTTACGGGCGTGACCACGCACGTGGCGCCCTTGTGGAAGCCCTCCAGGGGGGGGCCGAACATGCCCTCGACGCTCGAGAGCTTGAGGAGCACGTCCGTGCGTTCGTACAGCTTCGCCATCTCTGTGTGGGAGAGCGGGCCGACGATCTCATCCGCCGCCACCTCGCCGAGCGACTTGCGCTCGCCGCACACGACCGTCACGTGATGCGGCTCGCGCATGGCGGCGGCGGCGTGGATTGCGTTGTGGACGTGCTTGAACCACGATCCCGGCGAACCCTCGATCATGATGCGCAACGGTCCGCCGTTCGAGCGCTCGACACGCTCGGCGGGGCAGAACACCCGCTTGTCGATGCCGTTGCGCACGAGATGGCAGGGGGCGTCGGGGCGGAGCCCTTTGAGCGTTTCGGCGATCCAAGTTGCCTCGGTGACGAACGACACGGGCAGGTCCAGGGTGAGTGCCGCGCCGAGCCTCCCCGCTTCCTCGTGGTGGTAGAAGCGGTCCTCGAGGCTCTGCACGAAGTAGGCGTAGCGCTCCGCGGAGAGCTCGAACAGCGTGAAGATGGACTCCCACCAGGTCCCCATCGCGACGTCGTAGTGTTCGGCGAGCGCCTGCTCGCGCGAGCGCACGTGCAGGTGGGGGAGGTGCTCGTATCCGTGCCAGCTCGGCCCGTCGTCCTCGCGGACGAGCACGAGGGTGACGTCCCACCCCCCCATCTCCGAGAGGTGGCGGGCGTGCTGGACGACCACGCCTACGCCGCCGGAGAGCTGTAGGTCGTTGACGAGGAAAGCGACCTTCACGCGTGCGGCTCGACTAGACCGAGGGGGTGTCTCTCGTGTGTGATGTGCTCTCGCCGGTAGAACATGGACAGGCCCCTCGCCGCGGGGCGCCGCTATCGTACCGGTGCCGATGAGCGGTCAAGCTGCCCCCAGCGCCTCTCCTCCAGGGTCGCGACTCGGCACGAAGCCGATGCGCGTGGCGTTTCTCGGACCCTCCGTGTGGCTCGACGGCTGCTGTCCGGCGGCGCCCGCTCACGGCCTCGTCCCCCGGTGTGTGGAGATCGGTCCGGGCGCCGGCGTCGAGAGCGCGCTGAACGCCGCACGGGCGTTCGATCCGGATGTGAGCGTTTTGTTCGTACCCACGTCTCTACCAGCCGATGCGCTGGACGAGCTGCCGGGCGCGACTCTGGGCGTGCTCGTCGGGGAGGACTCGGACCAGCGGCTCGACGGCATCGCCCGCGGCCTTGATCGGCTGGTGTCGTTTTTCCCCTCGCTCACGGGGAGGAAGGTGGGCGGAGCCGAAGTGTGGCGCGCCGTACCGCCACCGGTGGCCGACCCGCTGTTTGGCGAGGTGCGCCCGTTGCGGGGAAGACCGCTCGTGATGTCCGTCGGCGCGGCCAGCAACCATCGCGAATGGATGCTGATGCTCGCCAAGCACCACCACGATCTGCTGCAGGTGGTGCACGGGGTGAGCGGCGATGCGCTCGTGGAGCTGTTGCGCGAATACGACGTCGGGGTACACGTCTCGCGCGAGCCAGGCGGCGCGTTTGGCCCCCAGGTGGGGATGCACCTCGCCGCCGGGCACCTGCTGCTCACCGAGGCGCCGATCCCCGCGCATGGGTTGGAGCGCGACATCGACTACTTGCACGTCGATTCGCCGGAGGGTCTCGCCTGGACGCTCCAGCGCCTCGGCCGGTTCCCCGAGATGTATCAACGCATCCGCGTGCGCGGACGCCTCAAGGCCGAGCAGTACCGAGCGTCGCGGGTGTTCGCCCGCCTGACTCATGATCTGTTGGCCGACGTGCGCGCCTTCGGCTCGAGTCGCACCCTGTGAGTTTGAGGATGTCCGGCTCCTAGCTATCTGGCGTAGCAGCTTAAGCGTCGCGTCGGCTTCGGCGACCGCTGCCTCGTGCTGCCACGTCCTTTAGCGCGTCGCGCACTAGCTCCGGGTACACGCGCGAGGCGCGGAAGCTCTCGGCCTGCGCGCGGCCGGCACGCTGCACGTCGAGGTACGCGTCCGGGTTAGCCATCAGCTCCTCCACGAGAGCCAGCACCCGCTCGGGGGTTTCGGCCTCCAGGTAGTGAACCCCAGGCTCGAGCCCGTGGCGCGGGCTGAGTGGCTCAGAGATGACCAGATGGCCGGCCGCCAGCGCTATGCACACACGGTTCTCGAATGTGGGGTAGGGGTTGTTGTGGAGGTTGAGCTGCACGTCGGCGCGTTCGAGAAAGCGGATTAGCCGCTCGCCGAATAGGCCGTGGCCGATGTGGACGATCGGGTGGCGCTTCTTCACCGGCTCCATCAGCTCCTCGCGGTGCCCGGTGGCGCGACCGACGAACAGCAGCGCGGGTGGGTGGGCGCGCTGACGCACGTCCATGAAGAGGCTGTCCGTCACCGGAATCGCCAGCGAGCGCCACACCGGTAGCACGCTGCCGGCGGTCTCGGCGATCAACGGATCGAACGACACGATGCGGTCGAAGTTCCGAGCGTCCACTTCTTCCAGGTCGCGCATGCGCGAAGCGAGGTCGGGATGACCCGCCTTGCCGCGGCTTCGGGGCAGCGGCTCGGTGAGGTAGCCGATCGTGATCGCCCGTAGCGACTCGAACAGCCCCTCCGGGACGATCTCCGGGCGGAACACGACCACCGCGTCCGGATCGAGCTCCTGCAGCTTCGCGAGCAGCGGCTCGGGCGGCGCCATCGAGCGGAAGTCGAGGAACGAGGGCCGCAAGCCGCCGGCCGGCTGCTCGAGCGAACACTGCTCGAAGTAAACGCCCTGGCCCACGAAGGCGACGCGGAGGTCGTTCGTCGCGTGCTCAGACCTGTCGTGGGTCCCGGCGTGAGCGTCGAGCTCGTGGTCTGACACTACAGTCGCTCGGCCACGCGCGGGGCCTGCCGGTCGAAGAAGAGGAAGCCGACCACGATCGTCACGAGCCAGATGCCGATCGGGATGAGCAGCATCGCGGAGCCTCCGATCGCGTTGGCGGCGCTCGGGTAGCGCGGGTCGATGAGGACGTGACGCATCTGCACGAGCAGGGCCACGAAGGGGTTGGCCATCATCACATGAGCGAGGTTTATCTGCGCTCCCAACACGGTGAATGTCTTCTCGGCGGCGGTGATCGGGTAAAAGATCGGCGAGGCGTAGAAGGTCGTCTGCAACACCACTTCCCAGATCGGGCGCACGTCGCGGTAGTAGACGTAGCCGACGGACAGGATCATTCCCAACCCGGCCATGAAGGCGGCGAGCAGTAGGACTAGCAATGGCACCTCCAGCCAGCTCCACATCGCCGACCCGCCGGCGGCCAGAAGGAATACGATCACAGGGATTGCGTTGAGGCCGAAGTTCATCAGAGCGGTCGTCACGGTCGAGAGCGGCACCGCCAGTCGCGGGAACTCGATCTTGCGCACGAGGTTCTCTCGATTCAGGAGGCTGGTGACCGATCCTCCGGTCGCCTCGCTCAGGAAATTGAACATCACGATTCCCAAGAGAATCGACACCGGGAAAAAGGGCACTCCCTTGCCGAGCCCGTGCGCGACGGCGCTGATGACTCCGTAGATCACGCCGAACAGCAACAACGGTCGCATCAGCTGCCACAGATAGCCCAGGGCGGAACCGAAAAACGCGAGCTTGAACTCGGTCTTCGCGAGCGCCCACGTCAGATGCCACAGCCGTTTGGGGTCCGATCCGAGCGCCGAGGGCCCCTTGATCGGCTGGCCGAGGTCCCGCGTGTCGAGGGCATCTGCCTCGACGCGAGCGCGCTCCGCGGTCGCGGTGCTCGCCGGTGCACTCATAGCGCCATCTCCGACGCGGCGCCAGCGCGCGTTCCCCGCTCGATCGCTATCTCGTACGGGAGCTCCAGCAGCGCCTCCGCTCCGTGGGTGCCCGTCACGACGATCGACAACATCCGCTCGCGACGGTCTACCCACGCCCCGCCGTGACGCGCCACCGCGGGGGTCACGTGGTAGCGGTCGGGGGCGAGCACGTTCTCGAAGCTCACCCTGTATACGACCTGCTCGCCCGCCTTGAACGTCCCGCGGCGCGGATCGCTCCACAGGTTGGACGCAGAAAGAAGGTGGTCGCGGTGACTGTTGTGGAGGTTTACGCTGAACAGCGGGTCCTCTACGTCCTGCGCGAAGCGTACGCGCGCTACGAACGTGCACCGCTGCCCCGTGGGGAGCATCTCGGCGCGCTTGCCCCCCTCGTTCTCAAACCACGCCTCCACGATCTCCGCCCTCCCGTCGCCGTCGCGCCGTTCGGATTCCTCGCCGGGGCGCGTGTCGCTCTCTTCGGCGTCGATCTCGCCTGTCTTTGTGTCTGTGGCGGTGGCGATCGTGATCGAGGGAGGGGGTTGGGCCGTGGCGGGTACCCCGTTCTCGCCGCTTGCAAGCTCCGCTTCCGCCGCCGCCTTCTCGGCCGTGCGCGCCTCCTGGGAGAAGTTGAGCTCCAGGTAGCGATTGCCCACGTGCTCCGGGTCTCCCAACTCCACCGGCCGTCCGTGCTCCAGTAGCAGCGCGCGATCGCAGAAGCGCTGCACGGCTGCCATGTCGTGCGTCACGAACAACACCGTCGCGCCACTGCGCCTTATGCGCTCGAACTCGTCGAAGCACTTCTGCTGGAAGGCAGCGTCGCCGACGGCGAGCACCTCGTCGATGAGCAGTATCTCCGCGTCCACGTGGATCATCACCGAGAAGGCGAGTCGCACGAGCATCCCCGAGGAATAGTTCTTGATCTTCAGGTCGATGAACTCGCCCAGTTCGGCGAAGTCGATAACGCTGTCGAAGCGCCTGCGCGCCTCGCGCGGGCTCAAGCCCAGCATCGTGGCGTTGAGCATCGCGTTATCGCGCGCGGGGAGATCCGGGTTGAAGCCCACCCCCAGCTCGATGAAGGTGGACATGCGCCCGTTTACGTATATCTCGCCGGAGTCCACGCGGTAGATGCCCGCCATGCACTTCAACAGCGTCGACTTGCCCGACCCGTTGCGTCCCACGATCCCGAAGAACTCTCCTGGGGGCACTGAGAAGGAGACCCCACGCAGCGCCCGCAGCACGTCGGTGGGGCTGCGGCGCAAGGGATGCAACACCCGCTCCTTGAGCGTGCTCACCTGCTCGCGCGGGATCTCGAAGCGCTTGTGTACCCGGTCTACTACGACCGGGGGCGGGGCATGGTCAGGCATCTGCCTGAAGGGTATCCGCCACGTCGCCTACCAACTCCCGGCACGCTCGACGGCCATGCGAAACTCGGTTCGCGCCTGGCGCCGCGTATCGGGCCCGGCGGCCCGCCAGTAGGTCAGCCTCGCGTGGCTCGCGGCGACGTCGTCGCTGAGCTGAATGGAGTCGCCGCCAGGCCGTATGAACGCGCGGGAGATCAACGCCGCGGTCGCGCCCAGGCGAGGGTATTGCGCGTAGATGAGATCGGGCGCGATCGGCAGGGTGGCGTCGTCGACGCGCCCGATCCCGCCAATCCCGAAAGGAAGGCCTGCGGCGCGGACGCTGCTTGCGACCGACTCGACAAGCTCGCTGTCGAACACCCCAAATCGGTTGTGCAGGCCGAGGCTGAGCGCAAGGTCGTTGATGCCCACGTGCACTTCCCCCACGCCCTCGACGGAGCAGATGCGCTCGATGTCCTCGGCGGCCTCGCGTGTCTCGAGGAGCAGCACGACGGTCGCTCTGCCCGCCACGATGTCCACGAATCTTCGCACCTCGATTGCGTCGCGAAACATCGGCAGCATCAGCACACGCGCGCCCATTTCGAGCACGCGCCGCACTTCGTCGTCGGACTCAGAGGACACGGGATTGACCCGCGCGAACAACTCGGCGCTTGTGAGCGCAGACCCGATTTCGGGAAGTCGCTCCACATCGTGTGTGGAGATCCACGTGCCTAGGCCTGCCTGCCGCTCGCGCTTGCCGCGTGTCTCCAGGTCCAAGCCAACCCGGTCGATACCCGCGAGGTCGGCCTGTCCCGCCAAGACCGGGTCGTCGGTCCAGAGTGTGAGGATGAAGCGATTCGCGGAGCCTCTGAGCCGTGGGGCTATTGGCACCTCAGAAGCTGTAGGGAATCTCGGGAGTGTCGGCCGGCAGGCGCCAGTCGTCTGGGTTGTCGTAGTCGTAGGCGTGATCGAAGAAGTTAACGAACGAGCACGGCCCCGACTGGGGCACCTGCAGCCCGTGCCACACTTCCGGCGGTATCACCACGAGCATCGGACGTATGGCGCTCAGGTGAAAGACGTCCACCTGTCCGCGCGTGGGGGAGTCCTCGCGGTCGTCGTAGAGCACCGCCTTCACCGCGCCGCCCACGACGAAGAGATGGTCGGTCTTTAGCTTGTGCATGTGCCACGCGCTGGTGGCTCCTGGGTGCAGCGTGACGTGGATCATGTGCACCACCTCGCTCTCCACGACTCCCCAATCCTTGCGGAAGAGCTCGGTCGTGTGGCCGTTCGCCGTGACGACGTGCTTGACCTCGCGCACCCGCACGCCGGCGATCCGCTCAGACATGAGGTCCCACTCGGGCGTCATGTGCGGGCGGTCCTTCTCTGCCGAGCCGGTGTCGGTGGGTGTTGCTTTCAAGGTCGGTTCCCCTTTCGTGAGCGCGGCCTATGCTACGCAGTTCCCGCGAGGACTATGGTTCACGGCTGCACCCTCACAACCCGCCACTACGAGGCACAGGCACGTGTGCTCGCCGAGTCGTTCCTCGCCCACAATCCGGGTTCGCGCTTCTCCGTTCTGATGATCGGCTATTCGCCGGACGAGCTTCCCAACGGAGAGCGGTTCGAGGTGTTCGTGCCGGCGGATGTGGGCATCGACGAGCGGGAGCTCAAGCGCAGGGCGACGATGTACATAACACAGGGGCTTGCGTCCTCACTGAAGCCGAACCTGATCGCGACGTTGCTGTCGAGAGGCTCCGGCGCGGTCCTCTACATCGACGCCGACGGCTGTGTCTATGACGACCTCACAGAGTTGGCGGAGCTGGCAGAGCGTCACTCGCTGCTGCTCTCTCCTCACACTCTCGACCCGCATCCGATTGCAAGGAGCGAGCCGGCCGATCCCGTTTGGAGGCAGGACAGCCCCGAGCAGATCATCCTGCGCTCGGGCCTCATCAACGCCGGTCTTCTCGGGGCGGGTCCACGGTCAGGCCCTTTCCTCGAGTGGTGGGCACAGCGCACGGCACGCCGCTGCGTGTTCGACCTGCCGCTCGGGCTCGCGTTGAGTCAGACGTGGCTCACCCTGGCGATGACGCTCTTCGAGCATCACGTGCTGCTCGACCGCGGTTGCAACGTAGCGGGCTGGAACCTCCAGGCACGCGACGTAAGTTGGGTGGGCGAGAGGCCGACGATCGACGGTGCGCCGCTACGCCACTTCCACTTCGCCGGCGGCTTCGATCCCGAGCGGCCGCATCGCATCACGCCGAGTGCGAAAAACGCGAGCTGGTGGCCATCGCTGGATGAGCGTCCCGGGACGGCTCGCGTCGCGCGCGAGTACGCCGATCGCCTGATCGCCCACGGCTACCGAGAGGCGCACGCGGCGCCGCCGCTCTACGACGTAATGCCCGGCGGCGCCTCGATAGAACCATGGATGCGCGCGACCTACCGCATCGCGTTGGTGGAGGCAGAGCAGGGAGGCTCGGAGGAGCCGCCCAACCCGTTCTCAGACGGCGCGGAGCGTTTCGCGGAGTGGCTCCAGCGGCGCGCGTACGATCGCCTTGAGGGTGGCGTAGTTGCGTCGCCCGCTTTCAGCGACGCCTGGGATGCCGGCACGGACGAGATCCTCACAGCGGCGATGGACAGCGGGCGACTGCTTGCTCGCATCAAGGAGCTCGACGGGATTCGCGACGAAGCGGTGGAGTGGGCCGAGCGAGAGGCGGCCGAGCTCCAGCGCGCGGTCGAGGCGATCGCGGCACGGGATGAGTCGATCGACGCCCTACGCAGTGAACTGGCCGGCATGAGGGCCTCGATGGACAGCGTATGGAGGTCGCCCAGCTGGCGCGTCACCAAGCCTCTGCGGGCGATACGAGCCGGGACAGCGAGCGCGGCCACTATCCTGCGGCGCGCGCGCAAGTGAGCGCAAATATGCACGGCTGCACGATCACGACCTCCCACTACATGGCCCACGCGCGCGTGATGGCCGAGTCCTTCCTCGCGCACAACCCTGGGGCGGACTTCACCGTACTGATGATCGACGACTGGAGTGGCGCGCCGCCCGAGCGTGAGTCCTTTCGGACGCTGACCCTGGCTGATGTAGGGATCGACGAGCAGGAGTTCAACCGGCGGGCGACGATGTACATCACGCAGGGGCTCGCCAACTCGATGAAGGCGGATCTGATGCTCGCGGTGCTGGCCGAGGGGCACGAGCAGGTCCTCTATCTCGACGCCGACGCATGCGTTTACGCCGACCTCAGTCACCTGGGCGATCTCGCGGAGCGCCATTCGCTCGTGCTCTCGCCGCACTCCCATGACCCCTATCCGCTGTGGGAGGTCGACAGTCCCGAGCAGGTGTTTATGCGGGCGGGCGTTATGAACGCAGGTTTGATCGGCGCAGGTCAAGGCGGCCGACCGTTCCTCGAGTGGTGGGCCGAGCGTCTGGCGCGGCGTTGTGTGTTCGACCTGCCGCGCGCGCTACTCGTCGATCAGACCTGGCTGATGTTGGCGCCCGCGCTGTTCGACCACCACATCCTGCGCGACCGCGGCTGCAACGTGGCCGGCTGGAACCTGCACACGCGCGATGTGCGGTGGGAGGGTGATGTGCCGACCATCGACGGCGGACCTCTGCGTCATTTTCACTTCGCGATGACCTACGACCCAGAGCACCCGGAGCGGCTGACGGCATCGGAAAAGGCCTCTTGGTGGCCGACCCTCCGCGAACGCCCGGGTGTGGCACGCCTCTCGCTGGAGTACGCCGAGCGGCTGCTCGGCCGCGGTTACCGGGAGGTACGGCATGCGCCACCGCTATTCGACGCGATGCCGGGCGGTGCGCCGATCGAACCGTGGATGCGCGCGAGCTACCGGGCGGCGCTGATCCACGCTGAGGTCAGGGGCGAGGCTGAGCCCCCGAATCCATTCTCAGACGGCGAAGAGCGCTTCACGGCTTGGATCGAGCCGCGCACCGTCGAGCGTCTGGCCGTAGCATCGGAAGCTTCGAATCGGGCACCTGCCACCTCGGCCTCCGGTGGCTCGACAGACGCGGGCGCGGATCACGAAGAGCCCTTCTCCGCCGACGAAATGGCCCAGGCGATGATGGACACCGGAAAACTGCTCGCGCGCATCCGCGAGCTGGAGGGCATCCGCGACGAGGCGGTCGCTTGGGCCGAGCGCGCGAGCGGCGAGTTGGAGCAAGCCAAGGGCGCCATCGCCGAGCGCGACAAGCTGATAGCCCAGCAGGGCGCCGCACTCGAAGCCAGGCTCGCCCAACTCGACGAGGTCTGGCATTCGCCAAGCTGGCGCCTCACCAGTCCGCTGCGGGCGGTGAAGGGCCTGTTTCGCGGAGAATCTCCTTGACTCCGCGTGCGTCGCCAAAGCCCGCTCGGTTGTCGGGGCGACGTTCGGCGTCGATGTGCCGGCGGATCGATTGGGTGCCGTGCGAATACTCGTGAGCGCTGAGAACTTCGACTCGTTTGCCGGGATGGAGACCTACGCGCAGACCGTTGCGCAGGAGCTGCTTCGGCTTGGTCATCAAGCGTCGATCTTCACGCCCAATGCCGGCACGATGGCCGAGCTGACGCGTGAGAAGGGCATCGCGGTTCTGGGCCGGGCCGATCTCCCAGCCGGCTGCGACGCGATCCTCGCGCAAGATGCGTCTACCTGCCACGAGTTGGCGGTCCGCTACCCGGAGGTTGTGCGCGTGATGGTGGCCCATTCGCGTGACCACGTGCTCCAGGAGGCTCCCCAGCTACCCGAGGTCTGTCACGGCGTGGTTGTGTTGAACGATCGCGTGGGCCGATGGATGGGCGCGCGAGCATGGCATCCGCCGCTCACGAGGCTGCGTCAACCGATCACGCTCTCTCGCTACAGCGACCTGAAGGCACCGCGTCCCAGGCCGCGTCGTGTGCTCGTGTCCAGCAACTACGTCGCTGGACCGCGCGGGAAGTTGATCGAGGAAGCGTGCCGCCAAGCTGGTTTCGAGACGGCCTGGATGGGGATGACCTCGGAGCCGAGCGCCACCCCGGAGCGTGAGCTCGCGAACGCCGACATCGTGGTCGGCCTGGGACGGTGCGCGATCGAGGGGATGGCTGCCGGTCGCGCCGTCTACATCTACGGGGTACTCGGTGGTGGAGGCTGGGTCACGCCGCGGTCCTACTGGCAGATGGAGGCGGATGGCTTCGCCGGCCTAACCGATGTAAGGCCGACAACGGTCGAGCGGATGGCAAGCGACCTACGAGCTTGGCGTGGAGACATGGGCGAGGCCAACCGCGATCTCGTGAGCGCTAATCACAGCGCACGCACTCATGCGGTAGAGCTCGTGGAGCTCGTGCGCCGGCTCGACGAGCAGCGATCTTCGGCGGGGTCAACTGCCGCTGGTCGGGCTACCCAGCGGGACCGTTCGCGTCAGATGCCGACGGCGGCCGAGGAGATCGCTCGGCTGCTTCGCCTCGAGTGGCAGGCGTATATGCGCGGGATGCGAGCGATCCTCGAGGCCAACACGCTTCGCTCCGAACACGAGCCGCGTGAGGCCAGTCTGCGGGACGCCCTCAGCCGTGTCGCCACGCTGGACCGCGAGCTGGAGGGCGCCCGCGCCCGGATCGCCACCCTCGAGGAGCACCTCGTCCAGGCGCGCGATCGCATGGCCAAGCAGGACGCCCAGCTACGGGCGCTACATTCCACGCGTCGCTACCGGCTGGCGGGTGTGATGGCGGCGCCGTTCGACGCGCTGCGCGCACGGTTGCGCTGATCGCCCAAGACTTCCCGCACAACCCGCCGATCGTCGAAGTCGAAGCTCGTGCCGGCGGCGTCGATCACGAGACGCGGCAGCGCGCCTATGCCCAGCACGGCGACTATGTCGCCGGGTGAGGCGGATTCGATCGCGCGTTCGATCGCCTCGCGGCGGTCCAAGACCACCTCTACCGAGCTGCCGTTGCCGCCGCTCTTTGCCGCCTCGCGAAGCTCGCCGATACGGACAAGTCGCCCGTCGTAGTTGACCGTGCCGGTGGTAAGGATCAAGTGGTCGCTCAGGGCGCCGGCTACTCTGCCGATCGCGCGAGCCTTGCTCGGCTCGTGCAGGCCCACCGGACCGAACACAACGCGCAGCCCCGCGTTACCGCGACGGTTTGTAACGGCTCGTGCCGTTTCCAGCAGGCGACGGATGCCGTCTGGGTTGTGAGCGAAGTCGACGACCACGTCGAACTCCTCGGATCCGCTGAGGACCTCCCAGCGGCCAGGGGGCCCTTCGGCGCCGTTCAGCGCGCGCGAGGTGCTCCTCGGAGACAGACCCAGCGCGTGCCCCACCGCAAATGCCGCGGCGACGTTGCTCGCGTTGTGGCGGCCTGGGAGCCGCGTCGTGCTGTCCACGGCACCCGCGGGCGTTCGCAGGTGTTGGCGCGCTTGGCGCATGTCCCACCGGGCGCTCTCGACGCGGACGTCGGCCTCGGCGTCGAACCCGTAGGTCAACACCTTCGTGCCAGCCTCGACGACTTCTGCGGCTAGCCGTCTGCCAAACCGATCGTCGATGTTGACGATCGCCGTGTCAACGACCCTGCCGGGGCGGATGAACATGGCGCGCTTGATGGCGGCGTAGCTCTCCATGTCGGTGTGCCGCGCGAGATGCTCGAGCGTGAGGTTGGTGAACACCCCCAGCTCGGGTAGGAACGACGGGGTCGCTTCGAGCTGAAAGCTCGACACCTCGCACACCGTCCAGCCCTCGCCCTCCGCGGCGGACAAGGGCGGACCGAATTCGCTGTTACCCGCGATCTGGACCGGCTCGCCGGCCGCCTCCAGCACGGCCGCGATCAACTTCGCGGTGGTGGACTTGCCGTTGGTTCCGGTTACGCCCACGATCGGCCCGCGCGCGAGTCGCCAGCCGAGCTCCAGCTCGTCGAACACCTCGAGGCCGCGCTCTCGCGCGCGTTCGAACAGCGGTGTGCGAAGTGGAATGCCCGGGCTCTTCACCACCGTTGCCGACGGTCCCGCGCTCTCGAGTGCTCCTAGCCCGTCGCCCCCGAGGCGCACCTCCACCCCCCGGCGGCGGAGCCCGCGCGCCACGCCGCGGGCGGCTCCGTCGGTGGAGCGGTCCCAGGCGATCACACGCTCCGCCTCACGCAGCCTCAGGAGGGCGTCGATCGCCGCGCGTCCCGCCCGGCCAAGCCCCGCTACGACGTAGGTGCATGTTGGCAGTGTTCGGTAGGCGGTCTTACCAAGAATGATAGACGTCCAATCTACTCCCGCCAACCATTGACGGGCCGCGCGCGGGCTTGTTGACTATCGCGGCGATGGGCAACCAACCAGCCACGTCATCGCAAAGTGAGTGTTCTCACCGTAGTGCCCGTCGTGTCGTGCGCACGCGGGGGGTGTTGGGCTCTGCCTGCCAAGGTAGGTGAGGCCAAGCGCCGCAACCGTCGCGGATCGCGCGAGCACATCGTGGAGATCCAGCGTACGCGCATGCTGCAGGCGATGACCGAGATCGTCGCCGACTGTGGGTTGTACGGCACGACGATCGGCGCCGTGGCTGCCCGGGCGCGCGTTTCGCGGGTCACCTTTACAGACATCTTCGGCTCGGTTGAGCATGCGTTCGTGGAGCTCGTCAAGCAGGTCACTTCGTGGCCCGCCAACCAGGTTCGCGAGGCCTTCGAAGGGGAGAGCACGTGGCGATCGAGTGTGCTCGCGGGTCTTGAGGCTCTCTTGCTGCTGCTCGACTCCGAGCCCGCGCTCGCGCGCGTGTGCCTTATCGACGCGCTCGCTGGACCGCCTGCCGCTCTGGAGCACCGCGCCGAATTGCTGCAACCGCTGGTGGCCCTGATTGACGGGGCTCGCGAGGACCTGCCCTCCGACGCGCAGCCGCCGCCGGTTACCGGCGAGGCGACCGTAGCCGCCGTCGCGGGCATCCTCCATGCTCGCTTGGTTGCTCTCCAGGCCCCTCCGTTCATCGACCTGCTCGGCGAGCTCGCGGCGCTTGTGGTGGCGCCCTACCTCGGTTTCCGCGAAGCCGAAGAGGCCGCGAGACTCGGCGCGGCCCGCTCGCGGGCGATCGCGCGCGAGCGCTCCTCGCGCCCGCGGCATCGGCGCGTGGCGATTCCCAGCCAGCTGCATCACGCGCGGGCCAGCCGGGCGCGTGCGTGTGTGCTGTATGTCGCCGAGCACCCAGGCGCCAGCAACCGCAAGATCGCTGTGGGCATCGGCATACGGCACGTTGGCCAAGCCTCCACGCTGCTCTCGCGTTTGGAGCGACTGCAGGTGCTCACCAAGCGGGCCGGCGGCGCCGGTCGTCCCAACGCGTGGATGCTCTCGCCTCAAGGCGAGGAAGTGGTGCGCTTGCTGAAGCGTCCTTGAGTCCGCGCGGCACGCTTACTCCCGCCATGCGCACCGCGGGCGGGTCGGATCGCGGGTACTCCCGAGGAGCAACCCTGACGCGAAAGCCGTCTTTGACCCCCCGAGTCAGAAACGACCTCACGAATCTTAGTGAAATGTTTCCGACATCAGGGGAGTCAAGTTCCGCGTCGATTCTGGTGCTGTGCGAGGAAATGCGTGTCGTTCGAGTAGGCGATCGCAGGGGCGATTGGCAACGAAAAAATCACTTTAGGGCATGGACTTTGCGCTATTGCGGCCAATTGACACACTCGTCTGCGGTTTTTGCCGCAGAGGCCTTGGCGAGGCGCGTTTTTGGGGTCTTCTCGGCCTCCAAGAAGAGGTCGTTGTCAGCCGGTATCCCTAACCCACGATGACAGTTTATTCGATGAATCCTATTAAATGGCATAGCCCCATTGCATCGTTAGGTTCTCTCTTCTCGGAAGGGCTTCGAATACGACATACGGCTGAGGGCAGCGCGAATGGATGACGCAATGCGACTTGGAATCGACGGCGAGCTCTAACCATGGCCAATCCCCAGGCCAGTGTGCAAAGGCGACAGTGGATGCGCGGGGGATCGGCCTCCATGCGCGGTGTGCTGCTCGGGCTTGTGCTGGAGCGCCCTGGTCACGGCGGCGACCTCGCCAACCGAATGCTCATGCGGCTCGGCGAGACCTGGCGGGTAGACACCAACGACGCCTACCGTCTGCTCGAGCAGCTCGAGCGCGAGGAGCTCATCCAGTCGCGCGAGCAGCCCCGCAAGAACAACGAGCGGCGCACGATGATCGTCTACCACCCAACCCCCAAGACCTCACCCGCGCTTACGCTCTGGATGGAGACGTTGCTCCCGCGCGAGCCCGTGCGCTTCGGGTTGCACGCCAAGCTCGCGGTGGCCCGCGCCGAGGACGCGCCGCGATTGATGGTGGCGTTGCGCGACTACGAGCAGAAGTGTCTCGCGCTCGCACAGCTCGTAACTCCCAACGGCCGCGCGCAACGCTCGTGGCCGGCGCTTTTCATGGACTGCACCCGCGAAGCGGTGTATACGCAACTGCGGGCCGAGATCGACTGGGCGTCGGCGGCGCGCGAACGGATCGCCGAGCACGCGGCGCGCCAACCCCCACGATGACCTCACTGCTGCGCATTCGCGACGTCAGCAAGGCATACCCCGACGGCAACGGCAAGATCGTCGTCTTCGAGAACGCCTCGCTGGACGTGGAAGCGGGCGCCCACGTAGGCGTGTACGGCAAGCGCCGCTCCGGGAAGTCGACGTTGATGCGCATCGCCGCGGGCATCGACCGGCCCGACACCGGCACCGTGATGTTCGATGGCAACGATCTCACACACACCTCCGGTGGAGCCTTGGCGCGCCTGCTGCGCACAAAGCTCGCCTACATCGCGGTGAACGACTGGCGTCCAAACCCCGGCGAAAGCGTCGCCCAGCACCTCGCCGTGTCGCTTGGGGGAGGTGGTCTCACCGTCCGCCAGGCCGAGCGTCGGGTCCTGCGGGAGCTCGGCGCTGTTGGCGTTAGCGCCGCCCACGCCCACTCGCCGGCCGCGCAGCTCTCGATGGTCGATCGCACGCGCGTGATGCTCGCCAGAGCGCTCGCGCGCGAGCCATGGTTGATCGTGATTGACGACCCGATTCTCACGCCGAGCGCCAGCGAACGCGACGATCTCTACCAGCTGCTGCGCACCGCCTCGCGCGAACGTGGCGCCGCGCTGCTGGTCGCGTGCGACGATCTCCCGGCGTTGCAGGGGTTCGACGTGCTCATGTCGATCTCAGCGCGAGAACTCTGCTCGAGCGAGGGGAGGGCAACGGTTCTACCCTTCCCGACGGCGCCGCGGCTGGATCCGATGCGCGACTCCGGGTCATGAGCGGGCTGGCGCTGCGCGAAGTCGTCAAGCACTACCCGGGTGCGGTAGACACGGTTCGCGCGGTCGACGGTGTGACGCTCGAGATCGAGCCCGGTGAGCTCGTGGCGCTCTACGGGCCCAGCGGCTCAGGCAAGACCACGCTGCTGCTGCTCGCCTCGGGGCTGATGGCCGCCGACAGCGGCCAGGTTCTATTCGACGGTCGCGACATCGAGCGCATGTCCACCCGCGAAAGCGCCGACTACAGGCTGCGCGACGTGGGCTTCGTGTTCCAGTCCTTCCACCTCATGCCGGGGGCCTCGGCGCTCGACAACGCCCTCATCAAGCTCACCGCGCGCGGCTACACCTTGCGCGAAGCGCGCCAGCTGGCCGCGCCGTGGCTGCAACGGTTGGGGATCGCCGAGCGCATGGAGCACCTCCCCGATCAGCTTTCGATGGGGGAGCGCCAGCGCGTCGCCATCGCCAGGGCGATGGTGGGCGAGCCGCGCCTGCTGCTAGCCGACGAGCCCACCGGGAACCTCGACTCTGCGCGCACGCGCGAGATACTCGCGCTGTTGCGCGAGGTGTGTAATGAACGCTCCATATCGGGGCTGCTGGTTACCCACGACCCCGAGGCGATCTCCTACGTCGATCGCACCCTCACGCTCCGCGACGGCCGCCTGCTCGACGGCTTCGAGGTCGAGCTCGCCGAGATCTCATAGTGTCAAAGTTCCTCAACCCCAAGATCTTCGGGGTGCGCCTGACGATGTTGCTGTTCCTCTACCGGCGCCGTCTGCGCGCTCACCCGGTGCAGGAGCTGCTCGCCGGAACCGGTATCGCGGTTGGCGTAGCGCTCGTGTTCGGCGTGCTGCTCGCCAACGCGAGCCTCACCACCTCGGTGCGCCAACTCGTTCACGGTCTCGATGGATCCGCCAGCTACGCGCTGGTGGCGCGCTCGCCGGCGGGGTTCCCCGAACGGCTCACTCAAACCGTGAGAGATCTCCCCGCCGTGCAGATGGCGACGCCCGTGCTGCGCCAGAACGTCACGATCGAGGGCCCCTCCGGCCGCCGGGCCATTCAGCTGATAGGCGTCTCGCCAACGTTGGCTTCGCTGGGAGGCATCGCCCAGCAGGAGCTCGGCAACGGTGCTCTGCTCCTATCCGGCGGCCTTGGCCTGCCCGGGGGCGTAGCCAGCGCGGTGGGCGCGCGCAGGGGCAGTAAGGTGAGCCTTGTCGGGAACGGCCAGACGCGCTCGGAGGGCGTTGGCGCGGTGATAAGCGGTGAAGCGGTCAAGGCGCTGGCGGGCTGTCCGGTGGCGGTTGCGCTGCTACCTATAGCCCAGCGCCTCACCGGGCGATCGGGGCGCGTCACAGAGGTGCTGGTGGAGCCGCGTCCGGGACAGCAGGCGCTCGCGGCGCGCGAGCTGCGAGCTCTGGCCGGCGGCCGTCTGGACGTCGAGCCCGCCGATAACGAAATCGGGCTTCTCACGCAAGCCACCAAGCCCAACCGTCAGTCGACCACGCTGTTCTCGGCGATCAGCGTGATGGTGGGTTTCCTGCTCGCGCTCAACGCGATGCTGCTCACGGTACCCGAGCGACGCCGCTTCATCGCCGAGTTGCGCATGCAGGGCTATGACCCCCGCCAGATCCTCCTCTTGCTCGGCTCGCAAGCGGTGATGCTGGGCTTCGTCGCCTCGCTCGTGGGTGTGGCGGTAGGCGATGTTCTCTCCCACACCGTCTACGGTCAGGTGCCGGCCTACCTCAACGTGGCCTTCCCGATGAGCGCCGAGGAGTCGGTGCGCGCGAGCGTTGTGGTCGTGGCGGTTGGCTGCGGTGTCCTTGCCACGGTGCTCGCCTCGCTGGCGCCCGTGTTCGACTTGCGTCCCGGACGGCCGGCGGACGCCGTCTTTCGCGAAACCGGCGGTGGGGGAGAGCTCATTCGCGTTAGCACGCTGTTGCGAACCGGTGTCGCCGGCGCGGCCCTGGTGGCCCTCGTCGGAGTGCTGGTGGCGCTCGCGCCGTCTCTCACGATTCTCGGCGGTGTGGCGCTGGCGCTCGCCACGCTCTGCCTCATGCCGGCGGTCCTGGCGGGCATCGTGCGCGTGTTGCCGCGTTTCGCCGAACGCACCCGCAGCGGGGCGATGATCGTGGCCGTGTCGGAGCTGCGCGCGATCACCACGCGCTCGGTGGCGCTTGCCGCGATCGCGGGACTGGCCGTGTATGGGAGCGTGGCGATCGGCGGCGCCCGCGACGACCTCTTGCGAGGGATCGAATCGGCCACCAACCAGTATCACGGTACCGCCGCGGTGTGGGTGACGGCGGGTAACGATGTGTTCAACACCAACAGCTTCCCCACCGGGGGCGTCCCGGCGAGGATCGCAAGTAGCCCCGTGGTGCGATCGGTGAGGGTGTATAGGGGAGGGCTGATCGACATCGGCAGCCGACGCATGTGGGTTCGCGCACGACCCCTGGGCGATCCCGTGATGTTCGAATCGAGTCAGCTCATAAGCGGCGACTTCGCGCAAGCCAACGCCCTGATTCGCCGGGGCGGCTGGGCGGCCGTTTCCAGCGGGCTTGCCCTCGAACGCGGCTTGAAGTTGGGCAGTAGCTTCGAACTGCCGACAGCCTCCGGCATCGTGCGCCCGCGCGTGGCGGCAATCACCACCAATTCGGGGTGGCCGGCTGGCACCATTACGGTGAGCGCCCCGGATTACAGTCGCTGGTGGGAAACCACCGAAGCTACGGCGCTCGAGGTGGATTTGCGCGCGGGGGTGGGCGCGCGGGCAGGGGCGCGGGCTGTTCGTTCCGCGCTCGGGACGAGCTCTGGCCTGGTTGTTCAAACCAGCGCCGAGAGCGCCGCCGAAGCCGACGCCAGCGCGCGCCAGGGCCTTCGCACACTGCGCCAGATCTCGATGTTGCTGCTCGTGGCGGCCGCCCTCGCCGTCGCCGCCGCGCTCAGCGCGACCGTGTGGCAACGTCGCATCCGGCTTGCTTCGCTGAAGATCCAGGGCTATCGGCCAGGCCAGCTGTGGCGCGGGCTGCTGTTCGAGAGCGGTGTGATGTTGGGTGTCGGATCGTTCATCGGCGCGCTCGTGGGTGTCTACGGTCACGCTCTCGCGGGCCATTGGCTGACGATCACCACCGGTTTCCCCGCTCCATTCTCGATTGGAGCGGCCCATGTGTTCCTCACTCTCGGGTTGATCATGGCTATCGCCCTGGCTGTAATCGCGCTCCCGGGCTTGATCGCCGCGCGCGTTCCGGCGCGCATGAGCCTCCAGGAGTGACTCGGGTTTGCGCATCGAGCCACAGGTGCGCAATCCTATCCCTGTGGTTGGTGTAATACGCAA
>DATBTP010000025.1:0-2279 GCA_036559185.1 Solirubrobacteraceae bacterium | reverse complement strand
CGCGACGAGCCGTTCGGGGATCACGGCGCCTCCACCTTCAAGGGGTAGACCCACCGATAAACTTGCCCCGGGAGGTTTGGGAGGGGGCGCATCTATCGACGGTGTTTTTCCGACTGTTCGAGTCAAACATACTATTACAATCCGCGAAAAATCCAGCAAAAGTACGCTAAACTACCCACAGGCTAGCTTCAGGGGCCGCACAAACTTTGGGATGTGAATAGCACTGGCTGGGCACGTTGCATCGAATAGACCGCTGGCCGTGGCGTTTAACCGGAAGCGTGTAAGGATCGCGCTTCTTTTCGAGAAGCGCTGATGGATAGCGCCGCCCGGGGCGTCCTTGACATCGCGCGCAGCGTGCTCGGCGAGCTCGACGTCGAGGTGGTGCTCAGCCGCGTGCTCGAGTCGGCCCGCGAGTTGACGGACGCCCGTTACGCCGCTCTCGGAGTCCTCGGGAGCTCGCGCACAGAACTGGAGCGTTTCCTCACGCTCGGCATCGACGAGTCGGAGCGCGAGGCGATCGGCACCCTCCCACGCGGTCGTGGCGTGCTTGGCGAGCTGATCGCCCACCCGCGGGCGCTGCGGCTCACCGACATCTCAGAACACCCGCGCTCCTACGGCTTTCCCCATGGCCACCCGCCGATGAAGAGCTTCCTTGGGGTGCCGATCCTAATCGACGACACCCCCTTCGGGAACCTCTACTTGACCGAGAAGGCCGGCGACGAGCAGTTCACCGAGGCCGACGAGGAGGCCGTCACGATGCTCTCCGAGCTAGCCGGCTTCGCGATCGACCACGCGCGCCGCTACACGGGCACCAGGGAGCACCGTGACGAGCTGCAGCGAACCGTGGCCGCTCTCAACGCCACCACCCAGATCGCGCGAGCGGTGGGCGCCGAGACCGACCTCGACGTGATCCTCGAGCTCGTCGCCAAGCGCGGTCGGGCGCTGGTCGACGCGCGTCTGCTCGTCATAGAGCTCGTCCAGCGCGGCCGGTTGCTCGTGTCTGCCGGCGCGGGCGAGTTGCCACCGGGCCTGCTCGGCAAGCAGATGCCCGTCGGCGACTCCAGCGCGAGCGCCGCCCTGCGCACGCGTCGCGCGCAGCGCCTGCAGGAACCGCTCACGCGCGCGCGCTTCGACGAACACGGCCTCGGCACGCTCGGGGTGCGGGCAAGCGGCGGGCTGATCGTGCCGCTCGTCTTCCAAAACCACTCCTACGGGGTGCTCGTGGCGATCGACCGCCTCCACGACGGACCCGAGTTCACGACCGACGACGAGCGCCTGCTCGAGGCCTTCGCCGCCTCCGCCGCCACCGCCGTTGCCACCGCACAATCGGTGGCCTCCGAGCGCCAGCGCCAGCGCCTGGCCGCCGCCGAGGCCGAACGCCAGCGCTGGGCGCGCGAGCTGCACGACGACACGCTCCAGAGCCTCAGCGCGCTGCGGGTGGGGCTGTCGACCGCCAAGCGCTCTGGCAAGCCCGAGACGCTCGAGCTGGCGGTTGGCAACGCCATCGAGCACCTCGAGGAAGGCATCACCAACCTGCGCGCGCTCATCACAGACCTGCGCCCGGCCTCGCTTGACGAACTCGGCGCCGCCGCCGCCATACAGGCGCTCGGCGAACGCGCGGAGCGCTACGGAATGGAGGTGGACGTGAGCATCGAGCTCGCCTACGAGCAGGGGCGCGAGCGGGAGCGCCACAGCCCAGAGGTGGAGACGGCGATGTACCGGATCGTGCAGGAGGCGCTCACCAACGCCACCAAGCACGGCCTAGCCAAACGGGCTGTCATCGAGGTGCACGAGGACGACACCGACATTTGGGTGAGCGTGCGCGACGACGGCATGGGCTTTGACCCCTCCGAGCACTCCGAGCACTCCGAGGGCTTCGGCCTGCTCGGCATGCACGAGCGCGTCCACCTGCTCGACGGCTCCCTCAGCATCGACTCGACCCCGGGCAGCGGCACGAAGATCGAGGCGCGCTTTCCCGTCAGGCGCGCAACAAGCGCCGATGCACCCTCGCTGTCGGCGGTCAATCCGCAATAACCCACCGCAACCTCCCGGTCAACTCCGGATGCCCCGCTCGCCTCTCGTTGAGAGCCTGGCTTACGGTCGCTAAACCCAAGTACGGAGGTTCCCTCATGAAGGCGCTCGTCTATCACGGCCCCGGCCAGCGAGGGTGGGATACGGTCGCGGACCCCACCATCCTCGAGCCCACCGACGCGATCGTCCACATCGACACCTCAACGATCTGCGGCACCGACCTGCACATCCTAAAAGGCGACGTGCCC
>DATBTP010000024.1:0-5918 GCA_036559185.1 Solirubrobacteraceae bacterium | reverse complement strand
GACTATGGCCTGCGCATTGACCTCGCGCTGGCGAGCAGCCGCCTCGCCGAACACATCACCCGCTGCGAGGTCAAGCACGCCTACCGGCAGGGACGCCGGCCCTCGAACCACGCGCCGCTTGAAATCGAACTCGAGGGCCTCGACCACCGCGACGAGTGCGAGGAGAGCGCAATTGCGGCCTAGAGCGACAAGCCAGCCAAAGACAGCCGAGGGGCACCACGAGTGGGCGGCGACGCTCGCTCTGGTCGCCCACTATCACCGTCAACTGCGCCTCAACCGCAGAGCTCTCTCACCCGGTGGAAGGCCGGGGAGCGATCACCCTCCGACGCTCCCCGCCTCCACCCATCTCGAGAACACCATCGCAACCTCGGGGGCGGCGGCATAGACCTGTCGCAACCGCCAGGGACCGCCGCCGCGTGGCCGTAGGGCTCCTACGGCTCCAGGCGGTTGGGACCTCGATACAGGAACGTGACCTCACGGACATTGTCTTGGCCAAGCATCTGCATCAACAGGCGAGTGAGGCCAAAGCCGAAACCCCCGTGCGGGGGAGCCCCGTAGCGGAAAAAGTCGAGGTAGTACTGGATGGGCCCGATCTCAACCTTCTTCTCACGCGCCTGGGCCAGGAGCTGCTCGTAACGGTGCTCGCGCTGGGCTCCGGTGGTGAGCTCGATACCCCGCCAGAGCAGGTCGAAGCTCTTGGTGAGGGTTGGCTTGTCTTGATGACGCATGTGGTAGAAGGGCCTCACCGACGTGGGATAGTCGGTGACGAACACGAACTCGCTACCCGACCGCTCGGCCACGATCGCCGATAGCGCGCGCTCGCTCGGCGGGTCCAGATCGTGATCGGGACCTGGCACATCGTGGCCATTGACGCTCAGCAGCTCCTTCGCCGCTTCGAGCGTCATCCGCGGGAAGGGAACTGTGGGCTCCTTCACCGTGGTGCCGAACGTCTGGGAGATTCGCTCGCCGTGTGTGGCGGCGACGACCCGGAGCACGTGCGCGAGCCAGCGCTCCTCGAAGGCCATCACATCCTCGTGGGAGTCGATCCAGGCGATCTCCACGTCCACGCTCGTAAACTCCGTGTCGTGGCGCGAGGTGAACGATGGGTTGGCGCGGAACACCGGGCCGATCTCGAACACCTTGCCGAAGCCCCCCGCGATCGCCATCTGCTTGTAGAACTGTGGCGACTGCGCAAGGTAGGCGGTGCGATCGAAGTAGTCCATCTTGAACAGCTCCGCCCCCGACTCGCTGGCCGAGCCCATCGTCTTGGGCGTGTGGATCTCGATGAAGCCCTGCTCGCGCCAGTGTTCGCGCATCGCGTGCTCCACGGTGGACTGCACCTCGAAGATCAAACGCCGGTCGGGGTGGCGCAAGTCGAGGTAGCGCCAGTCGATGCGCTTGTCGAGCGTCGACTCCGCCGTCACAGGCAGTTCGGGCTCCGCGGGCGACTCGACGGTGAGGGAAGCCAGACGAATCTCGAGCCCTCCGAGCTTGACGCGCTCGTCGGCGACGACAAGCCCCGTGACCGTCACAGCCGACTCGGGGGTGAGCGCCGAGATCGTCTCGTTCAGCTGGCTCGGCGGCTCCTCCTTGTCGAGGATCAGCTGGGCTAGTCCCGTTTCGTCGCGCAACACCACGAACTGCATGCGCTTCTGGTCGCGCACCGCGTGCACCCACCCACGCAGCAGCACCGTCTCCTCGATGTGGGATTTGAGATCGGCTACAGCGGTGCGCGCCACGGGACGGGCAATGCTATTGCAGCGCGATACCCATCGGTCGGTCGCCGTCGGCCGCCTCCTCCTGCGGCTCGCGGGAATCGCGCTCGGAGCAGTGGGTGGGGCAGTAGACGCCTCGCACGCCGCCGTCGCGCAAGCCGTATGCGAGCCACACACCCGAGCGCCAGGAGAAGTAGAAGAAGCCCTCCCCGGTGCCGTTGAGCTGCATCTCTCGGTGCCATGCCTTCACGACGACGCTCGCGGGAATACGCGAACGGCAGGAGCGATCGTAGTTGGGAAAGCCGCTCCACACGCACTTCAGCGGCTCCTCCGCCTCCAACCGCTCCGCCTCGATCTGGCCGGCGGGCTCGGGGGGTAGCGGTGGCCGTTGGTCTTGGTTGTCTGGCAGTGGCTGCATTTTTCGAGGACCGGCACTTGTATTGCCCGCTTGGAACGACCCTCGTCGTCCCGATGACCCTACGTGTTTCCTACCCCATGTACGGCAAATCGTAAAGAAGGGATGCGTCAACATGCCGACATTCGACGATCGTTCTAGACGAATTGTCGAGCGTGTGGTAAGCGTCCAGCTTGAATAGACCGTCGATCCGCCCACAAACGATCCGCCTACTGAGCGGGAAGGAGTTCCTCAAATGACCGACGCGGCGAACGAGCCGGACATCGCCTACCACCTCTTCCTCGACCCCGAGGAGGCGCCGGTCGTTGCGCGCGCGTTGCGGCTGCTCATCTCCGACGAGGCCCACGAGCCGCTGATTCGCGGGCTCGCGCGCGAAGTCCTCACAGGTCTCGACGCGACCCCCGAGCCCAGTGGGAAGCTCACGGTTTCACTCGCCCCCCAGCAGATGAAGATCACCCACACAGCCACGCGGCTGCTGCTCGGTGACCTGCAGCGCGAGCAGGCCGACGAACGCGAGATCCTGCGGCATGTGCTCGACAAGCTCCCCGACGAGCACACCATGCGCGCTATCGAGTTGGGTTAGCAACCTTTCGCCGACGGGCTGGCCGCTGCTATGGTGCAGCCATCAGCCGGGGCGCTACGCCCCGATCAAACGTAGTGCCAGCGCTCGTAGCCGTTGCTCATAGCAATCTCCGCGTTCGCAGCACATACACACGCAGGAGGTAACAGAGATGGCTACAGGAACCGTGAAGTGGTTCAGTGACGACAAGGGATTCGGGTTCATCACCCCCGACGACCAGTCGAAGGACCTATTCGTCCACCACAGCGGCATCGCCGGCGACGGCTATCGCTCGCTCGCCGAAGGCGCGAAGGTCACCTATGACGCCGAAGCGGGCGACAAGGGGCCCAAGGCGGTCAACGTCCAGGTCGCCTAGCTCGCGCTCTGGCGCGGCGCTCGCGGCGGTTGTCGTCGCGAGCGCGCTCTTTTGGCCGTCGCCGAGTTACGGGACAGCCACAGCGAGACCCACTCCCCGGCGAGTGTCCTTGCCGCGAGTGGAGTCGGCTGAGCGGCAGCCGATGCCGCAAGCCACCACACCGTCGCAAACTCCACCGCCGCCCGCCAGGCCGCGCCCGGAACAGGCGGTTACGCTCGAGTGGGTGGGCGACATCGCGCTCAGCACCCAACGCGGACTGCCGCCGGGCGGCGTGGCCAAAGCGCTCGCCCCGGTGCGCAAGCCGCTGCGCAACGCCGACATCACACTCGGCAACCTCGAGGGCACGCTATCCACGGGCGGACCGTCGAAGTGCGGCGGGATAGGAAGCGGTACGTGCTTTGCCTTTCAAGCTCCGCCCTCCACCGCCAGCGCGCTCGGCGCGCTCGGGTTCGACCTGGTCAACCAGGCCAACAACCACTCGCTCGACTACGGCTATTCGGGGCGCGGCGAGACGATCGACGCGTTGCGGCGCGCGCACGTCGCCCACACCGGCCTGCCCGGTGAGATCACGGTGTCGCGTGTGGCGGGAAGGAAGGTGGCGTTCCTCGGCTTCGCGCCCTACCCATACGACGGCAACCTGCTCGACATCCCCGCCGCCAAGGCGCTAGTCAAACGCGCGCGCAAACGGGCCTCGCTGGTGGTCGTGATCATCCACGCCGGCGCCGAGGGCGCCAACCAGCTGCACACGCCCCACGGCACCCAGTATTACCTCGGGGAGAACCGCGGCGACGCGCGCGCGTTCGCGCACGCCGCGATCGACGCCGGCGCCTCGATCGTGCTCGGCTCCGGCCCGCACGTGATCCGCGGTGTGGAGCGCTATCGCGGACGGTTGATCGCCTATTCGCTAGGCAACTTCGTCGGCTACCACACGCTCGGAGGGGGAGGCGTGCTCTCCGAGAGCGCCATCCTGCGCGTGAAGCTCGGCGACGGCGGGCGCGTGCTGGCGGGGCGTTGGATTCCGATCGCCCTCGTGGAAGGCCTCCCTCGCCCCGACCCCACCGACGCGAGCGCAAAGCTCGTGGATGCGCTCTCGCGAGCCGACTTCCCCGGCGCGCATTTCACGATTGGGCCGTCGGGGCTCTTCCACCTGCCGCCGGCCGCTCACGCGCGGAGGTGAGTCGAGCGCTTCACCGCGCGCGGGCACGAGCCCAGCCGGTGGCCGGCTCAGCCTGCATACGGGCTCGTCCGAGGCACGCTCTTGACCCCCAGCAGGGGCGGTGTGGATAACACTCCCACTACACTGCCCGTGGTGTCGTTCGCGGGCGAGGCAAACGGAGCGGTGACGATGGTGGAGGCCGTCGATCTGTGCCGTCGCTTCGGCGAAGGCGACACGGCGGTGGACGCGCTCGATAACGTCACACTCACCTTCCCTACCGGTCGCTTCGCCGCGATCATGGGACCGTCGGGCTCTGGCAAGTCGACGTTGATGCACGTACTCGCCGGCCTGGACCGACCGACATCGGGCAGCGTGCGCATAGCTGGGGTGAGCCTGACAGAGCTCGACGACCGCAAGCTCACGCGGCTCAGGCGCGAGAAGATCGGCTTCATCTTCCAGACCTTCAACCTGCTGCCGGTGTTGAACGCGGAAGAGAACATCCTGCTGCCGCTTTCGATCGCCGGACGAAAGCCCGACAGGGAGTGGTTTGACCGGCTGGTTGACACGGTGGGCATCCGCGACCGCCTCTCCCACCGCCCGGCCGAGATGTCGGGCGGTCAACAGCAGCGAGTGGCGGTGGCGCGAGCCTTGATCTCGCGCCCCTCGGTGGTGTTCGCCGACGAGCCGTCCGGCAACCTCGACTCCAAGGCATCCGGCGACGTGCTCGAGCTCTTGCGCCACGCCGTCGACGACTTCGGGCAAACGGTGGTGATGGTTACCCACGACGCCCACGCCGCCTCCTATGCCGACCGCCTGCTGCTACTCGCCGACGGGCGCATCGTGCACGACGGCGAGGCGCTCACCACAGAGCTCACGCTGGACTTGATGAAGTCGGTGGGTTAATGATCGCCGCGAGCATCCTCAACCCCGCGAAGCCGGGGACCTGATGCTCACCCTCGTGCTACGGGGCTTCGTGCAGCGCAAGCTGCGCGTGCTGCTCACGGGCATCGCGATCGCGCTCGGGGTGGCGTTGATGGCGGGCACGTACGTGCTCACCGACACGATCAACCAGTCGTTTGCGGGGATCTTCCAAACCGCCAATCGCGGGCACGACACGGTGATCACCCCCACTCAATCGCTGGGTAGCCGCACGCGCTCCCAAACCTCGCCCATTACGCAGGAAATGCTCACGCGCGTGCGCGCGACGCCCGGTGTGGCGGAAGCGGAGGGGTCGATATTCGCGCCGGCAACGCTCCTGAGTGCGCAGGGCAAACGCCTCACAATCGGGGGAGCACCGGCGTTCGTGGCGTCCCTCTCGCCACCCCGCTTCGAGTCGTTCTCGGTTGTGCTGGGGCGTTTCCCAAACAGCTCGAGCGAGGTGTCGATCGACGAAGCGACAGCCGAACGAGCGAAATTGAAGGTCGGCCAGCAGATGATCGTGGCGGGTTCCGCTCTCGCCAAGCGCTACACGATCGTGGGGATCACGAAGTTTGGCGGGGGACAGTCCTTCGGGGGCGCGGGCGCCGCCCTGCTCATACCCGCGGAGGCCCAGCGGGTGGTGGGCGAGTCCGGCCGCTACGACCAGATCAGCGCGGCCGCCAAGGCGGGCGTGACGCCCGGCGAGTTGCGCGATCGCATACGCGCCGTGCTGCCGCGCACCGTGGAAGTGCGCACCGGCACAGAACAGGCGAAGAAGG
>DATBTP010000023.1:0-6154 GCA_036559185.1 Solirubrobacteraceae bacterium | reverse complement strand
CCACGAGGACGGTCGGCTGCTCGTCACCGCGATCGGCAGCTACACGATCTTCCCCGCACGCAAGCGCTCGCGTCCGGCCTGACCGAAAAGGGCGGTGTCGATGCCCGAGATCGTTCGTACGCCTCGCGCCCTCACGATCGCCGGCTCGGATTCCGGCGGCGGCGCTGGCATCCAAGCCGACCTGAAGGCTTTCGCGCGCTGCGGAGTGCACGGGATGAGCGCCGTAACCGCCATCACCGCGCAGAACACGCTAGGCGTGTGCGCTGTCCATGCGATCCCGCCGGCGGTGATCCTCGCGCAGGTGCGCGCGGTCGTGGGTGACATCGGCGTGGACGCCGTGAAGGTGGGGATGCTCGGAACGCTCGACACGGTGAGGGCTGTCGCGCGGGCGCTCGACGAGTTGCCGGAAGGCACCCCGGTGGTGGTGGATCCGGTGATGGTGGCGGAGTCGGGCGCCCAGCTGCTCGACTCCGACGCTCAGAGCGCGCTCGTGGCGGAGATCCTGCCGCGGGCGACGATCCTTACGCCGAACCTGCCCGAGGCGCGCGCCCTCGCCCGAAACGGACACGGGGGGGCGCCGGGACCCGTGATGGATTCTGGAGGCGGCGGGGCGCTCGAAGCGGACGCACTCGCTCGCGCCGTGCTCGCGCTTGGCCCGGACATCGTCGTGCTCACCGGTGGGCACCGAGACCAGGCGGTCGATCTCTTCATCGACTTGAGCGCGCCCGATCGTGTCGTTGCCATTCCCGGCGAGCGCCATCCGGACGGCGCCGCCCATGGCTCCGGATGCACGCACTCCTCCGCGCTCGCCGCTCAACTTGCGCTCGGCCGCGAGCCGCTGCAAGCCGCATTCGCCGCGCGGGCACTCGCGGGCGTGGCGGTCGCGAACGGGTTGCGGGACTTGGGCGGGGGTCCGGGCCCGGTCGACGTGATCGGCCTGGCGCGGTTGCGCTCGGGCAAGGACCCGGCGAGAGTGTAGTCGAGTGTGCCCTGACGCCTGACGGGCAACGGTGGCGCTCGGCCGGCTGTCGCCGGCGCCGTCACCCGGTCTCGCGCAAGGTTGCCCTTTAAGGCGTTGCGCAAGTGTGCGGCGCCGGTGCGGGCGCGCACTTGCCTCGGTAGTGTTTGCGCGCCATGGCCACATCGGCTCCATTCGACGTCAAGCACCGCTCTCGCGCTCTGATCGAGGGACCCGCGCGCGCCGCCGCGCGCGCCTATCTGCATGGGATCGGCTACACCCCCGAGGACCTCGCCAAGCCGATCGTCGGCGTCGCCCACTCGTGGATCGAGACGATGCCGTGCAACTTCAACAACCGCATCCTTGCCGCCAAGGTCAAGGAGGGCGTGCGTGCCGCCGGCGGCACGCCGATGGAGCTCAACACGATCGCAATCTCCGACGGCATCACGATGGGCACTTCGGGCATGCGCGCCTCGCTTGTCTCACGCGAGCTGATCGCAGACTCGATCGAGCTCGTCGCCTCCGCCCACCATTTCGACGCGCTGGTGGTGATCTCGGGTTGTGACAAGACGATCCCCGGCGCGGTTATGGCGCTCGCGCGGTTGAACATCCCAGGGCTGATGCTCTACGGCGGCTCGATCCGTCCCGGCCGCTACAAGGGCCAGGACGTCACGATCCAGCAAGTCTTCGAGGCGGTCGGCGCTCATGCCGCCGGCAAGATCACCGAGGCCGAGCTGCACGAGCTGGAGGAGGTGGCCTCACCCGGCGCGGGAGCGTGCGGAGGACAGTTCACGGCGAACACGATGGCGATGGCGTTCGAGGTGCTCGGCATTTCGCCGGCGGGCTCCTCGATGGTGCCCGCCGAGGACGGCCGCAAGCCGCGGGTCGCGGTCGAGTGCGGCGAGCTGGTGATGGATGTGCTGCGCAAAGGGTTGCTACCCAGCGAGATCATCACGAAGCGGGGTCTCGAGAACGCGATCGCGGCTGGCGCCACGAGTGGCGGCTCCACCAACATCGTGCTACACCTGCTCGCCGTCGCCCGTGAAATGGGCGTGCCCCTTTCGATCGACGAGTTCGACCGCATCTCAGACGCCACGCCGCTGCTGTGCGATCTGCAGCCCGGCGGACGGTACGTCGCCACTGACCTCTACGAGGCGGGTGGCGTGCCGCTCGTGCTCCGCCGCCTCCAGGAAGCCGGAGTCCTTCGCGCCGAGGCGCTCACCGTCACCGGGCGCACGATCGGCGAGCACGCCGAGGACGCGACCGAAACACCGGGACAGAAGGTGGTGCGCCCGCTCACAGACCCGCTGAAGCCCACCGGCGGCTTCGCGATCCTGCGCGGCAACCTCGCGCCCGACGGCTGCGTCGTCAAGCTCGCCGGCCACGAGCGCCGTCGCCACGTTGGCAACGCGCGCGTGTTCGACGGCGAGGAGGCCGCCATGGCGGCCGTGCTCGCGCACGAGATCGAGGCGGGCGAGGTGGTGGTGATCCGCGGCGAGGGTCCCGCCGGGGGGCCCGGCATGCGCGAGATGCTCGCCGTCACGGCGGCCATCGTGGGCGAGGGCCTGGGGGAGAGCGTCGCCCTGATCACCGACGGGCGCTTCTCCGGCGCGACCCACGGCTTCATGGCCGCCCACATCGCCCCAGAGGCGGTTCGCGGCGGCCCAATCGGCGCGCTCTCAGACGGAGATGCGGTCACGATCGACGTGGATGCCCGTCGCATCGACGTCGCGCTCACCGACGCGCAGATCGCCGAGCGCTCCGCCGCCTACACGCAGCCGCCGCGCGCCGACGAGCACATCGACGTGGCGATCCGCAAGTACGCCAAGCTCGTCGGCTCCGCCGCCGAGGGCGCTGTCACGAGCTAGGGGAGCCAGGACGGATCGGCGGTCCTACTCGCCGATGAAATCCGCGAGCAGTCGGTTGAACGCCGTTGGGCGCTCGAGCATCGCCATGTGGCCAGTGTCCTCGAAGATCGCCTTGCGCGAATCGGGGATCAACTCCTCGAACACGCTCGCGTCGCGCACCGATATGACCTTGTCTTTGTCTCCCCACACGATCAAGGTCGGGCAGGCGATCTCCGGGAGGCGCTCGCGCACGGGGTAATCGATGTTGGCTCGGAGCGCTTGCATGAACCCTGGCTTGCCGGCTCCGCGCAGCTGCTCGGCGGCCAGCGGCGCGGGCAGACGGCTCGGATGGCGCGTCACCATTCCGAGCGTGAGGTTGCGCAGTCCGCGCCTGCGCGACATCCAGTCAGACCGCGCCGCGGTCCAGCCGGTGTAGGCGGCGACCATCGGCGCCAAACGGCGCAGGTAGGGCTCGATCCGTTCCACATCGCGGTGGCGATAGGTGCTGATGCCCGCCGCCGACACCAACACGAGGCGCTCCACCCTCTGCGGGAATGCGATCGCGAGCTCAGCCGACACGAAACCGCCCATCGAGTTGCCCACGACCGTCGCGGCGCTTACGCCCAGTGTCTCCAACAGACGGTCGAGGATGCGCGCGTACGCTGAGATCGTGATCGGATCGACGGGCATCGGGGAGTGGCCGAACCCCGGCAGGTCCATCGCGATCACGCGATGATCGTCGGCGAACACCGGCAGTTGCTCCAGCCAGTTGGGCCACGAGCCCGACAGTCCGTGCACGAACACGAGCGCCGGGCCCGCGCCCAGATCGATCGTGTTCACCGCTTTACCCGCGACCGTGACCCACCGCTGGTGCGCACGCCAGTCGATGTCCAACCACCACGACCGCCCCCGCGGCCCGTATGGCTCCTGTAGATCGGTGTGCGGGAGCACACCCACGCCGCTCATACCCCAATAATCTATCCCACCCGTGCGCATCGCCATCGACATCGACTCGACCCTCCACCACTACTGGGATGTCCTCTCGGAGATATCGCTGCGGCGCTTCGGGGTGGAGCTGCCCTACGAGGAGCAGTTCACCTGGGGCATCACGAGACTCCGTCCCGACCAACTCGAGGTGTGTATCGAGGAGAGCCACAGCGACGCGACGATCCTGGCCGGACGCCCCTATCCCGGCGCCGTGGAGACGATCCGCGAATGGGGCGCCCAGGGCCATTTCATCCACATCACCTCACACCGCGCTAGCGCGTGCGCCCTCGCCACCTCCCGTTGGCTCGAAGGGCTGGGTCTCCCTTTCGACGATCTCTGCTGCTCGTACGACAAGGTCGGCCGCTGCGTCGAGCTCGGCATCGAGATCCTCATCGACGACTCCCCGCTCAACCTTTCCGCCGCGATCGAGCGCGGCTTTGCCACGGCCACGATCCTGCACCCGTGGAACGCGGATCTTTGCGAGGTCGAGGACGTCTTCGGCGCTCGCGACTGGCCCGAGCTGGCCCGTCTGCTCGCGCCGCTGCTCTTCGCGACTTCCCCGGCGCTCGCCGCTTCGAGCTGATCGTCCTGGCAGGGCGCCCGTCCGCTATGGCGAACTACGCGTGATGAGCGCGACGGCGGACACCGACACGACGCCTGGCCTGTCCGAGCCGTGGCTGCGGGCGCTTTCGCTGCTGGACGAGGATCTGCGTCGCACCAACGCCGCCCCCCGCACGCGCCGCGCCTACGGCGTGGACACGCTCCAGTTCGCTTGCTTCGCCGACCGGCGCGGGCTCGCTCCCCGCGGGGTCGGCGTGCGCGACGTGCGCCGTTACATCGCGTCCCTTTCAGAGCGGCGTATGGCCGCCACCACCACAGCGCGCAAGCTCGCGGCGATTCGCGCGCTGTTTCGCAGCTTGCGCGAGCACGGTCACATCCAGCAGAGTCCAGCCGACCTGCTCACGACGCCAAGACGCGGCTCGCACTTGCCGCGGGTGCTGAAGGCGCCGGAGGTGGCGCGCCTGCTCGACTCGATCCCCGCGGGCGGGGATGGCGCGCCGGGCGCGGTGGGTGGCCCGCTCGATATTCGCGACCGCGCGCTCTTCGAGCTCGCCTACGCCTGCGGGTTGCGCGCGGAGGAGATCGTCTCGCTAGAGGTCAGCGACATCGACCACGACGGCGAGCAGCTGCGTGTCGAGGGCAAGGGTTCGAAGACTCGATTCGTGCCGGTCGGCGAGGTCGCGCTGGCCGCGGTTCGCCGCTATCTCGAGCGTGCCCGGCCGGCTCTCGTAGGCGAGGGGGAGCAGCCGGCGCTATTTCTCAGTCGCTCCGGACGGCGGCTGGGCACGAGCGATGTGCGGCGCCGCCTGCGCGCGTGGACTACGCGGGCGGGAGTGGCCGCTGACGTATCGCCACACGCGCTGCGTCATAGCTTCGCGACCCATCTGCTGGACGGCGGCGCCGACCTGCGAGCCATCCAGGAGCTGCTAGGCCACTCGAGCATCTCGACAACCCAGGTATACACTCGGGTAGAGTCCGCCAGACTAAGAAGCGCCTATGCGCGCAGTCACCCTCGGGCCTGATCGGCGGGAGAAGACCCTGGAGACGAACGTCAAAGCGATCGAGCTGCGCGAACTGTGGCGGCGGTATAAGTCCGATGGAGACCCTCGCGCTCGCGAGCGGCTCGTCGTCGCCTACTCGCCGCTGGTGAAGTACGTGGCGGGGCGGATGGCCAGCGGGCTGCCCGCGCATGTCGAGGAGGCCGACCTCATCTCCTATGGCCTGGGTGGCCTGATCTCGGCGATCGAGCGCTTCGACCTCACCCGCGAGATCAAGTTCGAGACCTACGCGATCACGCGCATCCGCGGCGCCCCGGATCCCCAGGTCCTCGTGGACCAGTCCGAGCTGCGCGAACTGTGGCGACGCTACAAGAATGATGGAGACCCTCGCGCGCGCGAGCGGCTCGTCGTCGCCTATTCGCCCCTGGTCAAGTACGTGGCGGGCCGCACAGCGGCCGGTCTGCCGCCACATGTCGAGGAGGCAGATCTGGTCTCCTATGGACTCGTCGGCCTGATCTCCGCGATCGAGCGTTTCGATCCCTCGCGGGAGATCAAGTTCGAGACCTACGCGATCACGCGCATCAAGGGCGCCATCATCGACGAGCTGCGCTCGATCGACTGGGTTCCGCGATCGGTTCGCGCTCGCGCGAGGGAGATCGAGCGCGCCAACACGAAGCTCGAGCACCGCCTCCAGCGCTCGCCCACGGACGAGGAGGTGGCGGCCGAGCTGAACCTCACCGTGTCCGACTTCCACGAGTCGCTGCTCACGATCTCCCACTCCTCGGTGGCCGCCCTGGATGAGA
>DATBTP010000022.1:0-7212 GCA_036559185.1 Solirubrobacteraceae bacterium | reverse complement strand
CGGCGACCGACCAGGCTACGCTCGAGGCACGGCAGCGCGCGCTTCACACGGGCATGACGATCGCGGTGGCGATCGGTCTTCACAACTTCGCCGAGGGTCTCGCCATCGGCGTGTCGGCGAAAGCGGGCGCCATCGGCCTGGCCACCGTGCTCATCATCGGCTTCGGTTTGCACAACACCACCGAGGGCTTCGGCATCGTGGGTCCGCTCGGCGGTGTGCGCCCGTCGTGGAAGTGGCTGGCGCTCGCCGGCCTCGTCGGCGGCGGTCCCACGCTGCTCGGCGCCCTGGTCGGCTACCAGGTCACCTCCAGCCCCTTGGAGCTCCTCTTCTACGCGCTCGCGGGCGGCGCCGTGTTGTATGTGATCGGGGAGATCTGGAATGGCATGCGCCGCTACGGACACCGCACGCTCGGCCTGTGGATGATCTCTGCCGGGTTCCTGCTGGGAGTCGCGACCGACTTGGTGGTCAGCTACGGCGGAGCTTGAAGCTCAGCCCGCGAGCAGCGCGGCGGGGAGGGCGAGGGCCTCTTCGGCGGCGCGCACCGCTTCCACGAAGATCTCCGTGCCCGCGAGCTGCAGCTCGCGTGTGATCACGAGCGGTGGGAGGAAGCGGGCGACGTTGCCGAAATGACCGCCCACCTCGATGATTACGCCCCTACGAAAGCACTCGCCGCGCACCCGCGCCGCCATCTCAGGCCACGGCTCCTTCGTGTCGCGGTCCTTCACGAGCTCGATGCCTATCATCAGTCCACGTCCGCGCACGTCGCCGACTGAGGGCAGCGCGTCCTGAGCCTCGCCCAGCAATCCGAGGGTTAGCTCGCCGAGCGCCGCCGCGTGTCCCGCGAGGTCTACCTCCTGCATGAACTCGATGGCCGCCAACCCGGCGGCCATCGCGACCTGATGGCCGCGGAAGGTGCCGATATGAGCACCTTGCGTCCAGGTGTCCAGCGCCGAGTCATAGGCGATGCAGGAGAGGGGATAACCGATTCCGCCGATCGCCTTGGAGAGCGTAATGACGTCCGGTTGCACGCCGTCGTGTTCGCAGGCGAACATCTTCCCGGTGCGGGCAAAGCCCGTTTGGATCTCATCGCAGATGAGCGGCACGTCGTGCTTGCGCGTGATGCGGCGCACCTCGGTGAGGTAGCCCTCGGGAGGGACGATCGTGCCGCCCTCGCCCTGGATCGGCTCGATGAGGACCGCCGCGGGCTTGGGGATGCCGCTATGGGGATCCTCGAGGGAGGTGTCGAGCAGCTTCGCGCACGCCATCTCACACGTTTCGGGCTTGAGCCCGAGCGGGCAGCGGTAGCAGTAGGGGTAGGGCATGAAGTGAACGGGCGACGACACGGGCCCGCCGAAGCCGACGTCGCTGGTAACCGACAGCGCGCCGGTGGTCATCCCGTGGTAGGAGCCCTGGAAGGCGATCACCGCCTCGCGGCCGGTGTGGGCGCGGGTGAGCTTGAGCGATGACTCCACGGCGTCCGAGCCCGTGGGCCCGCCGAAGTGAAAGCGCGCGCTCTCCGCCAGCGTCCCGGGGAGCAGCGAGCGGAGCTTTCGCATCAGACGCAGCTTGGGGCGCGTGGGGAAGTCGAGCGCGTGCACGAGCTTCTGCTGCTGCTCGCTCGCGGCCTTCATCACGGCGGGGTGGCTGTGGCCGACGTTGAGGACGCCGGCGCCGCCGAAGAAGTCAACGAAGGTGTTGCCGTCGGCGTCCCTCATCGTCGCGCCGCGGCCCTCCTCGATCGCGACGGGCACCGAGCGGGGGTACGAGCGGGCGCTTGACTCCAGCTCGTCCTGCTCTGAGAGCATCTCGCGGGAGCGTGGTCCCGGCACCTCGCCGTCGAGCGCCGGCGCGGGCGCGAAGTGCAGCTCCTCGAAGTTTTGCTCCCGGTGATTCATCGCTCAGGTCTGAGGCGACTATAGCTTCCCGGCGATCGCCGCCTAGTCGGAATCCTCGGAGGACTTGCCGCGGATCTCGCGCATCACCGGGAAGGGCGCCACCTCGCGCAGCGTGTCGTGTCCGGTGAGGATCATGAGCAGGCGGTCCACGCCCATGCCGCCGCTGGCGGACGGCGCGAGCCCGTACTCGAGCGCGCGCACATACTCCTCGTCGTGGGGGTGGGGCGCGTCGTCGTCGTCGGCCATGCGCTCCTTGCGCTGCGCCACGAAGCGCTGCCACTGCTCGATCGGGTCGGTCACCTCCGAGTCGCCGCTCACGAGCTCGATACCGCCGATCACGGCGTCGAAGTGCTCGGCGATGCGCGAATTCTCGGCGTGCGCCTTGGTGATGGGGAAGGAGTCGAGCGGGAAGTCGTACACCATCGTGGGCTGGTTGAGCGTGGGCTCCACGAGCTTTGAGTACACCGCCTGCACCGTCTGCGCCCAGGTGGCGTCGGGGTGGATGCGGTCGTCGAGCAGCTTCGCCAGCTCGTCGCGGTCGGCCTCCAGGAAGTCGACGCCCGTGACGCGCGATATCTCCGCCTGCATCGTGGTCTTGCGCCACGGCTCGCTCAGGTCAATAAGCTCGCCGGAGCGCTCGATCGTCGTGGTGCCGAGCACGCGCTTTGCCACATATGCCACGAGCTCTTCGGTGAAGCGCGCGACGTCGGTGTGGTCGGCGTAAGCCATCAACCACTCGAGCATCGTGAACTCGGGGGAGTGGCGGTAGGAGATGCCCTCGTTGCGGAAGCACTTGCCGAGGTCGTACACGTTCTCCAGCCCGCCGATGAGGCAGCGGTTGAGATAGAGCTCAACGGAGATCCTCAGCGACATCTCCTGACCGAGCGCGTTGTGGTGAGTGAGAAACGGTCGTGCCGAAGCGCCACCCGCGAGCGCTTGCAGCACGGGCGTTTCCACCTCGATGAAGCCCTTCTCGGCCATGAACGCCCGCAACGCGTCGATCGTGCGCGCGCGCGTCACGAACAGCTCGCGTGTGGCCTCGTTGGCGAGCAGGTCGAGCTCACGGTAGCGGTAGCGGGTGCCGGTGTCGCCGAGGCCGTGGTACTTGGCGGGTGGCGGGCGCAGAGCCTTCGTGAGCAGCGTTCCCTCGTGCACGCTCAGCGCGAGCTGTCCACGCTGAGTGACGTAGACACAGCCGCGCGCTTCCACGATGTCGCCGATGTCGAGCTCGAGCATGCTCGAGTAGGCGTCCCCACCGAGCGTGTCCTCGCGCACGCACAGCTGGATCTGCCCTGAGAAGTCGCGCAGGTCCATGAAGGTGGTCTTGCCGTGCCCGCGCCTCGAGATGAGGCGCCCGGCGATGCGGTAGGCAAAGCGGGGGTGCTCGCCAGCCTTCAGCTCCGCGGGATCGTGGGTGGCGTGCAGCGTGGCGATGTCGGCGCGCTCGCCCGTGCGGATGTGGGGGAAGGGCTCGACGCCCTGCTCGCGCAGGCGCTGTGCCTTGGCGATGCGCTCGTGGGTGACCGCATCGTCAAGCGTCTCATCGAACATCCCAAATCACCCCATGAAGTTACCATCGCGCCGCTTCGCGCCAGGTCCGCGTCTGACGCTCCGGCGCGGCGCACAGAGCCGGGATATAGGCGCTTGCAACGCGACACGCGTAAGTTGTGTTTTTACCGTGGTGTTTCTGTAGGCGAATGGCGATGATGGGCGCATGCGCCACACCAGGGACCCACAGATCGACGAGCAGGTGCGTGCTCTCGGTGAGAGCATGCGCACCGCGCGAGCGAGGTCCGGGCTCTCCCAAGTGGCGTTGTCTGAGGCCACCGAACTCGATCGCGCCGCCATCAGCTTCCTCGAGCGAGCCGAGCGCTGCCCCGACCTCTCGACGCTCGTGCGCGTCGCGCGCGCGCTCACGGTCACGCCCTCGGATCTGCTCGAGAGCGTGGGGGAGGGGGCCACTCGCGGCCTTCAACGGCCGTCATACGAGGGCGTCGCCGAAGAGCCGGCCGCGCGACTCGGCGCGAATCTTCGCGCCGCGCGTTTGCAGGCGGGCCTCTCCCAGGAAGCGCTCGGCTACGAGGCTGTGGTCGATCGAGCTGCCATAAGCGTGTATGAGCGCGGTGGACGCGGACCCAACCTGCGCACCGTGCTCAAGCTCGCGCGGGCGCTGGGTGTGCATCCTTCGGCGCTGCTCGATGGCGTGGAGTAGCGGAAGCAGACACCGCGGGCCACCGCGCGCCAGCTGCCGGGTAGCGGTGCCGCTCGACCGTGCCGCGCCGGTGCCTGCGACCCATGTCCCCGCGCCCGTGTGGTCCTTAGCTCTCAGAAGCTCAGCTCGGCGGCCCGCACGGCCGCGCGGCTGGGGCGGTAGAGCTCGATTCCGTGCTCCTCCTCACGCGTGGCGAGGCCGTCTTCGAGCAGGATCGCCAGGGCCTTCTCGACTTCCCTCACGTCGTCCGCGTCGTCATGGTCTCGCTCGCAAGCCACGGCCACCCGCGTGGCGGTCATGCCCTCGCGACCGTCGCTCACGAGCGTATGCAGCACTACGGCCGCGAGCAGGTCTGGGTCCGGGACGGGAGCGACAACCCGTTGTTGTGTATTCGCCACATGTTGAAACTACACTACGCAGCGGTTGGATGTGGCACTGGCGTGGCGATCACTGGCCCGCGGACAGGATCCTGAAGCTGTTGCGCGTTGCCGCCGCACCGGCGGAGATCGTGAGGTTGTGGATCGCGAGCGAGTCGAATTCCAGGTTCTCGCCACTGGAGCCGAATTCGATGCCGCCGGTGCTGTCGACGATGATGCCCCCGATGACGTTCGCTTTGCCTTGCAGCTTGACCACGGCTTCCGTGCTTTTCTGGAGGTTGGCGGCGTAGATGATGCCGTAGTAGGTGGCTGTACCGCTCACTTCGAACGTGCCGTTGGCGATTACGAGGAACCCGGGATTGGTTTCGGTGTTCGCGGTCCCGTTGGCTTTGACGTTCAATGCGCCGCAGCCTTCGACATATACGGGCGCTCTTGTGCTGCTCGACAGCGTCGCGCCTTGCAATTCGGTCATGCTCGACGGGCAGTGATAGGGAGAGGTGGGGGAGTAGAACGTCGAGTGTGCCTGAGCTTCGGACTTGAGCGTCGCCAGCTGGCTCGAGGTCAGCGTGGTCGCCGAGGTCACGGGGTGTTCGGAGATCGGCGGGGAGACCTGTTCCTTTGATGCATCGTATTCTTCGCAGGTCCCAGAGGCCCGCGACCGCGGCGGTTCGCAGCGCATGCCGACCTGTGCGGCTTCGGCTGCTTTGCCCTTGCGGTCGACGATCACCTTGTTGCCATTGTTTGTCGTCTTGAACCAGTTGCCGACGATCGCGTCTTCGGGGACGACGACGGAGACGCGCTGGCGGGTGACGAGCGTGACCACAGTCACGGGATGGCACTGGACCACTCCGACAGCGCGCACCCACAGCGCTCCGCCTTCCGAGGAGGCATAGGAGAGCTGCGATTTCTCTTCTGTGGAAAACAGCGGGCTTTCGCCTATGTCCCGCCGCACGTACGTGGTCCACTGGTTGCTGAGAGACGATCCCCACGCCTCGGTTCCCGAGCACGTCGTCGAGCCGGTGTTCGGGTCCAGTTTCAGGTCGGCCGACGTGGGGCAGTCGTTCGTTCCGCTATTGGCGCTGCTTGACGTGCACCTTTCGGGCATTTCTGTTTCGGCCTGGGGCCATTTGCGCGAGAGTTGGCCAACCTGCGCGTTGAGCGCCGCCTCGGCGACGTTGAAGGCCGCCTCGCTTGCCTGCTCGCGCGTCGAGGCTTTCTGCTGGCTGTCGGTGAACAGCAGCAGCCCCAGGCCGAGACCCATGATTACGGTCAGCAGGATGATCGCGGCCACCACCGCGAACCCGTCCTCGTTTTGCGTGCGCCTCATTTGATTACCAGTGCCCTTTCGGTGTGCGCGGAGAGGCCGCCTGGGTTGATGACTTCCAGCTTGAATTTCTGAGTGCTGCCATTGGTAAATGCGGTTTTGGTGAGATACTGCTGAGAGGTCGTTGGGAGTTCTTCGCCGTTGTCCCACCATTTGTACGTCAGCGACAGCCCGTCCGGGTCATAAGACGCCGAAGCGTTGAGGCGCACCGTGCGGTTGCCTTCCTCCGTCGCCGTGAATTCCGCGACCGGAACGCGGTTGGCGTTGCGCAGCGACACGCCGCTTGTGAGCTCGCTCTCTCCCGGCCTCGTCTGTTTTGGATTGATGTTGATGAACAGATTTGCGTTCACCGAGAGGATCTCGGGGGTTTCCTTGGCCGAGTACACGAACAACCATCGACTTTCCCCTGTTTCGTTTTCTTGACCCTGGCCGCCGATGCGGTTGGTGACATGTTGTACGACCTGCGTCAAGCTGTTCCAATCGCCGCTGGTTTTGTCAGGACAGACCTTCGAGCTGGGGAGTTCCGGCGCTTCGGTGGTTTCCCAGCGCCGCACCTCTTCCCACAGGATCTCGTTTTCGTCGTTGGAGTTGTCCAGGCAGTAGCGCACGCGCATCGCGTTGACGGTGTTGTTGCCGCTGGTGGCTTTTGTGGTATCGACCGTCTGGAACGTGACCGCGTAATCTTCGGCTTGCTCGAGCGCGCCGGGCACGGCGCCCCCTGAGGTCGTACGAGCGACGATGTTGCGTAGCTGTTTGGAGAGACGGTCGAGAGTTGTGCGGGCGTTGTCTTGGTTTTCGTTGCGCAACTGGTCGAAGCGGTTGTTGCTCTGGAAGACGTCCAGGACCGAGAGCGTGCTCCCGAAGACGACGGTCGTAATGGCCATTGTCACGAGCAGCTCGATCAGCGTGAACCCCTGCTCGCCGCGCACACGGTTCATCCCGTCACCGGCCCAACGAGCGTGGACTCCGTCAGCGTGGAGCTGGCGGCCGTGACCCAGTATTCGTGCGTGGTGGTGGCGTCGGTGTCGTTGAATTCGGTGGCCGTCGTTTCGCCGTAACGGCTCGTGTATTCTGTCGAGCCACGATAGATCCGATAGAACGACGGCGCGGTACCCGTTTTGGGCGCTTCCCATTTCAAGGTCACCGACCCGTCGGCGTTCTTGGTCGCGACGAGTTTGGTGGGGGGGTTGGGCGCCGTGCTCGTGGCGCGCTTGATCGTGATCGTGGCCGGCGAGCTTTGTTGCACTTCTTCGCTGGAATCCCGATAGAGCGCGACGACGGTATACGCACGTTCCGACGGTTTTTCCGAGAGCAGGCTGAAGTCGATGCAGGATGTCGTCGTACTGAGCGTTTCGAGGCTTTCCGGGCAGATGAGTTCTTTTTTGGGCCCGAAGAGTCGGTACC
>DATBTP010000021.1:0-27442 GCA_036559185.1 Solirubrobacteraceae bacterium | reverse complement strand
CCGGCTCTGCGGCGGCCGGCTCGGTGGCCTGCTCCACGGCGACCGGCTCTGCGGCGGCCGGCTCGGTGGCCTGCTCCACGGCGACCGGCTCTGCAGCGGCCGGCTCGGTGGCCTGCTCCACGGCGGCCGGCTCGGTGGCCTGCTCCACGGCGGCCTGCTCGGTGGCCTGCTCCACGGCGGGCCGCTCGATGACGCGCCGCGCGGAAGCGGATTGCTCGGCGGCGCGCTCGCTCATGTGACGCGTGGCCTCGGCCACAAGCGCGCCGACCACACGACTGGCCTCATCGGCCTCCGGGTGCCATTGCACGCCGAGCACGAAGCGCCGGTCGGGCATCTCGATGGCCTCGGGCAGCCCGTCCATCGCCGAGCAGCCACTGATGCGAAGCCCCTCCCCCAGCCGATCCACGCCCTGATGGTGGTGGGACTTGGTGGCGTGATGCGTCTCCCCCGCCGCACGTGCCGCGAGGGTCCCCTCGACCAGCTCGACGTCGTGGTCGGCGCCGTCGAATGTGCCCGCCACGCGCAGGTGTTCGTGGTGGCCGAAGAGCTCGGGCAGGTGCTGAAGCAACGTGCCGTCGTAGGCCACGTTTATGAGCTGCATCCCTCGACATATGCCGAGCACAGGCAGGTCGCGCTCGATCGCCGCTCGCGCGAGCGCGATCTCAAAGCGGTCGCGCTCGGGCACCGTGTCCACAGTCTCGGCGTGAGGTTGGGCGCCGTAGCTCGAGGGGTCGATGTCGGCGCCGCCCGCGAGCACGAGACCGTCGAGGAGGTCGAGCAGCTCGTCGGGCTCGGCGAGCAGCCGCTCATCCGGGGGCACCATCACCGCGAGCGCCCCGGCGCGCTGCACGGCTTCCACGTAGCTGCGCGCGAGCAGCACCGCCTCCTGATCCCACATCCCCCAGCGGGCTCGCTCGAGCGCTGTGCATATACCCACAACCGGCCTGGTCACCCCTACACCATAAACTCCCGCGCCATGCGACTGAATACGATCAACCTTACGCACGCCGACGGGGTGGCCGCGATCGAGCTGAACCGGCCCGAGGCGCTCAACGCGTGGAACAGGCAGTTTGGCGAGGACCTCCTCGCCGCTTTGAACGCGGCCGCGCAGGACGATGGAGTTCGCGCCGTTCGCATCGTCGGCGCCGGACGCGCCTTTTCCTCGGGAGCCGACTTGAAGGACATCAGCGGCGACGACCTCACCCCGGAGGGGCGCCCCGACATCTACAAGGTGCTCACCGAGCGCTACCACCCGATCATGCGCGCGATCCGCGAGATGGAAAAGCCGGTGGTCGCGGCCGTGAACGGCCCCGCCGTGGGCATCGGCTGCTCGCTCGCTCTCTGCTGCGATCTGGTGCTGGCGGCGCAGAGCGCCTACTTCTTGCTCGCCTTCGTGAACATCGGGCTGGTAGCCGATGGCGGCTCCTCGCTGTTCGTGCCCGCGCGAATCGGTACGGCGCGTGCGAGCGAGATGATGATGCTCGGCGAGCGCGTTTCGGCTTCGCGGGCTCTCGATTGGGGACTGGTCAATTCCGTACATCCCGACGATGTCCTTTCCGAGCGCAGCGCGGCGCTCGCAACCCGCTTGGCGGCAGGCCCGACGCGCGCTTATGCCGCCACGAAGCGCGAGCTCAACCGCCAGATCTACGCGAACATGGCCGAGCAGCTCGAGCTCGAGGCCACGCTCCAGCAGGAGATGGCCGGCACCGAGGACTTCCTCGAGGGCGTTAGCGCGTTCCTGCAAAAGCGTCCCGCCAACTTCTCAGGGCGTTGACCGGCGGCGATCGAATGCTCCGCAGGCGGCCGTGGTGCGGTTACGCGGACGCCTCAGGCCGCGCTTCCGACGCGGGCACGCGCGTTCCGCCCGAGCGTGAATAGAATCCCGCCCGCCTTGAGCCACATCCTCACGACACCGTTCGCGTTCTTCACCCCCCAGTCGGGCGGGTCGCCGAACGCCGACCAGATCGACAGCCTCTACAAGATCACGCTTTATGTGGCACTCGTGATCTTCGTGCTCGTCGAGGGCGCGCTCGGATACGCGCTGTGGCGCTTCCGCGCGCGCAAGGGCGCCGTGGCTGCGCAGATCCGCGGCAACACGCGCCTCGAGCTCGGCTGGACGCTCGGCGCAGCCGTGATCCTGCTGGCTCTGGCGGTGCTCACGTTCGCCAAGCTCTCCTCGATCCAGGACCCGCCCAACTCCGGACCGGAAGGCGCGCTGGTGAGCGACCGGAACGCGCGCGCGTATGCGAGCACCGAACGCAAGCTGCCCCCCGACGGCAAGGCGCTGCGCATTACAGTGGTGGGGCGTCAGTTCGTGTGGGAGTACGTGTACCCGGGCGCCAGCGAAGCCGACGGTCTCGGCGCGCCGTATTCATACGAGGAAATGGTGGTGCCCACCAACACCACCGTGTCGCTAGACATCGTTTCAGCCGACGTCGTGCACTCATGGTGGGTACCGCGGCTGGGCGGCAAGTTCCAGGCCATGCCCGGCTACCACAATTACACGTGGTTCAAGATCGAAAAGCCGGGCGTCTACCGGGGGCAGTGCGCGCTGATATGCGGACGCGGGCACGCGCGCATGATCGCCACCGTGAAGGCAGTCCCGCCCGCTCAGTTCGAAGCGTGGCTCACCGAACAGAAGAAGCTGATCGCTCAAGCCAACGCGGCGGCACAGGCCTCGAGAGCAAAGCTCGCCAAGCAGGTCGGCGCCGGACAGGTTCTGAACCCCTAAGGAGACCAGCGTCATGGCCACCTACGCAGCCCCCATCCCTCAAATAGTCGCCCACGACGCCAAGCCCGAGCCACGCGGGTGGACGAGCTGGATGACCACCACCGACCACAAGCGCATCGGGATCATGTACATGGTCACGACGTTCGTGTTCTTCGCGCTGGGCGGCGTCGAGGCGCTGATGATCCGCCTGCAGCTGGGGCTGCCGGAAAACACGTTGATCTCGCCGCAGATCTACAACCAGCTCTTCACGATGCACGGCACCACGATGATCTTCCTGTTCGTGGTGCCGATGATGGCGGGCCTTGCCAACTACTTCGTGCCGCTGATGATCGGCGCGCGCGACATGGCTTATCCGCGCCTGAACGCGCTCTCCTACTGGCTGCTGCTCGCCGGCGGCCTCGTGTTTTACGCCTCGATCTTCTGGAACCCGCCGGAAGCGGGGTGGACGAGCTATGTGCCGCTGTCGAGCATCAACTACTCGCCGGGCGGCGGCCAGGACGCGTGGATCTTCTTGATCCACCTCACCGGGCTCTCCTCGATCCTCGGCGCGATCAACTTCTACGCGACGATCGCCAACATGCGCGCGCGCGGCATGAGCTGGGGCCGTCTGCCGCTGTTCGTATGGGCGATCCTCACCTATTCGATCCTCATCATCTTCGCGATGCCCGTCATCGCCGGGGCCGTGACGATGCTGCTGACCGACCGGCACTTCGGCACCCATTTCTTCGATCCATCGGGCGGCGGCTCGGCGCTCTTGTGGCAGCATCTCTTCTGGTTCTTCGGGCACCCCGAGGTCTACATCATGGTCCTCCCCGGCTTCGGCATCGTCTCAGAGATCCTGCCGGTGTTCGCGCGCAAGCCGATCTTCGGCTACAAGGCGATCGCCGCCTCTACCGTGGCGATCGCGTTCCTCGGATTCCTCACGTGGGCCCACCACATGTTCACGGCGCCGATCCCCGAAGCCGTTGTGATCTTCGTGATGATGAGCTCGTTCCTCATCGCCGTTCCGACGGGCGTGAAGATCTTCAACTGGATCGCCACGTTGTGGCACGGGACGGTCGAATTCAAGACGCCGCTGCTGTTCTGCGCGGGCTTCATCGCCCTGTTCGTGATCGGGGGCATCTCCGGCGTGTTCCTGGCGGTGTTCCCGGTCGACTGGCAGCTCAACGAAACCTATTTCGTGGTGGCTCACATCCATTTCGTGCTGATGGGCGGCGCCGTGTTCACGATCTTCGCGGCGATCTACTACTGGTTCCCGAAGATCACGGGCCGCATGATGAGCGAGAGCCTGGGCAAGTTGAGCTTCTACCTGATGTTCTTCGGCTTCCTCGCCACCTTCTTGATCCAGCACGTGATCGGCTTGGATGGGATGCCAAGACGCGTGTATGAGTACCCCAACGTGGGCAACCTCGCGCTCTACAACCTGATCTCGACGATCGGCTCGTTCATACTCGCCGCGGGCGTGCTGGTGACGATCGTGAACGTCGCGCGCAGCCTCAAGCGCGGGGCGATCGCGGGACCCGACCCGTGGAAGGCGAACACGCTCGAGTGGTTCACCACCTCGCCCCCGCCCGCCAACAATTTCGACGCGGTGCCACTGGTGCGCTCGTATGAGCCGATGAAGGACATCAGGCGTGAGATCCAGCAGCGCACGTCGGGCACGCGGGAGTGGGCGGGAAGCGCCTCCCCGTCCGTGCCCGCCGGAGCCACGCAAGTCGGCGTTTGACGCGCCGGCCCCGCGCGACGGTAGAGTTCGGTTCGTGATGGAGGCTTCTCGCAGTGGGCGTGGCGATTGCTGATGGACGGCTCACCCGGTTCCGCCTTCGCCCAGCCTGCCACCGGCTCAGTCCTCGCGCCCCCGAGCGCCCGCTCGAGGACCACCCGGGTAGTGGCCGACTATGTAGAGCTCACAAAGCCGAAGGTGCAGTCGCTGCTGCTGCTCACCACCATCACGACGATGCTGGTCGCCGGCGAGCCCTCGATAGCGTTGATCGCGCTGACGTGCCTCGGCGGCTACCTCTCAGCGGGTGGCGCCGGCGCGGTGAACCACTGGTTCGACCGCGACATCGACGCGAGCATGGCGCGCACGGCCAACCGTCCCGTGCCTTCCGGCAGGGTGTCGCCGAGGGCGGCGCTCGCTTTCGGATGCGCGCTGGCGACCCTCTCCTTCCTGGAGCTCTCGCTCGCGGTAAACGTGCTCGCGGCAAGCCTCTCCTTCGCGGGCTTCCTCGGCTATGTGTTCGTGTACACGGTGTGGCTGAAGCGCCGGACACCTCAGAACATCGTGATCGGTGGCGCGGCCGGCGCCGTTCCTCCGCTTGTCGGCTGGGCGGCTGTCACAGGCTCTGTGAGCGGCGTCGCGGTGCTGCTGTTTTTTGTCGTCTTCTTCTGGACCCCACCGCATTTCTGGGCGCTATCGCTGCTCATGAAGGACGAGTACGAGAAAGTTGGAGTGCCGATGCTTCCCGTCGTTCGCGGGGAGGCCGAGACGCGGCGCCAGATCGTGCTCTACACGGTGCTCCTCTACGCGGTCACCCAGCTCCCTTTTTGCGCGGGCGGCTTCGGAGATATCTACCTGGCAGCGTCGCTGATGTTGGGGCTCGGCTTCATCGCGGGCGCCGTGCGGCTCTATCGCCGCGCCGACAGGCGCAGCGCGCTTCAGCTCTATCTCTTCTCGCTTGCCTACCTAGCGCTTCTGTTTTGCGCGATGGTGGCTGACGTGAAGCTCTGAGAGGGCCTACGACCTCACGCCCTTCCGGGCATGAAGGGCGGATGGCGCGATGGTGATCGCCACGAAGTTGTAATCTTCCGCGCGTCATGATGACTCGTCGCCTTGCCAAGAAGAACATACGCACCGGCCTGATCGTGGCGGGCATCTGCATGTTCATGTTCGGCCTCACCTTCGTAGTGGCGGCGGTGTACGTCTCGTGAGCCCGCTCGACCCGGAGATCCCGCCCGCAGGCGAAGAGATCCATCTCCCGGGGCCGACGATCCTGCCGTTGCTCACAGCCGCCGGGATCACGCTGACGATCGTGGGCGTCACCACCAGCCTGATCCTCGTGATCGGCGGCGGCGTGCTCACGCTGGCGTGCGTGATGCGCTGGATCATGGACACGCGCCGCGAAGTCGACGAGCTCCCGCTCGACTCGCACTGAGCGCATCGCGGTGAGGCGCCGCGCGTGGTCGCCGTCCACGCGCGGCCCCGTTCGAAGAGGTCGCGCCCGCCGCCCCTCGGCGGACACACGACCTCTCCCCTCTCTCACCCCACGGCTGCGCTCGCCGGAACGGGGCAGATAGCCCCCTCGTCGGTCCAGCAGCGCACGACGTCTCGCACAGAGAGAATCCCCACAGTCTCTCCACGCTCGACGACGATTAGGTGGCGGAAGCCGCCGCGCACCATCGCGGCGGCGGCTTCCTCCAGCGACCAGCCCGGCTCGGCGAACACTACGTCGCGAGTCAGGTGATCCGCCACAAGCTCCGCGTCGGGGCTTTGACCGGCCCCCACCGCGGTGAGCACGTCGCGCTCGGTGATGATCCCAAGCCCCCCCGCGTCGGGATCGATCACGACCGCAGCGCCGACGTTGCGCTCGGACATGAGCCGTGCCGCGTCACGCAGCGTATGGCCTGGACCAACCGTCAAGACCATCGGGCTCATCCCTTCTCGTACGTCCATCGCGACTCACCTCCGGCGCTCGCACAGCTTGCAACGATTGCCTCAATGTAGTGATGGATGGGCCGCACGTCAAGAGGTCGGGCCGAGGCATTAGGATCACGCCTCCGATGACCAGGCTCATCCCGGACACACACACGCGAACAGGCTCAAGCCGTGTCTAGACGGTCGGTCCTGACCACGATCGCGGGGGCCCTTACGGCTACCGCGATCGGCATCGCGCTCAGCTACGCGATCCACTGGTTCCCAGTTCAGGCGTCCACGCAGGCGCACAACACCGACACGCTCTACCACGTGCTAGTCATAGCGTCCATACCGATCTTCGTGCTGGTGGTGACCGTGATCCTCTTCTCGGTGTGGCACTTCCGCATGAAGCCCGGTCAGGAGCTCCAGGACGGGCCGCCGATCCACGGCAACACCCGCCTGGAGGTGATTTGGACCGCCATCCCCGCGCTGATCCTGCTGGGGCTGGTGTCCTACTCCTTCGTGGTGCTCCGCGACAACGAAAAGAAGCCCGCGGGACCTGAGATGGTCGTGGAAGTCACCGGGCAGCAGTTCGCCTGGTCGTATAACTACCCGAGCTCGGTCACGGGGGGCGCGCCGCTGAAGACCACGCATCTGTACGTGCCCGACAACGAGTCGGTGTTCTTCAAGATCCACTCCCTGGATGTCATCCACGCGTTCTGGATCCCCGCGTTCCGCCTGCAGATCGACGCCGTTCCTGGGATCACGACGAGCTACCGTGCGACGCCCGATCGACTCGGCTCCTATCCCGTCGTGTGCAACCTGCTGTGCGGGGTCGGTCACGGCTTGATGCGCTCGACGATCCACGTCGTGACGCCCGCGGGCTTCCAAACATGGCTGAAAGGCCAGACAAGCGCTCCGGCGAGCGGAGCTTGAGGGTAAGGTGAGCGTTGCAATGGTGAGCGTCATGACGAGCACGACCACGGGGCGCGCGAAGACCATGTCGAGCGCCCGGACGAGCCGACGATGATCGCCAAGCTGCGCGCCCCCGGTCTCTATCGCGCGTTCCTTGGCTTCCTGTTCGGGATCGTGTTCGCGACCGCTCTCACGTGGCTCGTGCGCATGGCGACGGGGCACGCGACCTTCCACCACTATCTCAGCGGCGAAGCGATCACGACCGTGTCGTTGATCGCCGGGCCGATCTTCTTCTTGATCGGCCTCGGAGGCTTCGACTACTGGTTCTATTGGGCCGCCGGCAAGCCCACACGCGCCGAGGACCATTCGGGGCACGGCGCCTACAGCTGGAAGGACTACTTCCGCATCAACACCGACCACAAGGTGATCGGCATCCAGTACACGGTCACCGCCTTCTTCTTCCTGCTCGTGGGCGGCCTGTTGGCGATGCTCATGCGCGCCCAGCTCGCCCAGCCAGGCGCGCAGTTCGTGGATGCCAACACCTACAACGGCCTCTTCTCGGTCCACGCCTCGCTGCTGATCTTCCTGTTCGTGATCCCGGTGTTCGCGGGCCTCGCCAACTTCGTGCTGCCGCTGATGATCGGCGCGCCGGATATGGCCTTCCCGCGCCTGAACGCCCTGTCCTACTGGCTGCTGCCACTCGCGGGCTTGATGATGCTCTCGAGCTTCCTCGCCCCCGGCGGCGCGTTCGCCGACGGCTGGACCGCCTACACGCCGCTCTCGATCGACGCGCCGATAGGACAGGACTTCTTCTCCGTGGGCGTACAGCTCGCGGGCGCCTCCTCAATCATGACCGCTCTGAACTTCCTCGTAACCATCATCACGATGCGCGCTCCGGGGATGAGCTTCTTCAGGATGCCGCTCTTGGTGTGGGCAAACTTCGCGACCTCCCTGCTCGTGGTGATCGCCACGCCGTTCATCGCCGCCTCGCAGTTCTTCGTGCTGCTCGACCGGGGCCTGGGCTTCAACTTCTTCGACGCCGGCAAGGGCGGAGACGTGCTCATGTATCAGCACGTCTTCTGGTTCTACTCCCACCCAGCGGTTTACATCATGATGCTGCCCGGATTCGGGATCATCTCGGAGATCATCGCCGTGAAGGCGCGCAAGCCGATCTTCGGCTACCGCATGATGGCGTTCTCGCTGCTTGCGATCGTGGTGCTCGGCTTCACTGTGTGGGCCCACCACATGTTCACCTCCGGCATGGCCGCCTGGATTCGCATCCCGATGGCCATCACCACCGCCATCATCGCCGTCCCGACGGGGATCAAGATCTTCTCGTGGCTTGCGACCCTGTGGCGCGGCATCCTGCATCTGGACACCTCGATGCTGTTCGCGCTGGGCTTCCTCACCACCTTCACGCTCGGAGGCATCAGCGGCGTGATGCTCGCGATGGTGCCCTTCGACATACATGTGAGCGCCAGCTACTTCATCGTCGCCCACATCCACTACGTGCTCTTCGGCGGCTCGCTGATGACGATCTTCGGCGGCGTCTACTACTGGTTCCCGAAGATGACCGGGCGCATGTACGACGAGCGCCTGGGCAAGTGGCACTTCTGGACCACGTTCGTGTTCTTCAACCTCACGTTCGCGCCGATGCACATCCTCGGCCTGCAGGGCATGCCAAGGCGCGTGCCCACCTACGCCGCCAAGTTCGCCGACTTGAACCTCTTCATCTCCCTCGCCAGCTTCGCCCTTGGGGCGAGCACCCTCATCTTCGTCTACAACATGGTCACCAGCTGGCGTGGCGGGACGCGCGCGGTGGGCAACCCGTGGAGGGGACTCACGATCGAGTGGCAGGTTTCCTCCCCGCCGCCGGTGTTCAACTTCGACCGCATCCCCACTATCGTGGGCGGCCCCTACGAGTACGGCGTGCCCGGCGCGGTACACGGAATCTTCGCGCCGGCCCCCACCCCGGCCACCGTCGGCGGGGCGGCGGGCACCCCCGGCGGCGTCGTCCACGCACCGACGGAGTAGGAGACCGAGCCGATGAAGGAAGTCCTGGTAATCGCAAACCGTACGCTCGGCGGCGAGAAGCTGCTCGCGACCGTGCGCGAACGCGCGGTGGCCGGCGATGTCACCTTTCGGCTCGTCGTCCCGCAAACCAAGCCGAGCGCTGGCCTGGTGATCTACGACGAGGCCGTCCGCGAATCGGCGCAGGTGCGCGTTGACCTCGCGATGTCGTTGCTCGCCAGCGAGGGCATCAGCGCCTCGGGTGAAGTGGGCGACGCCGACCCGTTCCTCGCGACGATGGACGCGATCGCCGCGCGCCGTCCCGACGAGGTGATCGTTTCGACCCATCCCGCGACCCAATCGGGCTGGCTGCGCAGGGATCTGATCGAGCGCATAGAGAACGCCTCGGGACTCCCTGTGCGGCACATCGTCATCGACCTGACCCAAGAGGGCCTACCGTTCGCGGTGACGCTCGTTGTGGCGCACAAGACCTCTAGCGGGGACGAGTTGATAAGCCATCTCAAGGCGAAGGCCGCCGGCGAGGAGCGCCACATGTTCATCGCGGTGGTGCCCCAGCAGGATCGCAGTGGCGGCGCCCATCGCGAGGCGCGCATCCGGCTCGCCGCGATGCTGGAGCGGCTCGATGACTCGGGACTGTTGAGCGCGGGGATGATCGGCGACCCAGATCCTTATACGTCGGTTATGAACGCGCTCGAGCTGTTCAAGGTGAACGACGTAGTCATCTCCACGCTCCCCAAAGCACGCTCCGGCTGGCTGCGCGCGAACCTGATCGAGCGCGTCGCCAGCGCCACGACCGTTCCCGTGGAGCACGTGGCGACAGACGAGTCAAACGCGACCGCCGCGGCGGGAGCCGCGAGCTAGGAGGAGCGTCATGGAGGCCGCCAGCGTCGCCCACGCAGCCGCACACGACGACCACCATCACGGTCCGCCGGCGGCGCACCGTTCCTCGCGCGTGGAGCCGCAGCTGCTCGGGATGCTGCTTTTCATCATCTCCGAGGTGATGGTGTTCGGAGCCTTCTTCACGGCCTACTTCTTCATCCGCATCGCCCAGGGCGATCCCTGGCCGGCGCCCGGCACGCACCTGCCGCTCGAAGTGGCGGGCATGAACACGGCGATCCTCGTGTCATCGTCCTTCACGCTCCATTGGGCCGAGCAGGCGATCAAGAAAGGTAACCACTTCGGCTTGAAGGCGGGCATGCTCACGACCTTCCTGCTCGGGTGTGCCTTCCTGTTCATCCAGATCAACGAGTACGCCAACATTGGCTTCGCGCCCCAGGACCACGCACAGGCGACCATCTTCTACTCGCTCACCGGCCTGCACGGAGCGCACGTGTTCATCGGGCTGCTGCTGCTGTTCATAGTCACCGTGAGGGCCTTCCGCGGCCACTACTCCCCCGAGGAGCACCGCGGCGTGGAGATACCCGGCATCTACTGGCACTTCGTGGACGCCATGTGGCTGGTGGTGTACTTCACCGTGTACGTCCTCTAACCGCTCGTATCGGCCAGGCGCGAGAAGACGAGATGCTCAACCCGCTGCGCTCCGAGGGCGAGGCGTTTAGAGCGCTCCTCTACGTGCTCCTGGCCTTCCTCGCGCTCGTCGCGCTGGTGCTGCTCGTGCGCGCCTTCTGAGAGCCCCAAACCGTACCGAAGCGCGCCTCCGTGGAAGCCGCGCCTTCCGCGGACCCGCGCCCTCTCCATTCACGGATCGACCACGAGCTCCCTGGCGGCGACCGCCGCGGCCGAGGTCTACTTGACCGTTAGCGTGCCGAACATTCCCGCGGCTCGGTGGCCGGGGGCTTGGCAGAAGAAGGTGTAGGCGCCGGGCTTCAGCTTGACGTTGATCGAAACCGTGCCTTTGGCCGTGAAGGAGCTGGCCACGATCACAGACCCGGTGGGCGTGGCGCCACCCGAGCCCGCTTCGATCGCGATGTTGTGAGACACACCGGACATGTTGGGCATCGAGATCGTGACGGCGCCGGCGGTGGCGCTCGCCTTGCTGCTCGAATAGGAGAGCTGGCCGCTCGGGTCGGCGGGGATTTCGAGCTTGCCCGACTTCTCGACCGCCGGCTTGCCGGCGCCGGGCGCCTGGACGGCGCTTGCGAGGAGTCCGCTGTCCTTGCCCGGCCGATCCACCGATTCGGCTATATACGCGGCGACATCGGCGACGGTGGCGCCTTTGACGAGCCCGCTCGGCATGGCGCCGAAGCGGTTGGGGTTTTCCACCTGGCCTTCGACCACTGTGCGAACCGCGCTGCGTCGCAGACCTTCGGCGATGCTGGCGTGGAACGCTTCGTCCAGGTTGGGCCCAACGGTGCCCTTCGTGTTGGCACGCGCCAGCGTATGACAGGAGCCGCACTTGGCTACGAACACCTGCTTGCCCGCGATCATGTTGGCGTTATCGCCTCGCTTGACACCCCCGCAGCCCGATACGCCGAGCAGTAGGCAACCCGCTCCCAGGAGCGCGCCCACATGGGTGGGGAGCGAGCCGCGATGGATCCTCGGGACAGACATCAGCGCGGGAACTCTATCCAAAGGGTCGGGCGACGGGCTCGCCGCGCGCCGCGGCGATCACGCCACGCGCGACACCCTCCCAGGACCAGCGCTCGCGTGCCACCGACACGAGCGCCGAGCGGGTGCGCTCCTTCAGTTCGGTGTCGGCTCCAAGCCACCCGACCACGCGACTGGCGATCGCGCGCACGGCGTTATCGTCGATCGGGAACGACAGCCACGCGCTCGCCGGCTCGGGAACCTCAGCGGCGAGCACCTCGCTCACCTCGACCAGTCCCGAGTGGCGCCCGCTCACCGGCAGCACCCCGCAGGCAGCGGCCTCGACGGCGACCATCCCGAACGCCTCCGGGAACGTGCTCGGCACAACCAGCGCCTCGCACGCGGACAGCACATCCGCGAGCTCCTCGTGGTCGAGACGGCCGGTGAACACGATCCGCTCCTCGAGCGCCAGCGCGGCGGTGCGGTAGGCGTCCTCCTCGACACCGCTCAGCGAGTCGAGGAACGCCAGCAGATGGCGTAGCGGCGGCGTAGGCGCCAGCTCAGCGCGATCCGCCGCGAGCACGCCCGGGACGGCCGGCGCGGTGTCGCCGCCGCCAGCGGTCGCGCCGTCGTGCGCCTTAGGGGCGTGACCCTCCAGTGAGCGTCCGGCGCGCGCGATCTCCCGCGCTCCGTCGAGATCGCCCTCGGCGAGTCGCGCGACGAGCAGCTCCAGCGCATCGCGATAGGCGCCGAAACCGGCCACGACGAGTCGCGCGTCGCACGCGGTCCGCAACACCAGCGGCCACGCGGCGATCAGGAGATCGACGCCCTTGCTGACGATCAACTTGCCGACGAACGCGGTGAGCGGACCGCTGCCGCCGAGGACCCTCTCTAGCGCGTCGGCAGCGGCCGCCTCCGAGCGCGCGAACGCGCTGGAGCGCTCCTCGGCAGGCGCGGGAACCATGCCGCGCAGCGTCTCTACGAGCTCCCGCATCGCTGTCTCGGCCCGGTGGGCGTCCCGCGGGGAGAAGCGCTCCACATCCACCCCGGGAGGACCGAGCCGGGTGCGTGGTCGAATCGCCTTCCCATGCACCTCGCCCAATGCCTCCCACAGGCTCTCCGCTGTATGTCGAGAGCCCACGAGCACAGTGCTCGCGCGCGCCAAACCCTCCTTGGCATAGCCGAGAAAACGCTCGCGTTCGGGCTTCACCGTGTACTCCAGGGCGCTGCCGTGAACCTTCACGGCGTAGGGCGTCTCGCCGGGCAAACCCCGTGCGAGGATGACCGGCCCCATGACGAGATGGTTGGCGAGCGCCAGGTCGGGACGCGCCCGCGCGGCAACCTCCCGCACCGCCTCGACGTTGGCCTCGACGTAGGCGTCGATCTCCGCGCGGGAGCACCGAGCGAACGTCTTGGCTTCGATGCCCTCGTAGTCGTCCTGCACGTACACGGGGAGCAAGCCGCCGATGTCGGGGCGGTAGACCGCGCACCGCCCCGACCCGGCGGATCGAAGCCGGAGCACCTCTTTGAAGCTCAGCTCGCCGCCGTCCCAGTCGCCGACGGCGTCGACGAACAACTGGCGCTCGGGGTGCCTGTCCTGGCTGAAGAGGTGCACGTCGTGGCCGAGCCTGACGAGTGCCTCCGCCAGACGGGCGTTGTAGACGTTCGAGCCGGTGCCACTCAGCAGGTAGCCGTGGAAGACGAGGACGCGCACGCTCGCCAGCCTACTTGCGGCAAGCCTTCCCACCGTTCGCGCGAGATGCATACCCCGGCCTCACCGGGCTGCGCGCTGGCTGCCGGCGCCGCGCCCCGACCCGTGGGAGACGCACCGGTCTCCGTCACGGTCGGGGACGGCGTCATGGTCGCCCATGGGCGACCATGACGCCCGCGGGCTCCGCTAGAGTGCCGGTCGTGAGCACCGGTCAGCTATATCGCCTGCGCACCCCCTCCAGCGGCCGCGAGATACTGGTGGAAGCGTCCGCGGACGGGATCTACCGCGATCGCGAGTCGGGCGAGACGATGGAGGTCGTCGGCAAGCTTCTCCCGCTCTCCCCCACATCGTCACGGTTGCCGTGGGCGGTCGAGAACCTGCGCTTCTGCCCGTGGTGCGACCAGTCCGCCCAGAAGGATCTCAACGACTGCCCGACCTGCGCTCGCCGGATGGGCCCACTGGGCACGTGAGCCCCACGCCGCATCGCCCGCGCCTGGTAGCGCTCGCGGCGAGCGCGCTGATCCTCCTCGCCGGCGTTGGCCTCGCTTCGTGCGGCGGCACGAGCGTGTCGGACATCACGCCCAAGAGCACCCCTGAAATCTCCCCGCCGAACGATACCTCCGCGGAAAAGGAAGCCACCGAAACGACCTCCACGTCGACGACGGCAACGGCTGCGAGTGGCACGACCGGAGCAACTGGCACGGGATCGTCCTCCAGCACGGAAAGCAGCGGCGGTGAATCCAGCGAAAGCTCGAGCTCCTCAGGCGAAGGCAGCGCCGCGGGCGGCACCTCCGCCGGGGAATCCAGCGAAAAAGCCTCCTCGGAAAAATCGTCCTCCTCGGGTGGCAGCGAAAGCGGGGGCTCCTCCGCCACCGGTGGCGCCAGCGCGCCTTCCGGCTGATCCTCGCCGGGCATAAGCGGCTTCGGCCCGAGGACGCACCGGCTTGGCGGCGGACCCCGCTCAAGCCCATCAAGACACGCGGTCGGACGATCCTCCGGCCGTTCTCTCAGGGCGTCGAGATGAGCGTCGCGCTGTAGGTGAGGCGGGCTGTCTGGTAGAGGCAGTAGTACTGGACGTTCGAGCCGGTCTGCGTGTGAGCGGTTTGGGTGCCCGTGGTCGTGCACTTACCCTTGCCCCTGCTCGCCCTCCACGATGTCGCCTTGGAGAAGCCGAGCGCGAGAGCCGGCGCCCACGAGGGCACCGTGAGAGCCACGATGTCGCCCTTCTTGACCTGGATCGTCGACGCCAGCGGGAACTGTGCGGTCTTGCCGAAGTACTTTTCAAGCGTCACCACAGGGCTCTGAGCGATCAGCTTGTAGGTCAATTTGGGGCTTTTCTGCGGGCGCAAGATTGCGATTCCAGCCGACGCGGGACCACCCTCGTTGGTGTTGAAGTACTTGATCTGCGCTGGCGTAGGCTTGCCGAGCGCGATCGTCCAGGCGACGACGGTTCCTTCGCGCGGCGCCACATCGGGATTGTGGGCGGTTTCGACCTTCACCTGAAAACCTGTAGTGCGACTCACCGCCAGACACGAAGGCGTGGGGCAGCTGGGGACCGTCGGAGGTGTGGTGGTGGGCAGCACACCGATTTCGGTGAGGAGGGCCAGTGAGCCGGCGGGCAGCACAAGCGCGAGGACGAAGCCCGCGAGAATCACTATCGGTAGACGTTTCATATGGTCCATTCAACAGCAAACACGAGGATGGAGACGATGTAGCGGTTCGACGCGCATGCGCGTTTTCCCCCTCGATTGCCCCGCACGGGGACTATTGCGCAGTCAAATTCCTCGCCGCCGCCGCTATCTCTTCGGGATCGCCAGGGGCCGGCAGCCACGGCAAGCGCATCGGATCGCCTTGATAGCGGGGGATGACGTGCAGGTGGAAGTGGAACACGGTCTGCCACGCGGCGGCGCCGCAGGAGTTGATGACGTTCACGCCGTCGGCGTTCAAGCGCTCCTTCGCGTGGATCGCCAAGCGTTGAGCGGCGCACGCGACCGCCGCGAGCTCAGATGCTTCGATGCTCAAGAGGTCGGCGGCGTGAACGCGCGGAACCACTAGCGCGTGACCGCGCGTGGCTGGATTGAGGTCCATGAAGGCGACCGTACGCTCGTCTTCGTCAACGATCGTGGCGGGCAGCTGGCCCGCGACGATCTTGCAGAAGATGCAGTCGTCCCGCTCGTTCATCGGCGTGAATCCTAGCCGGCGGAGCACGCGGGGTGGAGGCGGCCGTCTCGGCAATGCCGGCTGTCGGCCCATGGCCGCTACTCGACGCAAGGGTTACTCAGCGCAAGGAGTTGCTGGAGCGCGCGAACGCGATCGCCTGCTCGCGGGTGCTCACCTCGCCGGCATATTGCGCCCGAGCGAGCTCCGCCAGCATCTCCCCCACGCGCGGCCCGACCGGGATGCCAAGCTCCGCGGCCAGCTCGTCGCCGCGCAACAGCGGCCTGGGCGGGCCTTCGGTCCTCCAACGCAACGCGTCGCCGATCATCCGCTGGGCAAGCGCCATGTGCGCCTCGATCGCCTGCTCGGCTTTCGATCCGCGCGTGGCGAGCCGATCGCATACGGACAGGAGCGTGACGTCCACCGCCACCGGATCGCACGCGCTCAGGTAGGAGTAAACCGTCGCCCTGGAGAGCGGTTGGCGCTCGTGCACGAGGAAACCGAGACGCAGATGGTGGCGCACGAGCGCCGCAACGTGCTCGCGTAGGCGCACGCTCACTCGCAGACGGCCGAGGACTTCGCGGGCAAGCTCGGCGCCCAGCACGTCGTGCCCCATGAACGTGACTCGCCGGTCGAGCGCGCGCACTACACGGGTGGCCGGCTTGGCGGCGTCGTGGAGCAGAGCGCCCCAGCGCAAGGCCTCCCCACGCGTGAGCCCGTCGGCGAGTGGCTCCGAGAGCAGCGCGCCGACCTCAGCTGCATGCTCGTCGCCAAGCAGCTCGGCGGGATCTGAGCCGGTGAGCGCCACCACACGGTCGAGCACCTCGAGCGTGTGTCCGTATACGTCGCGATGGTGGTAGCGACTCTGTTCCACCCCCTTCATCGCGACAAGCTCTGGCAACACTACCTCGGTGGCGTGCAGCTCGCCCATCAGCTCGAGCCCGCGCAGGGCCCGCGGAGCCGCGAGGATACGCCCGAGCTCGAGAAACACGCGCTCAGGCGAGACCCCCGCGAGCCGCGGCGTGTGCTCGCGGGCCAAGCTCATCGCCTCCGACTCGGGATGAAGATCGAGCTCTACCGCCACGCGCACCAGTCTCAGCACGCGCAGCGGGTCGTCCTCGAAGGCGCGTGGACCCGCGAGCCGCAGACGACCGGCGCCCAGGTCAGCGAGACCGCCGAGGGGATCGAACGGACCTCCCCCTTCCAACGGCTCCGCCACAGCGTTAACGGTGAAGTCGCGCAACGCGAGATCGGCTTCGAGGGAACCACCTCGCAGGCGCTCGACGTCCACTTGCCAGGAGCCCTCGCGCGCCACCACGCGCCACGCCCCGAACTCTTCGGAGAGCGCGAAGCACGCCGCCTTCTCGCCCACGGCCAACGCCGACCGCGCGACCGCGCGGGCGGCGTCCCCAGGGTCGCCGTCGACGACGATGTCGAGGTCCGCGAGAGACCGTCCGAGCGCGCGATCGCGCACCGCACCACCCACCAGCCAGGCGTGCCTGCCCGACAAGCCGGCCCGCACTATCTCCAGCGCGTCCGCGCTCATCGGGGCGCGAGGCCCGAGTGAGGTGTGGCGGGCTCGCCGTCGCGATGGTGCAGCCGCGGCACCCGTCCGGTGAGCGCGCAGGTGACCTCGTAGTTGATGGTGCCAATCCGTCGCGCCAACTCCTCGGCGGTTATGCGCTCCTTCGCACGCGCGCCGATGAGTACTGCCTCGGCGCCGCACAGGGCTTGCGCCGTGGACTCGTCACCAAGGTCGACGGTGAGGTTGTCCATGCTCACCGTGCCCACGATCGGGCGCCGCCGCTCGTCGACGAGCACGTCGGCGTTATCCGACAGCGCACGACGCCAACCGTCGCCATAGCCAATCGGGAGCACGCCGAGGAACGTGTCGCGTTGGGCGAGGAAGCGCCGTCCGTAGCCGGCGCTCTCGCCAGCCACGCAGCGCTTGACCTCGGCTAGGTAGGAGACGAGCTCGAGCGCCGGCTCGATGCCGCGCGCGGAGGGATCCTCGCCAAACGGATCCATGCCGTAGATCGCGATCCCGCAGCGCGCCATGTCGAAGTGCGAGTTGCCATCGCGCAGCACAGCGGCGCTGTTGGCGGCGTGCACGAGCACCCCCGGGTGTGCCGCCTTGACGGCGTCCGCCCAGCCGCCGAACACCTCGAGCTGACGCTCGAAGAAGGGATCGTCGCGATCGTCGGCGGTCGCGAAGTGGGTCATCGCCCCGACAAGCTCCACACCGGGCGTGTCGGCCGCCACCCGCGCCACCCGAAATCCCTCCTCGGGATCGCGCGTTCCCAACCGTCCCATGCCACTGTCGAGCTTCACATGCACCCGTCCGCCGCCAGCGTCGGCAACGGCTCGCACGCCCTGCTCGCGCCACACCACTACATCGGCGTAGGCGTCGAGCGCTTCGCGCAGCTCGACGGGACTGAGTGCCCCCATGACGAGCACCGGCACTTGCGTGATGCCCGCCTTGCGCAGCTCGACGGCCTCACGGGCGCCCGCCACCGCGAGCCAGCTCGCTCCGCCGTCGAGCGCGGCGCGCGCGCTTGGGAGCGCGCCGTGCCCGTAGCCGTCGGCCTTTACGACGGCGCACAGCTCGCAGTCTTCGCCGAGCTCCGAACGAAGACGGCCACAGTTGCGCTCTATGGCAGCGAGATTCACGCGAGCGATGGCGCGGCGGACCGCTCGACCATCGGCGTCGATGGACGCAACGGTTCGCTCGCTCGGCGCGCCCGAGCCGGATATGCCAGAGGCCGCGTTCACGCGTGCCTCGCTCGCGCAAGCGCGGCGATTACATCGCTGGCGATCACACCCTCCGGGGCGCCCAGCCCGCGCGCTGCCTCGCGCCCAGCCCGCACATGCAGCTGGACTCCGAGGGCAGCCGCGACAAACGGCTCCATTCGCTGCGCGAGCAACGTCGCGATGATGCCGGTGAGCACATCGCCAGTGCCGGCGGTCGCAAGCGCGGGACTGTCTCCGCGACTGATCGCCACGCGGCCCGCCGGCTCAACGATCAGCGTGTCGTCGCCCTTGAGCACCACCACGGCCCGCGAGCGCTCCGCCGCGGCTTGCGCGTGTGAGAGCCGCTCGCGCCGTACCGACTCGTTATCGGTGTCAAGCAGCCGGGCCAGCTCCCCCTCGTGCGGTGTGATGACGGTCGGCGCCTCCCTGGCGGCGAGATCCGCGAGAACGCCGGCGTGCGCGTTCAAACCGTCAGCATCGAGCACCAGCGCCACGTTCGCCACCAGCGCGAGCGTGCGAGCGAACTCGCCGGCGCGTGGATCCCTGCCGAGCCCGGGACCGAGCGCGAGCGCGCCCGCTTGCCCGAGGTGCTCGGTCATCTCCGGCACCGTCTCGGGCGTGAGTGAACCGTGCCGGTCGGGCAAACCGCGAGTCATCACCTCCATCAATTGCACGTCGAGGATCTCGCGCAGCGAGGCGGGCACGCACGCCGTGACGTAGCCGGCGCCCGCTCGCATCGCAGCGAGCGCGGTCATCGCGGGCGCGCCCGCCAGCCCGGGGGATCCTCCCGCGACAACGACATGCCCGCTCGTGAACTTCGTCGAGGCGGCGGTTCTACGTGGCAGCCACGAGAGCGCCTCGTCGGCGATGAGCCCTAAGTCGCTGCTCACGGGCGCGCCCCGGGGGATGCCGATGTCGATCCTCACAAGCTCGCCGACGCAAGCCTTGCCGGGATGAATCCACAGCCCGGGCTTACTCCGATGAAAGGTAACCGTGCGATCGGCACGGATCGCGGCGCCTGCGAGCGTCCCTGTGGAGGCATCGACGCCGCTTGGCACGTCGATACTCACGACGCGCTTGCCCGCCGCGTTCATCGCCTCGATCGCCTCGACCACCGCTCCTCGAGGCGCGCCCTCGAAGCCGGTGCCGAGCAGCGCGTCGACGAGCGCGTCGGCGCCCTCGATCGCGGCGCGGGCAGCGGGTTCGCCAAGCAGCAGAGGCGGCGGGCCCGGCAGCCGCTTCAAGTTGGCGCTCGCGTCCGGCGCCAGCTCGTCGAGCGGGGCGACGCACACGACCACCACCTCTCGCGCGGCCTGGCGCAGCAGCCGCGCGAGGACGAGACCGTCGCCGCCGTTATTGCCCTTGCCGCACACGACCGCCAGCGGACCGTCGGGTAGGAGCTGCTCGACCGACTGGGCCACGCCTTCGCCGGCGCGCTCCATAAGGTCGAGCGAGGGTATCCCCCGCTCGTCGATCGCCCAGCGATCCACCGCGCGCATCCGCGGCGCGTCCAACAGCGGCTCGCACCAATCGGGAAGGGCGCTCATCACGAGCGATACTAAGTGCTACTCGACGGTGACGGTCTTGGCGAGGTTGCGCGGCTGATCTACGTTGAGACCGCGACGCCTGGCGACATCGTAGGCGAGCAGTTGCAGAGGGATGACCGCCAGGATCGGCTGGAGCATCCAGTCGATGGCGGGAATGGGAATCGCCACCTCGACCTGGCCCTCGAGCAGCGTGTTGCCTTCGGTGGTGATCGCTATCACGTGGGCGCCGCGAGCGCGCACCTCTTGCATGTTCGAGACGATCTTCTCGAACACCGGCGAGTCGGTGGCGACGCACACGACGGGCGTCGACTCGTCGAGCAGCGCGATAGGGCCGTGCTTCATCTCGCCCGCCGCGTAGGCGTCGGTTGCGATGTAGGAGATCTCCTTCAGCTTCAAGGCACCCTCGAGCGCCACGGGCAGTCCGACGTGGCGGCCGAGATAGAGGAAGAACTCCTCGCGCCAGTGCTCGTCGGCAACTTTGGCGACCTGCTCGCCCACACCCGAGAGAACTTCGTCGATGCAGTGGGGCAGGCGCTTGATCTCGCCGACGAGCTCGGCGAGGCGGCCGGGCGCTAGCGTGCCGCGTAGCTCGGCGAGACGCAGACCGAGCAGGTAGATCGCGGCGACCTGGCAGACGAAGGTCTTGGTGGCGGCCACGCCGATCTCAAGGCCGGCGCGCGTGAAGAGCACACCGTCCGATTCGCGTGTGATCTGAGATCCCATGACGTTCGTGATGGCGAGCACCTTGGCGCCGCGCTCTCGCGCCTTGCGCATCGCGGCAAGCGTGTCGGCCGTCTCTCCCGACTGGGATATGCCAATCACGAGATCGCCTTCTCCCACAACCGGGTTGCGGTAGCGGTACTCGGAGGCGATGTCCATTTCGACTGGCACGCGCGCCCACTCCTCGATGGCGTAACGGCCCACGAGACCGGCGTGATAGGAAGTCCCGCAAGCCACGATCACGACCCGTTTCACTTCCGCGAGGATCGCCTCGTCGAGCGCTCCCGGTTCGTGGAGGTCCACACCATCCCCTCGCGCTACGCGGTCGGCGATCGTCTCCGCGACCGCGTCGGCCTGTTCGTGGATCTCCTTGAGCATGAACGTCTCATAGCCGCCCTTCTCGGCTGTGTCCTCGTCCCAGTCGACCTGCTCGACGGGGCGCCGCACCGTGGCGCCTGCCTGCGTGAGGATGCTTACGCCACCGGGTCGCAACACCACGATCTCGCCGTTCTCGACGTGCTGAACTGAGCGTGTCTGGGCGAGGAAGGCGGGGACCGCCGAGGCGATGAACTGCTCTCCTTCGCCCCTGCCCACGACCAGCGGGCACTCCTTGCGCGCCCCAACGAGCGTGTCGGGCTCTCCGGCGCTCATGGCAACGAACGCGAAGTGACCGTCGAGCTCCCCGAAAGCGGCCTGCACGGCGGCGCTGAGATCGCCCTGGTAGCGAGCGGCGATCAGGTGCGCGATCACCTCCGCGTCGGTCTCCGAGGTGAACTCGCCGCCCTCCCCGAGCAGGCGCTCCTTGAGCGTCATGTAGTTCTCCACGATGCCGTTCACCACGACGTGCAGGCGATCCTCCGGGTCGTAATGGGGATGGGCGTTCTCCTCGCTCACGCGTCCGTGGGTGGCCCAGCGGGTATGGCCGATGCCGGTGGTAGGGATCGGCCGGGGCTCAACCATCGTCGCCACGGCGCCGCCACCGTCCACGACGCTCTCGCCCGCGTCGAGCTTTGCTTGGAGCGCGCTCAGGTTGCCCACCGAGCGAACCGCCTCGATGCGCTCGCCCGAGATCAGCGAGATACCAGCGCTGTCATAGCCGCGGTACTCGAGCTTCTTCAAGCCGGCGAGCAGGAGCTCGCGGGCCGGGCGCTTACCTACGTAGCCTACGATGCCGCACACGGCGACGACGATATCAGCGGTCTGGAGCCAGTCGGGCGCCGTGGGCGGATGTTCTAGCCGAGCTCGCGCCGCACTAGCTCGACCAGGCGCGAGCAGGCCTCCTCGGCTTCCTCGTCGGTGGGCGCCTCCACCATCACGCGCACGAGCGGCTCGGTGCCGCTCGAACGCACGAGCACGCGACCCCGACCGGCGAGCGCGCGATCCTCGTTCTCCACCGCCTCGGTCACGATTTGAGCGTTGGCGAGGGCGGTTCTGTCGCGCACAGGCACGTTGACGAGTCGTTGCGGCAGCTTCTCCATGCCATCGCGCTCGGCGAGATCGCGTCCCCCTAGCGCCTCGAGCGTGAGCAGCGCGCTCGCCAAGCCGTCGCCTGTGCTGTTGAAGCCCATGTCGATGATGTGACCCGACTGCTCGCCGCCGAGCGTCCAGCCGTTGCGGCGCAACTCCTCCAGCACATAGCGGTCGCCGACATTCGTGCACGCCACCTCGATGCCGGCGTCGCACATGGCGGAGTGGAAGCCGTAGTTGGTCATGACGGTCACCACCACACCGTCGCCCGCCAGGCGCCTGCGCTCGCGCAGGTGCAGGGCCGCTAGCGCGATCAGCTCGTCGCCGTCCACGACAACGCCCTCGCGGTCGACTGCCAGTACACGGTCGCCGTCGCCGTCGAAGGCGAAGCCGAGCGCGTGTTTGCCCGTACGAACGCGCTCGCCGAGACTCTCGATATGAGTGGATCCGCAACCGGCGTTGATGTTGCGCCCATTAGGAGCGGCGGCCAGGACAGTGACATTCGCGCCGAGGCGCCTGAAGATCTCCGGCGCCACCTTATAGGTCGCGCCGTTGGCGCAATCCACGAGCAGGTCGAGCCCGTCGAGTCGCAAGTCGGAAAAGCGCGTCTCGAGCTCGCGCAGATAGTCCTCGTGGGTGCCTCGCAGCTCGCGCACATGGCCGATCGCCAGGTGCGCCGCCGGGTCGCCGGCGCCGGTAGCAGGGCCGCCGGCGCTTGCCGTGTCGCCCTCGCCCGCCACCAGCTCCTCTTCGATCGCGAGCTCCGCGTCGTCGTCGAGCTTGAAGCCGTCGGCGCCGAAGAACTTAACGCCGTTGTCGTAGTAGGGGTTGTGGGAGGCCGACAGAACCACCGCGAGATCGAAGCCGTAGCGCTTGAGCAGAAGCGGCGCGGCTGGCGTGGGCAGCACGCCGCCGAGCAGCGCTTCTCCCCCCGCCGCGCTCACGCCGGCCGCCAGCGCCGCCTGCAGCATCTCCCCGGACTCTCGCGTGTCGCGCACGATCAGTACGCGGGGGCGTCCCGTCTGGACTTGGCGCGTGGCGGCCTTGCCGAGCGCGAGAGCGAGCTCCGCGCTCAGCAGAACGCCCGCGACACCACGGACGCCGTCGGTCCCGAACAGCTTGGCCATCGGCTGGCTAGCGCTTGGAGAACTGGGGGCGCTTGCGGGCCTTCTTCAGACCTGCCTTCTTGCGCTCCTTGGCGCGCGAGTCGCGCGTGAGGAACCCGCGTCGCTTGAGCTCACCGCGCAGGTTGGGGTCAGCCTCGAGCAGCGCGCGGGAGATGCCGTGACGCAGCGCGCCGGCTTGCGCGGAGATCCCGCCGCCGTGCAGGCGCGCGATGACGTCCATACGGTCCTGGTAGCCAACGGTCTCGAGCGGCTGGCGGATGTTGCGCTGGAGCGTCACTCGAGGGAAGTGCTCGTCAAGCGCGCGCCCGTTGACTAGGTAGGCGCCGCTGCCCGGCTTGAGTATGACTCGCGCGATCGCGGTCTTGCGCTTGCCGGTGGCCTTGTAGCGGGCGCCCGACGCGAGGTCTATCGCGGCGGTGGAGATCGGCTCCGTAAGTCGCTCCCCCTCGATGTCCTCCACCTCGGCCTGAGGCTCCTCGTCCTCCTCGATCGCGTAAGGATCGGCCGGCTGCTCAGGGGCGAGCGGGTCGACACCCTCGGGAACTATGTCCACTTCAAGGTGCGCTCCCGGGACGCTTGGCTTCACGCGCGGCGCTGGCGCCTCGTCCTCCTCGTCCTCCTCGGACTCCGCGGCTCGGGCTTGATCAGCCACGGGTTCAACGGCAGGCTCGCTTGCCGCGGGCACCTCCTCAACCGGCGACTGCTCTGGCGGCTGCGCGACCAGCTCGGCGACCGCAACAGTCTCCTCTCCGACGGACCCCTCCCCGACGGTCTCCTCCCCGACGGTCTCCTCCCCGGCAGTCTCCTCCCCGGAGGACCCCTCCGCGGCGGGCTCCTCCCCGGCCAGTGGCTGCGCGGGGTTTTCCTCGGGCACGGCCGGGGCCTCCCCGGCGACGGGCGCCTCGGGGGTTGGCTCCGCCGGCGTGGACTGCTCGTCTGTGTGCTCTGTGGGCTCGTCGGCCATCAATTAGTTACCTCCGCGGGCATCCAGCCCCGCGCTCTGATTCTCTTGGGCGCCCGCCGGGCGGCCTTCACCGTCCATCGGTCGCGGTTTCTGGGCTATGTGAGGGTGCTCGGGGCCGGCGTACACCTTGAGCTTGGTGATCTGCTTACGAGCAAGGCGATTGCGCGGCATCATGCCCTTGACCGCGAGTCTGATGATCTCCTCGGGCCGACGCTCGATCATCTCCTCGAAGGTACGCGAGCGCAGGCCACCGGGGTAGCCAGAATGGCGGTAGTAGCGCTTGGCTTTGCGCTTGTCGCCGGTCACCGCGATCTTCTCCGCGTTGACGACCACCACAAAGTCGCCGGTGTCGATGTGAGGCGTGTACTCGGGCTTGCGCTTGCCACGCAGGGCGTCGGCGATCTGGGTAGCGAGACGCCCTAGCGTCTTACCGTTCGCGTCGACGACGAGCCAGTTGCGCTCGCGGTCTGTTGGCTTGGCTACGTAGGTCTTCATGGCGTGAAAAAGGCCGCACACGAACTGCCGCGCGCGGCGGGAGCAACATCATAGGCCAAATAACCCAAACAAGCATTGTTTGGCGATAGCCAGCGTCATTCGGCGAGAATCGTCGGTGGTGTCACTCCCACTCGATCGTCCCGGGGGGCTTGCTGGTGATATCGAGAACCACCCGGTTGACCTCGCGCAGCTCGTTGATCATGCGCGAGGCGATCGTCTCCAGCAGGTCATACGGGAGCCGCGCCCAATCGGCGGTCATAGCGTCGTCGGAGGTGACCGCGCGAATGACCACCACGTATCCGTAGGTGCGCTCGTCGCCCTGCACGCCGACCGTACGCACGTCGGGAAGCACGCAGAAGGACTGCCACAGCTCGCGGTAGAGCCCCGCCTTGCGGATCTCCTCCTGCAGAATGTGATCGGCCTCGCGAAGCACATCCAGTCGCTCCCTGGTGGCTTCGCCTCCGACGATCCTGATCGCCAGGCCCGGACCGGGGAAGGGCTGACGCCACACCAAACGCTCAGGCAACCCCAACTCGGCGCCGACGGCTCGCACCTCATCCTTGAAGAGCGCCCGCAAAGGCTCGACGAGCTCGAACCGCATGTCCTCAGGCAGCCCCCCTACGTTGTGATGGGACTTGATAGTGGCGGCGCCAGTGCCTCCACCCGACTCGATCACATCGGAGTAGAGCGTCCCCTGCACGAGGAAGGGGGCGGGCGAGGACGCCGAGATCTTGGCTGCCTCCTCCTCGAACACGCGGATGAACTCGGCGCCGATCGCCTTGCGCTTGGCCTCGGGCTCGGTGACGCCTTTGAGCTTCTCGAGGAAGCGCGTCTCGGCGTCGACTGCCACGAGCGGCACTTTGAAGGTGTCTCTGAAGGCACTGATTACCTGCTCGCCCTCGTCCTTTCGCATCAAGCCATGGTCGACGAACACGCAGGTGAGCCGATCGCCGATCGCACGGTGCACGAGCAGCGCCGCGACGGAGGAGTCGACGCCGCCGGAGAGCCCGCAGATGACGCGCCCGTCGCCCACCTGCTTGCGGATGCGCTCGATCTGATCTTCGGCGATCGACGCGGGCGACCACTTGCGCTCGCAATCGCACACCTCCGTGAGAAAGCGCGTGAGGATCTCCTGGCCGTAGGGCGTGTGCACGACCTCGGGGTGAAATTGGATGCCGTAGATGCCGCGTCGCACGTCCTCCACCGCCGCGACCGGTGATGCGGTGGAAGAGGCGAGCGCGGTGAATCCAGCGGGGGCCTGAAAGACGGTGTCGCGATGGGACATCCAGCAGGTCTGCTCCTTGGGCATCCCCGCGAGCAGCGTGCCGGGCTCTGAGACCGTGAGGTCGGAGCGCCCGAACTCGCCCACCTCGGCTTGCTCGACGCGCCCGCCGAGCTCGTGGACCAGCAGCTGCATGCCGTAGCAGATGCCCAGCACCGGCACGCCGAGATCGAGCAGCTCGCGCTCCAAGCGCGGCGCCCCGGGTGCATACACCGACGCCGGCCCGCCAGACAGGATTATGCCGCGTGGTTTGCGCTTCGCCACCTCCTCAAGGCCCACGTGGTGGGGCAGCAGCTCGGAGAACACACCGCAATCGCGTATGCGCCGCGCTATCAGCTGCGAGTATTGGCCGCCATAGTCGAGCACGACGACCTCCTCGCGCGCCGCGGCCAGCCCGTTCGGGGACCCCTGGGACGGCGCTGCGGCCGCCGCGGCCGTGTCAGTGTCAGTCATTTACCAGTGCTGCCGCCTTGCCGTTTGAGCCCATACCGACGGACTGGTCGCGTTGGAGCTGCTTGCCCTCGGTTTGCAGAGCGGGCGCGATCACGACCTCGGCGCGGTTGAACTCGGCGAGATCCTTGTGCCCGCAGGTGGCCATCGAGGTGCGCAGACCGCCAAACAGGTTGAAGGTGCCGTCGTTCTCGCGCGCCGGCCCCACGAGGATCTCCTCGAGCGTGCCGTTCTGCGTGGTCGCCACACGCGCGCCGCGGGGAAGTGTCGGGTGGAAGGTGGCCATCCCCCAGTGAAAGCCCCGTCCCGGCGCTTCGTGGGCGCGCGCGAGTGGCGAGCCGATCATCACCGCGTCCGCGCCGAGCGCGATCGCCTTGGAGACATCGCCGCCATTTCGCATGCCGCCGTCGGCGATCACCTGACAGTACTCGCCGGTCTCCAGCATGTGCGTGGAACGAGCGTGAGCCACGTCAGCGATGGCGGTGGCCTGCGGCACGCCGATGCCGAGGACGCCGCGGGTTGTGCAGGCGGCGCCCGGACCGACGCCCACGAGCACGCCGGCGGCGCCGGTGCGCATCAGGTGAAGGCCGGTCTGGTAGGAGGCGCAGCCACCCACCACCACCGGCACGTCGAGCGAGGGGATGAACTCCTTGAGGTTCAGCGGCTCAGAGACCGTGGATACGTGTTCTCCGGAGACCACCGTGCCCTGGATCACGAGCACGTCGAGGCCAGCCTCGAGCGCCAGCTCGTGGTACTCGAGCACCCGCTGGGGCGTGAGTGAAGCGGCCGCGACCTGCTTCTGATCCTTGATTTCGCGAATCCGCCGCGGGATCAACTCGGGGACGATCGGCTGGCTGTAGATCTCCTGCATCTCGCGCGTGGCCATCTCCTTTGGCAGCTTCGCGATGCGCTCGAGCTGCTCGTCGGCGTCCTCGTAGCGGGTGAAGATGCCCTCGAGGTTGAGCACCGCCAG
>DATBTP010000020.1:0-2903 GCA_036559185.1 Solirubrobacteraceae bacterium | reverse complement strand
TACTTGGTCAGTTCTCAGCCGGCGCCGGTCTCAGAGCGCTTTGATGCAACAGCCACTGCGACAAGGAGAAGCGGCAGGGTTCTGACGGGCGCTGTTGGCTGAGGCGTGACTACTCGGGATACCATCCCTAGCAGCACATCCCGCGCTTGCGCACTTCGCGTGCAAGCGCCACGTCATCTTGAGCGCGCGTTGACGTACCACGTACACAGCAAGTCTCGGGCCCCAGCCCGAGTAGATCCCTTCGAAGAAGGAGCAGCACTTGTCCCGCATTCAGCAAGTAATCGACACGCTCGAAGCCGAGCGCGCTGAACTCCAGGAGCGTCTCGCCTGGCTCGATGAGCAGATCAAGGAGTTCCACGCGCACCACGACGGGGCAGCGCCGGCAGCGCCAGCTCGCTCGGGGCGCCGCGCCACCGCTCGGCGAGCGAGCACTCGTCGTGCAACCGCGCGCACCCGCCAGGTTGACACCAAGACGAGCATCGTCGAGTTCCTGGGCAAGCATCCCGGGAGCACAGCTGGCCAGGTGGCCAAGGGCCTGAACCTCAATCGAGGAAGCGTCTCCACTCGCCTGACCCAGCTTGCGAAGTCGGGGGAGATTAAGAAAGCCGCTCGCGGCTACACGGCCAACTAGCAGCCCAGCAGGCGCGCGGCGCCAAACCGCCAATCGGACCGGCCCCGGATTGGCGCAGAGCTGGGCCCGCTCAACTCCACGAACCCAGAGCGGCAGTAGCGACCACTGATTGTTGTCTTGTGAAGAGGCTGTTGAGAGCGCCGTCCGGGAGCTTCTACGCGACCAGCCGACCGATGATGCGCGGGTCGCCGTCGACCTCCACATCGACGAGCGACTCGGCGCGCGAGAAGCCGGGAATCCGGGCAATCCGCTGCAGGCCGGCGTCCCCGAACCCCCAGTAGACGAACTCGTCGCGCGCGTAGACCTCCCCGGGCTCGGAGACGCGGATCGCCGGGCCGTTTCGATCTTCCGGGCCGACGCCGTAGGTCTCGACCAGCACCGTGCCGCCATCCACCGTCCGCCCACGCAGCACGCGCAGCAGCCCGAGTGAATTCTCGACCCCTGTGCAGCATGCCGAAGCAGCACACGAAGTCGAAGCGCTCCTCGAGCCCGTCGAGCGCGAACGCGTCCATCCGTCGATACTCAACCGCCTAGCCGAGCAATCGATGAATGGCTCGGAAGCCCTCCCCGCCCTCCAGCTCAACGCGCCACCGGGAAGCGACCCACAGCCGATACTGCTCGTTGTCCACCGCCACAACCGTCTCGGCCCTCCCCGGCGCTCGGCGAGGACGGCATAGAAGCCGTCGAAGCAGCCGACATCGAGCACGCTCATCCCGGCGAAGTCCTCGGGTAGCGCGGAGACGCGGACGCGACGGTCGCGCGCGGAGCCGGGCGTGAAGATGCCCCCAGCGCGATTCAGCGCGAACCTGTGAAACCAGAAGGACACCTCTCGACAATCGCGCGAGCGAGGACCGGGTCGACCTCGATCAGCAGCCGGTCAGCTAACCGCCGCTCGGCCTCCGTGACGACGATCGCTCCCGCGCGCCACCCGGCGCCGACCCCGTCGTCCCAATCACGCACCTCGTCGGCGAGTTCCTCCTGGCTCCGCCCTGACCTGTCGGCGGACGTCGCGCGAGGCATGTTCTGTGGTGATCAGCGCTCGGGCCTGCCCACCCGTGACGGTCGGCAGGCGAGCGGGATCGCTAGACCAGCTGGACGTTGACGGCCCTGGGACCCTTCTCCCCGGCCTCAGCCTCGTAGGAGACCTTCGCGCCCTCCGCGAGCGAGCGGTAGCCCCCGCCGACGATCGCCGAGTGGTGGACGAACAGATCCTTTGACTCGTCGTCGGGAGTGATAAACCCGAAGCCCTTCTCGTCGCTAAACCACTTCACCGTTCCAGTAGCCATCGTGCTTCCTCCCGCGTCGTTACGTGCTGCGAACGCCGAGATTGCACAAGGCAAAGGCTACGAGCGCCGGCACTGCAAGCGTCGAGCAAACCGCCCAACCCGATCGAACGACCATACCAGCCCACCGGCCCAACCATCGCGCGACTGCTCCTCAGCAAACGAGACCAGCAGCACGCCGACCGCGAGGCGGTCGAGGTCGTGACCGTGGTCAGCGACGTTGGTCGCCCGTGACTCTCCGTCGCCGCACTCCGGTAACCCCACGGTGTTCCTCACGCCATTCATGAGCAGCTCGCGACAGACGCCACGCTCGACAAGCTCGCAGCGCCGACCCGAGACGACGCGGAGCAACTCCCACGCAACCGACGCCGTCGTCGTCGGCAACCCGCATGGTCATCGTCCGCCGTGTAGATAGCCGAACCGTGAGCCCCGGACGTCAATGACGAACCGGCGATGGTCAAGGCCATAAGTCGACTAGATCACATAAACCCGAAGCTCTGTGCCGTTGGGTAGCGGAAGGTTGCGACGTCGACGTTGTCGCACACGCTTACGAGACCACCTATCGGACGGTGGTTGCCGTTCGCGCTAATCAGCGGGCGCTCGCGTCCCCGTCTGAAGCCGACGCACACCCCGGCCGCCGGCGACCCCGCAGCCACCGCGCCCACCGGCAAGTCCTGCCCCTTCGAGGCTCGCCGGCCCGAGCGCTCGGTTCTCACGACGCCCCGGTCGGAGCACCACAGCCGTATAGATGCTCGCGCAGTCGATCACAGCTCTCCCCTGACCACCGCTTACTGGTCTCCAAGTCCTCGATCAGAACCTCCGCCCAGCGGACCGTCCGCTCGCTGTCAGGCTCGCCGAACAACAAGACATCCGCGGCCTCCACCAGCTGCTCCCGCTCCCTGGCGTTCAGTTTGGTGGCTCCCAGGTGATCGATCGTGTCGAGCAGCGCCGTGTAGTGGGCGCCACGAGCAATCATCGGCTCCGTCATC
>DATBTP010000019.1:0-9889 GCA_036559185.1 Solirubrobacteraceae bacterium | reverse complement strand
GGTCTTGGGCGGTGAGCTGTGCCGTGGATTAAATCAGGCCGCCGCCGCTTGTTCGACGATGTCGCGTGTTCGGGCCGGATCGACCTTCACCCCCGGTCCCATCGTCGAAGTCATCGTGATTGTGTGTAGATACCTGCCCTTAGCCGCCGAAGGCTTGGCGCGGATCAGCTCTTCGATTACGGCCGCGTAGTTCTCGAGCAACCGCTGCTCGTCGAAGCTCGCCTTGCCTATCACCATGTGGACGATCGCGGTGCGGTCGGTGCGGTACTCCACCTTGCCCGACTTGGAGTCCTCGACGGCTTTGGCGACGTCCATCGTGACGGTTCCCACCTTCGGGTTGGGCATCTTGCCCGACGGTCCGAGTATGCGACCGAGGCGACCAACCACCGACATCAGGTCGGGGGTGGCGATCGCCACGTCGAAGTCGTCGAAGCCCTCCTCGATGCGCTTGGCGAGATCCTCCGCGCCGACGACGTCCGCGCCGGCCTGTTCGGCGTCTTTGGCGCGGTCGCCCTGAGCGAACACAGCCACTTTGACGTCCTTGCCGAGCCCGTTGGGGAGCGCGATCGTGCCGCGCAGCTGCTCGTCGGCGTGGCGCACGTTCAAACCGGTGCGCACGTGGATCTCCACCGACTCGTCGAACTTCGCGCTCGCGAGGCTCTTCACCAGCGCCACCGCCTCACCGGGCTGGTACTCGCGTTCGCGGTCGACCCTGGTCAATCCATCCCTGTGCCGACGGCCGTGAGAGGTCACGAGGCCACCTCCACTCCCATCGAGCGGGCTGTGCCCGCGATGATCTTGACGGCCTGGTCGACGTCGTGCGCGTTGAGGTCGGGGAGCTTGCGCTCGGCGATCTCACGCAGCTGGGCGTCTGTGATCATGCCCACCTTGTTGCGGTTGGGCTCACCCGAGCCCTTCTCGAGTTTGAGCGCCTGACGGATCAGGACCGCGGCAGGCGGAGTCTTGGTTACAAACGTGAACGAACGATCCTCGTAGACCGTGATGACCACCGGGATGACCGTGCCGGTCTCTGAGAGCGTCTGCGCGTTGAAGGCCTTACAGAACTCCATGATGTTGATGCCGTGCTGGCCCAGAGCGGGACCAACCGGCGGGGCCGGAGAGGCCTGGCCGCCGCGTGCCTGCAGCTTGATTGTCGTCAATACCTTCTTGGCCATCTAAAGCTTCTTCACTTGATCGAAACCCACCTCTACAGGGGTCTCCCTGCCGAAGATTGATACCAGGACCTTGAGCTTGGCGGCGTCGTCGTTGATCTCAGAGATCTCCCCCGAGAAATCAGACAACGGTCCGGACACCACCTTAACGGTCTCGCCGATCGCGAACTGAGCGCGCGTGCGAGGCGCGGTGGCGACCTCCTTGTGCAGCAGCCTATCGACCTCCACCTGGGTGAGCGGGACGGGCTCCTGGGAGGACCCCACGAAGCCCGTGACGCCGGGGGTGCCCTTCACGACACCCCAGGAATCCTCGTTGAGCTCCATGTTCACGAGCACATAGCCCGGCATGGTGCGCTTCTCCACGGTGACCTTCTGGTTGTCCTTCATCTCCGATACCGACTCGGTTGGGACCACCACCTGGCGCACGGCGCGCTGCTGGCCCAGGGATACGACACGGTGCTCGAGATTGTGCTTGACCTTATTCTCGTGACCGGAGTAGGTGTTGACTACATACCAACGGAACATTCAGCGTCCTGACAGCTTCAATGGGTGGACAAGACAGGGGTGTATCAAGGAGAGAGAACTGCGCGCCGCGCGAGGTAGTGGGCGCTGTGGCTAAAGGATGAAGTTGACGATTTCTTGGGCTGCCCAATCGGCGACGCCGAGATAGACGCCGGCGACCACGAGGAAGCCGAGCACGACGGCCGTGGCCTGGGTGACCTGAGGGCGATCGGGCCACTGTACGCGTTGGAGCTCGGCCCAGCTGGCACGCAGGAAGGCGACGGCGCGAAGACGAAACGGTTGGCTTGCGCGGCGTGCGGGCGCGGCCTCATCGGCGGGCACACCCTCACCGAAGGCGTCCTCGAGGGCTCCTGAGCGGTCACCACGGCGACCGCCTCCGCCCTCGGCCGGTGCCAGCTCGGCCTCACGGGCGCCCTTGCCGTTCCGCTCAACCTCCACTTGCTCCTCGACGGGAACGCCACCAGCGCCGCGAACGAGCGCGGCGTCGAACTCGTCGACATCCCCGGCGTGATCGAGCGACCCTGGCAGATCGGCCCGGAGCGGGCGATTTTGGGATGGGGTCGGCGCACCCTCGCGTATGGGCCTTGAGCGGCGTCCTCTCGAGCGCTTGCGGTCACGGGCCACAGCTGCGCTCCCGCGCTAGCGAGTCTCCCGATGGCTGGTGTGACGACGGCACCAGCGACAGTACTTGCGCAGAGTCACCCGATCGGGGTTGTTGCGCTTGCTCTTGTTTGTCTGGTAGTTGCGGTGCTTGCACTCCTCGCATGCGAGGGTGATTGCGATCCGAACGTCTCCGCGAGCCATAGTTAGAGATCCCTGCGTGGTTGTCGAAAACGGCGCCCGGCGAAGAAAAACCCCGCCCGGCGCGAGGTTCGGCAAAGTCTAGCGCGCTCGGCGCGTCGGCGCTCCCCACGCATACCAGGCGTTACCGTGAGCGCGATGCGCGCGACCCGACGTGGAAAGCTGGTCCTCGCGGGAGTGCTCTCGGCGGGCGTCGCCGGGCTGCTGGTAAGCGTGCTCGCGGGCGGCGTAGGCGCCGGCGGACCCACGACACCGCAAGCGGCACCACGCGTAGACGCGCACCCGCGCACGGGCACCGCGTCGGCGGCAACCGCGAGCCCGACCGACGAATGGAGCGAGTCTGCGCAAGTGCGAAGACTCATCGCGCTCGGCAAGCCGATCTACTGCGCCGCTCCTAAGGGAGACGAGGTGGCGCTCACCTTCGACGACGGGCCCGGCACCTACACGAGGCTGGCGATCGCCAAGCTGCGCAAGCACGGCGTGAAAGCGACGTTCTTCGTCGTGGGACGCAACATCCAACTGCTGCCGCAGGCGATCCGCGAGGAGCGCGCGCTCGGGTCGGTAGGCGACCACACTTACACACACCCGCTGCTCACGGCGCTGCCGACGGTGCAGGCGGAGTCGGAAGTCGTGCGCACCCAGTCCGCGCTCGAACGCGCGTCGGGCGAGCCGGTGTTTCTGTTTAGGCCTCCCTATGGCGCTCACAACGCCGCGATCGACAGGATCGCCAAGGCGCACAATCTGTTGGAGATCCTATGGACCGTCGACAGCGCCGACTCGCTCGGCGCCAGTTACGCGCAGATCGAACGCAACGTAATCGACGGCATGCGGCCCGGAGCGATCATCCTCATGCACGAGAACCATGGACAGACGATCCGCGCGATGCTGAGTATCTTCGCGGCGCTCGAGCGCAAGCGCCTGCGTGCCGTGAGCGTGCCACGCCTGCTAACCGACGATCCGCCAAGCGACGCCCAGGTGCGCGCGGGCGGTTCGGGCTGCGGCGCGCGCGCAAACGTAGGACGAGGGGGCGGTTGAGATACCCATCCGCTTCCGTAGAGGGGCCGAGCGCTAACGTCCAGCGGCGCGCTGCCGATAAGCGAGCCGAAGCCGTCCAAGTCGGCGACGCGACAATTCCCGAGAAGGAGCCACGGCCATGCATCTCCCCGAGCCCATCCAGGCGACCGTTCACGACGAGACGTTCGCTGGCGTCACGTATCACGTCCGCGGCGAGCTCGTGCCCGAGCTCCAGATCGAAGTGGGCGCGGCGAGCGTGATGTTCGAGCATCACGTGCTCCTCTGGAAGGAGACGGGCGTGAACGTCGAGCTCAAGAAGCTCCCCGGCGCCACCAAGCGCAAGATCGCCGGGCTCGAGTTCTTCGTCACCCGTACCGCGGGGAATGGGCGGATCGCCTTCTCACGCGACTCGCCGGGACAGTGCGTGCCTCTGCACCTGCGCCAGGGCGAAGGGCTCGATGTGCGCGAGCATCAGTTCATCGCCGCCACCGACAACCTCGACTACAGCTTCGAGCGCATCAAGGGCGTGCAGAACATGCTGCTCGGCGGCTCGGGTTTCTTCATGGACAAGTTCAGGGCCACTGACGGCGATGCGCTCGTGTGGCTACACGGTCACGGCAACGTGTTCCTCGTCGAGCTAGACGCCGGCGAGCAGATCGACGTGGAGGCCGGCGGGTGGCTTTTCAAGGATCCCACCGTGAAGCTCGAGGCGGTCACGATGGGCCTGAAGTCTGGCATGTTCGGTGGCGGCGGCAAGCTCACTTGGAACCGCTTCACCGGGCCGGGAAGGCTCGCCATCCAAACGATGTTCATAGCTCCGCTCGAGGGCGTGGAGAGCAATGGCAGCGCCGCCGCGACCGGTGGTGTGGCGGGAGCGCTCGTGGGCGGGCTGCTGCGCGGCTAAGGGAGGCTCCTTACGATAGGGGCCCACGAGTATGTGACGGCCTACTGCCCTCGCGAGACCCGCTCGGCCACGGTTCAGGCGATCGGGTGTTCGATCGCGCCGAGCTCCTCGATCTCGATACGCACAACATCGCCCGAGCCGAGAAAGCTGGGCGGGTCAAGGCCCATGCCCACACCACTCGGGGTACCGGTGAGAATCAGATCACCGGGCTGGAGCGTGCACGTCTCTGAGATAAACGCCACGAGCTTCGGTATGTCGAAGATGAGGTTCGAGGTGCCGGAGTCTTGGCGCAGCTCGCCGTTCACCCAGGTGCGCAGCCACAGCGTGTGCGGATCGGCCACCTCCTCGGCGGTTGTGATCCATGGGCCATACGGACAGAATGCGTCGGCGCCCTTCGCGCGGGTCCATTGCAGCTCGCGCTTTTGCAGGTCGCGCGCGGTTAGGTCATCGGCGACCGCGTAGCCCGCAACCCGGCCCTCCGCGCCCATGACGACCGCCAGCTCCCCCTCGTAGTCAAGGCGCTTGACGACGTCCGGGCACGGCACCGGCGCGTTCGGCGGAGCGGCGGAGGAGGGCAGCTTCATGAACACGATCGGCGTCTGCGGCGGGGTGGCGCCGATCTCCGCCACGTGGTCGGCGTAGTTCATCCCGATACCGAAGATCGCGCGGGGTTGGGGGACGGGGGCGAGCAGCGAGACCTCGGCGAGCGCGAACGACGGACCGTCCGCCACAGGCGTATCGGGGTCGCGCAGGCGGTCGAGCACCGTGAAGCTCTCGTCGGCGAACGCCACCACCGCGCCCTCGTGGACTTCGCCGCAAAGTGGCCCGGAGCCGTCGGGCGGGGTGAATGTGGCCAGGCGCGCGATCGGCGAAGCCTAGCGACCATCGGGCCACACAACCACACGCGCTCCCGGCGCCCTCGCCGGCCGACGGCCGTCCCATGCCCGCACTATTGTCGGCGGGCGAGATGAGCCGCCTCACTCCCTCCGAGCGTTTCGCGCTCGTGACGATCGCGATCCTCACGGCGCTGGCGGCGGCGGCGAACTACGGACAGTGGGCCGCCGTCCCGCGCTTCGCGGTCGCTACGCTCGCACTTGCAGGGCTGGCGTGGGTGGTGTCGTTTGCCACGGAGCAGCTCGGAGAGCGCTTCGGACCGGCGGTTACGGGCATGTTGCAGTCCACCCTCGGCAACCTGCCGGAGCTGTTTGTCGTCGTGTTCGCGCTGCAGAAGGGGGAGCTGGTAGTCGCCCAGACGGCGATCGTCGGGTCGATCTTCGCCAACGCGATGCTGGTGCTCGGCCTGGTGATCGTCGTGGGCGCCTATCGGGCGCCCGACGGCGTGATGCGCTTCTCCCATCGGCTCCCGCGCGACACCGCCACGCTTCTGCTGGTCACGGTTTTCATCATCGTGTTGCTAGGCCTGTCGCTGGCCTCGCATGACCCGGCCAGCCACCACGTGGACGCGATCTCCGCGGTCGGAGCGGTAAGCCTGCTGATCGTGTACGTGGCGTGGGTAGTGCCCTACCTGCGCGCCGACACGCTCCCCGGCGTCGAGGCGAGCCTGCCCGACGCAGGCTCGGGAACAGCGACTCCCGCGCCGCCAGCGACGACGGGTTCGCGCGAGGGCCCGAGGCTCTCGCTGAGGCTCACTCTCACGCTGCTCTTTACGGCCGGCGTCGCGTCGGCGTTCGTGTCCGATTGGTTTGTGAATGCGCTGTCACCCGCGATCGCGCAGCTCAAAATCTCCCAGGCCTTTGCGGGCCTTGTGATCGTGGCGATCGCTGGCAACGCCGTGGAGAACACCGCCGGTCTCGTGCTCGCCTGGAAGGGCCGCTCCGATCTCGCCATCTCGGTTGTTAAGAACTCCGTGGCGCAGATCGCCGCGTTCCTGTTTCCGCTGCTGGTGTTGATCTCGTTCCTACTCGCCACGACGCTCACGTTCGCGCTCGCGCCGGTCTTCATCGGGGCTCTACTGGTAATGGCGTTGGCGATGTGGCAGGTGACCGCGGACGGCGAAGCGGCCGCGTTCGAGGGTTGGGCGCTCGTGGCGCTTTACGTGATCCTGGCGACACTCACCCTGTACGAGTGAGCCCGAGCATCGGTTCGCCCCGCCCGCCGGACTTATTGGATGGCCTCCCGTCCGCCGGCGCGCCATCCCAGCAATCCGCGCCCGCACGCGGGCGGCGCTCAGTGGCTGTACGGGCCCGCACGCGGGCGGCGCTCAGTGGCTGTACGGGCCCGCACGCCGGGCGGCGCTCAGTGGCTGTCGAGCACGCGGTCGATGAGACCGTACTCAAGCGCCTGATCGGCTGTGAAGAAGCGGTCGCGCTCCATGTCCTCGCGCACCTGCTCCTTGGAGAGGCCTGTGTTTTCGGCGTAGATCTCATCCAGGCGGTCCCTCACGTTGAGGATCTCGCGCGCATGGATCTCGATGTCGGTCGACTGGCCTTCGAAACCGGCGGATGGCTGGTGGATGAGGATGCGTGAGTTGGGCAACGCCGCGCGCTTGCCCTTGGTGCCGCCGGCGAGCAGCAGCGATCCCATCGACATCGCAACCCCCACGCACATCGTGTGGATGTCGGGCTTGACGAACTTCATCGTGTCGTAGATCGCAAGGCCCGAGTAGACGCTGCCTCCAGGAGAGTTGATGTAGATCGAGATGTCCTTCTCGGGGTCCTGGGACTCCAGATGGAGCAGCTGGGCCACCACGAGATTGGCGACCTGATCTTCGATGGGCGTGCCCAGGAAGACGATGCGCTCGTTGAGCAGCCGCGAGAAGATGTCGAACTCGCGCTCACCGCGGGCGGTGCGCTCTATGACCATCGGAACCAGGGGCACTGGCGACACCCTAGCGGTCAGAGCTCTCAAGCTCGGAGTCGCCTTTCTGCCCAGGCCAAGAGGCCCGCCCGCAGAGCCGCGGCCGCCGGCCGACGCCGCCGGCGGACATAATGGGCGAAGCGCAATGTTTCCCTTGAATCTCCCAAACGTGCTCACCGTGCTGCGGATCATGCTCGTGCCGGTGCTCGTGGTCGCGCTGCTTGGCAACACACCATCCGGCGACGTGCTCGCGGCCGTGGTGTTCGCGCTTGCATCGCTCACCGACTTCGTCGACGGCTACCTCGCTCGCGCGCGGGACTCCGTTACGACCTTCGGCAAGCTCATGGACCCGCTCGCCGACAAGCTGCTCATCGTGGGGGCGCTGCTCTGCCTGGTGTCGCTGCACCGCCTGGAAGGCTGGGTGGCGATGGTGATCATCGCGCGCGAGCTCGCGGTGACTATGTTGCGCGTGAACGCTGGCCAGTCCGGCGTGGTCATCCCGGCGTCGATGTTCGGCAAGGTCAAGACGTGCGCGCAAATCGCGGCGATCCTCGCCGTCATCGCGGTGCACGGCTCGCCGCCGTGGGTGTCGCTGCTGGTCTACCTGGCCGTGGCGGTTACCGTGCTGTCGGGTCTTGACTACTTCCGCCGAGCCACCCGTCCAGGGTCGTCTGAGGCGACACCGGCACCCCCGTCTGGATCTCGCGGCGCAACTCGGCCATGAGCCCGTGGCGCTCGGCCACCACGTTGTGCTGGTGGATCGTCTCGAGGTTCTCCTGACGCGCTGAGACGAAGCTCAAGTCGTCGAGCTCGGGGAAAGCGCTCACGACACCGGCCACCATCTCGCGTACGCAATCCTCGACGAAGCGTGGCCGGCGGTGAGCCTTCTCGACCACCTCCACCTCGTCGGAGCGCTTCATCAGCTCGTAGATCTCTGAGGACATCGAGCCCTCCACGATCGCAAGCAGCGCGGAGGCCTCTAGATCCGCGTCGCAGTCCTCCAAGCAGCCGACGTGAAGGGTGCCTAGTCCCCGCTGATTGTGGGTGGCCACCGGCACGTGCTCGAACACGCGCTCGATCTGCTCATCGCTGAAGTCATCGGCGCGCAGCCGCTCCCTCGCGCGGGCCGTGACAAGCTCCTGCGCGCAGGGGCACGCCGTCATGCCCGTCGCCGACACTCCCACCACCCGGCGGGTACCGGTGGGCAGCGCCACAGCGCGCCCGTAGAGCGTGTAGATCTCCTGTGTCATCACACCCGACACCGGCGCTGGCTTGTTCTCGGGGTAGCGCGCCGCGATCGTCACCTCCGCACGCTCGGCCTCCTGACGCTCGCGCACGAGCTCGGCTATGTGCTTGGCGAGCGTCTCCGCCTGAAACGCCGACTCTTTGAGAATCACCTCGCCGATCGCCTCGTTGACAACCTCCTCGAAGCGCGACATGTGAGCCCCCTTCTGATCGGAGCTCAGGTCCACGAAGCACTCCAGCCGCGCGAAGAACAGCTCGTCGCGAATCCTTATGACCTTCTCCACGCCGGTGACTCCCACACGGGAAAGGCCGACCGGGATCGAGGGCGTGCGGGCCTGGACGTCGTCATCGCCGGCGGTGGAAGCGAGGCACGGAGTTGTGCGCATCGTGGTGTGCACCTTGCCGGCAACAGTAGCGCCCACCGCGTTGAGCCACCGACCAGCGGCCTCTACAACGACATCGAGATCTGGTATCACTCCGCACATGGCGCGTGTCACCGGCAGGTCGTTCGCGGTTGGACCGAGTAGCGTAGGAAGCGAAAGACCGTCAATGCCACAACGGATTCGCATAGGAGGCATGTAGCCGTACAAGGGGAGGTCGGAGCGCACCCTGCTCCGACGGGGAGTCGCACGGGTCCTGGGGGTCCTGAGGTGAGTAAGAAGGCAGAGGGCTTGCTGTCGATTACGGACGTTTCTGTGATCGACATCGAGGAGGTTCAAACGGCTATCGCCGAAGGCCGCGAGCAGGGCTTCATCGCGGCGGGGGCACTGGCCTCAGTCGTCGAGGACGCCGACCTGAACAGCGAGCAGGCGCATGACTTGCTCAGCTACCTCGAGGAGCACGGCATAGACGTCGTCGAGTCTTCCAGTCCACCCACGGTATCTAAGCCGAGCACAGACGAGCTCGTGAACGCGGAGGAGGACGAGGAACCGGTCGTACAGGACGATCCGCTCGAAGCCGAAGAAGACGAGCGCGAGAACGAGATCGACGAGGCCGCTCTGCGCTCGCGCCTTGAGGAGTTGCGCCAGGCGGAGGTCGATATGAGCGTAGAGCCGAGCCTCGATTCGTTGCGCATGTATCTGCGCTCCATCGGTCGCGTGCCCTTGCTCACCGCCGAGGAGGAGGTGAGTTTGGCCAAGCGCATCGAGCGCGGTGACGTGTCGGCCAAGCAGCACATGATCGAGGCCAACCTGCGCCTTGTCGTGTCCATCGCCAAGGGCTATCTCGGGCGCGGCTTGAACTTCCTCGACCTCATCCAAGAGGGCTCGCTAGGCCTGATCCGAGCGGTCGAGAAGTTCGACCACCGGCGCGGCTATAAGTTTTCTACATACGCCACCTGGTGGATCCGCCAGTCGGTTACGCGTGCGATCGCCGACAAGGGTCGCACGATCCGCATACCGGTGCATATGGTGGA
>DATBTP010000018.1:0-7140 GCA_036559185.1 Solirubrobacteraceae bacterium | reverse complement strand
AGTCGCGTGTTCAGGAGGTTCTCCGCGGCCCGCACCGTGCGTGCGCCATCCACCTCGACGCTCACCACCCGACCCCCCAAGCTCCGGGCGGCGTCGGCGAGCCAGAGCGTGGAGTAGCCGTTGGACGTGCCGAGCTCGAGTATCCGCGTGGCGCCGGTCGCCCGCACGAGCAGGGCCAGCAGCCGCGCGGTGTCGGGCTCGACGTTGCGCAGCCGCTCGAGGCGGTCGGACTTCGCGGCGTCGTGCTCGCGTCCCTGGCGGTAGAGCTCGTGGAGGTATGCCTTCAGCTTGTTATCCATCAGGAGTGGTACGAGAGAGTCCCGCGATGGGCGCGCGGCTCAAGTATGTCGCGATCCCAACCGTCGCGCGGCCGGTTCAGCCGCAAGATGCGGCGCCTCATCGCCCCGATCCCCCGGACCGGGGAGCCCAACAACCACCTGACAGCCGCCAACTGTTGCGTATGCGAACTAGACGCACCTTCCCCTTGCGTCAACCGCTCTACTCTGTTATACCAATATTTAGGGCAATCACATCTGTTGATATCTAGGTATCCGCCTGGATGCGCGGCGCCTTCGACTCATCCGAAATCACGCAAAGGGAGGGAAGACACATGAAGTCTCGGCATCTTGCCGTAGAGCCGACCTGCGCTCAGCCCGATGCACGCGATTGGCAAACCATAGCCCGCGGGAGCCGCATCGAGCTGCTCGTCGTCTCACCGTTTGCAGTCGCCGTTCTAGGGCTCGGCGCCGGGAGCGCTTTCCGCTGCCAGTCAACCAGTTGGAACGCCGCTGGCATGGGCAGCCGGGAGGTTCGTTCAATGGCTCGAGGATGAGCCGCCATAACGACCTTCTCCGCCGCACGCACCTCACACACCATATATGTAATTTCCACCAACCAGGAGAACCACATGAGATTTTCGCACCTTGCTGTGGAACGGGCCAGCCGTGTACGACACGTGGCTGAAGTCCGCCACGCTCGCAAAGCGAGCGCAAAGACACCTCGACGCCGCGCCGTAACCATCGCCATTGCCACGCTGGGGGCGGCCGCAATGACGTTTGGCGCGGGGAGCGCGTTTGCCGTGGATCAACCGTCAGGCACCACCTCTCCTCCCGCATGGTCGGCAGACAGGTTCGTACATTTCGATCCCGGGTCGGCAGCCACTTCAGGCTGGCGTGCTGGGCTTCCAACCGATCAATTCGCCGGACCGCCTCCGCCATTTCATTACTTTCTCGGCCCCCTCCTCTATCTCGAAGGCGGTGGCCACGTCGAGCACAGCCCTCACGTGTACGCCATCTTCTGGGGAAGCAAATGGAACAGTGCCCCGGGTACCGAAGCGAAGGCCACCGTCCTCAAACTATTTGAAGGGCTCTCGAACAGTGCCTACCAGGGCATGCTCACGCAGTACTTCGACGCCACTGGACGCATCGGAAAAACCGTCGCCACGACCGCCTATGTCGACACAGCGGTCACAGCACCTACCAAAGTAACCGACGCCAAAGTCCAGGCCGAGATCGCCAAAGCCATTGAAACCAACGGCTGGGGCTCGGAAATAAACAACCAGTTCATCGTCTTTCCGGCGCCGGGATCGACCTACGAAACAGGCTTTGACACCAAATTCTGCGGCTACCACGCGCGTACCACCGAAGGCGTCACAGGGGCCGCATACGGGTTTGTCGCCTACCCAAGCGATGAACCTTTCTCGACGGAATGCCTTATCGAAGACGCGGAAAAAAGCCCGATCCACAAAGTCTCCAAGACAGCCTCTCACGAGTACGCGGAGATCGCCACAAACCCCGAAGGAAACATGTGGCGAAGCGAAAACGGCGCCGAGATCGCAGACATCTGCGTTGGCGAACCCGACTTCGAACTTCCAGGAGGCGGATGGGCGCAGCTTCAACAAGACAACCACGTCAATAACTGCGCCAAAGGAGACCTTGAACCACCATTTGTGTATGTAGTGAACAAGCGCGTCATGGAAACCACGGAAACAACCGCGAAGTTGGAAGGAACCGTCAATCCCGAGAATACGGAAACCACCTATTTCTACGAATGGGGACTCACCAAAACCTACGGAAGCAAAACGTCACCCACCAGCGCGGGGTCGGGCCATGTCAACCAGGCCGTGAGCACAACCCTGTCGGGATTGGCCAAAAAAACCGAATACCACTGGCGCATGGTTGCCACCAACTCAACAGGCACCAACGACAGTATTGACAGGACTTTCACAACGAAATAACGCGGTTCGTGATTCGGTCCCCTTGGACCTGCGCTCAACGCAATAGGTCCAAGGGGTTCCGAGCATTACATTGTGAACGGACGAGCTTCTTGAACGGTTGATGGGACCGAGACATCTAGCCGTCCATGGGGCCAGGAACCCGCGATCGACGAGGCGGCGCATCGGTGAACACTACGGATGACGGCCTGGCGACGGGCAATTCCGCGTCGGCCGCCATAGAGTCGCTGGGCGAGCGAGGCGCGACCCGCGTGATCCTGGCGGTCCCGGTCGCCGCTCTTGAGTCTGCCGATGCGCTTCGCCGGCGTGCCGATGAGGTCGTGCGCGTGGAGACGCAGGCCGAGCTCTGGGCCGTGGGCATGTGGTACGAGGACTTCCGGCCGACCACCGACTAGGGGGTGGTCGCGCTGCTTGCCAACCACAACTATCCTTCACCGGCGAACCGGCGCCAAGGCGCCGATTAGGCGGACGACGAAGGTTGCATCACCGTGAAGGAGGCTCCCTGAGGATCGATCAAGCCGGCGAAGCGTCCGATCGGCATGTCCATCGGCTCGTTCGTGACGGTCGCCCCGAGCGCGCGGGCCTTCGCGACGATGCCGTCGCAGTCGGCGACCGCGAAGCACACGCCCCAGTGCGGCGGGATCTCAGCCGGGAAATAGTCGTCGGTCATTTGCATCATGCCGCCGACGGGCTTGCCGGCTAGCTCCCACACCGTGTAGGTCTCAGGCGCGCCCTCGAACGAGGGACGACCGGCGACCCAGCCGAACACAGCCGGATAGAACACCTTGGCGGCGTCGGCGTCGCGCGTGAGCACCTCGTTCCAGCACAGCGAGACAGGCTCGTTGACGAGGTCGGCGCCGGTGAAGGTCTTTGGCTGCCACACGCCGAACACGGCGCCGGTGGGATCGGCAAAGAACGCCATCCGCCCGATGTCCATGACATCCATCGGCTCGACCACCACGCCGCCGCCCGCGGCCTTGACCTTGGCCGCCGTGTCGTCGGCGTCGGCGACGCTCACATAGGTCGACCAGGCCGTGGGCTGACCCTCCTGCATTATCGCCATCAACCCAGCGATGTTCTTGCCGTCTTGCTGGAACATGCGGTATCCGCCGGTCTCGATCGACCCGGGCTCGGTGGCGCTCCAGCCCATCAGCTCGCCGTAGAACCGCGCGGCGGCGTCGGTATCTGGTGCGGAGAGTTCGATCCACGACGGGGTTCCGGGAGCGTACTCGGGCATGGTTCTCCTTTCGGACGGTGGACCACACGATCCTCGCACATCGGCGCGCGGAGCGCGGAGCGCGCATCGCGCTTGCCGGGCATCGCCGAGATCGAGCCGGCCGGGTCGCGCCGGCGCCCGCAGCCCTGTCGTCACCGCCACGCTCCCTCTGTACGATCGCTTCCGTGCCGGATCTCCTCCATCACATAGCGAGCTTTGCCCGCTTTTCGGCCAATCGCGGGGAGCGAGAACGCGACGACGCCGACGCGATGCGCGAGCTCGCGATCAAGCCGCTGGGACTGGCGCGGGGGCTCGAACTCGAATGGCTCGGTGTAGCGGGCTACCGTTTGAGCTACGGCGGACAAACGATCTACATCGATCCCTACCTCTCGCGTGTGCCGCTCTCCAGCGTAATCCGCCGCACCCCCGCGCTGGCTAACCGGGCGCTCCACGAGCGCTACCTACGACCGGCGGGCGAGCTCGTCGGCGTGCTCGTGGGCCACACCCATTTCGACCACGCGATCGACGTCCCCGAGATCGCGCGCCGTCACGGGTGCTCCGCCTACGGTTCGCGCTCGCTGGTCAACCTGATGCGACTCCACGGGCTCGGCGAGCGCGCCGTAGAGGTCGAGCCCAATCGTCGCTACGAGCTGGGACCGTTCAGCGTCACTTTTGTCCCGAGCCTCCACTCGAAGCTACTGCTCGGTTTCGCGGTTCCCTTCGACGGCGAGCTGACATGCGAGCATCTCGACGCGCTCTCACCGTCCGCTTACAAGTGCGGTCAGGTGTGGGGCATCCATATCGAGGTAGCCGGAACAACCTTCTACCACCAGGGCAGCGCGAACCTCATCGACGACGCGCTCCCCCACGGCGGCGTCGACGTGTTCCTCGCCGGCGTCGCCGGGCGCGGCTTCACGCGCGACTACTGGGGGCGAATCCTGTCCCGTCTGCGGCCGCGCACAATCGTTGCCAGCCACTTCGACGACTTCTTCCGTCCCATCGACGCGCCGATGGGGTTCTCGACGAATGTCAACCTCGCCGCCGTACCCGACGAGATCGCCGCGGTGAGTCGCGACTTCGAGGTCGCAACCCTCTCGCCGATGAAGCCGGTCGGAGTCACCCGTTAAAGCACGAAGGGGAATGAGCGTGTTCCTGCTGCTTCGGTATGCGGGATACTCCCTGGGGACGGCTGTTGACTACCAGCCAACAGTGGGATCAGCTTCAGATTCTTGGCGGGCGATCGAATACCCACCGGGTCGCGAGCTGAGGAAAGTTGATCGAACCGGGCGTTGTCTCGTGGGTGAATAGGAAACGGAACCCAGCTCGCCGCAAAGTCCGGTTCGGCGCTACGTTGAGCGCGTTGGGCTCACTGAAAAGGCGTTCCAGCCCTAGAACCTCGAAATAGATCAACGCCGACTTCTTCACAAAATCGACTCCCAGCCCCTTCCCCCGCATCGCCGGACTGAGGATGTGCAAGTGCATGAACGCTTCCTTGCGGACGACGATGCGATCGGCCGAACTGAAACCCACTACCGAGCCATCGCGCTCCCATACGAGCAAGTAGTTGGTGCGGTCGCGTATCGGACGCGCGAAGTCCTCCTCGTAGAACGCTCGCCAAGCATCCCGCGTGGGCAGGAGCGCTCGATCGACCCCGAGCGTCCTGAGATGCTCGTCTGAGGCATTGTGGAAGTAGTCAATTCGAAAGCCGACCTCGGCTAGTCGCATCTCCCTCACGATGAGTCGAGCGGCCATGGCCGAGACGCCTACTGGTGCTCGATCCGATGGATGGCTCGGCTCATAGGAGCATCCGAGTGAGGTCTACGCCGCATCGGCGATGAGCAGCCGTGCGCCGAGGTCGATGCTCTCGAGGTCGAGCAGCTCAACGTTACGCTCCGCCCACGCCCCGCTGTCGAGGTCTTCGGTCAGCGCAGTGACGACCCGACGCTCAGCCAGCTCCCCTACCCGCGCCCAAACCGAGCATCCGCGGCGGACAGGCTCCCGTAGGTAAGCCTCGAGCCGGCGCCAATAGGCGTGGAAGAAGCCGTCCACCACGTCGAAGGGGATCGAGACTGGCTCCATGCGCGCTTTGATGCCGCCGCGCGTTCGTGGAGGGTTGGACCTCGCGCCGTCAGCGCGCGATACTCGGGTAGGTAGTCGCGGACGAGCCAGAAACGTTCAATCTCCGCGTGGTCCCACTGAAAGACGACCACCCGCCCGGCGACGCGGAGCATCTCCCGCAGCCCGGCAATCGGGTCGCGCCAGTGGTGGTCGGAGAGCACGGCCAGCGCCGCGTCGAAGAGATGGTCGGGCAACGGCAGCGCTTCCGCGCAAGCGTCAATACAGGGTGCCGCGCCGGGTGGACGCTGGGAGCGCATCACACGCGACGGCTCGACCGCGAGGACTTCACGATCAGACGGCTCATAGGAGCCAGTGCCAGCGCCTATGTTCAACACACTCCTGGCGTCGCCGAGCGCAGCAAAGATAGATCACTCGCCAGTCGCCGACCCGCAGCCGGAAGTGCTCGCTGCCCGTGAGCCGCCGGACATCGAGCGAGCGATCGTCGGCGCTGAGGCGATCCAACGCTCCCAAGACCCGAGCGCGGATCGGCGGGTCGAGGCGGCGCAACTCCTTCTCGGCGGTGCGCGTGAAGCGCAGCGCTCGCCCGCCGCTCACTCAGCTCCAAGGCCTTGCTTCACCTGCGCGTAGGAGACGGTATGCCCGGCGGCGATGTCCGCGTCGCTTGCGGCGAGCGCCGCGTGCTCCACGGGGCTCAGCGGCTCGTCGTCCTCGGGACGCGAGTCCAGCCAGTCTCCGAAACTCTGGCCGCGCGCAGCGATGAACTCAAGAGTCGCCTCAGCGTCCTGCTCGGTCAGGTCCTCGACCTGTGCGCGTAGCTTCTCCTTCGCCGTCATACGCGGAATGGTAGCGGCAGGTTGGGCCAACCTTCGGGGTTCTGCGCCCCGCGTCAGCTTGCAGTGGTATCGCCGCTCGCTCGGAGCAACTGCGCCGCATAGCCGAGGGCAACGAGGCGTTCGTCGGTGATCCCGAGCGCGTCGCGTAGCTCAGCGACGAGTCGGTGCTCGTGGGCGAGGTCGGAGTCGGGTGGCGCGACGGCCTCAAGCTCGATGAACGTCCCAAGCTGCTCGACCTCATCGAGATGGATGCGCAGGCCCTGCCACAGCAGCAGGTGGCGACGCTTGGCGACGACCCCGCGTATGCCGATCGCGGCGGCGAGCGCCGCACACGGCGCCGTACCGTCGCTGACCTCGATGATCCGTTAGCGGCTCTCGCGCTGCTGCGGTTCGCTTGCGCGCTCGAACTGGATCAAGTGCGGACGACCGGGCTGCTCCTCGCGGAGCTTGAGCCCGCCGCGCGTGACCTCGAAGTAGGTATCGCGCTGCGCGATCATGCCGCGATCCTCGGCCCCAAGCGCCCGGCATATCTCAAGCGACGCGGACGGGTCCGGGTCGGTCGCCTTCAGCTCGATATTTCTCCGCGGTGCCTGGACGGCGAGGATCGGCCTACGCAGCGCCGCTTGGCTGTAGCCGGCGCGCCCTGAGCCAGGGCACAAGGCCGCACACCGCGTAGGCGATGGCGATGGCGATGAGCGTGAACTTGATCGCCGAGCTGATGGCAGCGAACGGTGGAGCGAAGCTGCCACGAACTCGAAGGCGAGGATCGTTGGCCCGTG
>DATBTP010000017.1:0-14900 GCA_036559185.1 Solirubrobacteraceae bacterium | reverse complement strand
TGGAGCGTGTCGGACTCGAGCGGCGATCAGGTTTCGCTGATGGACACCATCGAGGACCACAACGCGCCCGACCCCGCCCGCGCGCTGGATGTGGGCGACCTGAAGGACCGTATCGCCGACTCCATCGCCTCGCTGCCCGAGCGCGAGAAGCTCGTCATAGCGCTCTACTACTACGAGAACCTGACGCTCCGAGAGATCGGCGAGGTGCTGGGTGTGACTGAGTCGCGCATCTCCCAGCTGCACACCAAGGCTGTTTTGCGTTTGCGCGGCAAGATGCAAGAGGCGGCTATTGACGAATAGCTTGCCGACTGTCTGCGGCTAACCCCCTAGTCGCGAGTCTCGATCGGCGGTATCTTGGCTGGCAGCGTCCAGCAAGGAGACAGACATGCGCCCGACAGTCGCCTCCAACGGCGGCGCCCCCGATCGGATTCGCAACGTCGCCCTCGTCGGCCATCGCGGCTCGGGGAAGACCTCGCTGCACGAGGCGCTGCTTTACGAGGCGGGAACGATCGACCGGCTCGGCACGGTCACAGACGGAAGCACGGTCTCGGATTGCGACCCCGACGAGCGCTCGCGCCAGATGTCGATCTCCACGACGCTCTCCGCCGTGCGGTGGCGGGAGCGCAAGATCAACCTGCTCGACACGCCCGGCGATCCGAGCTTCATAGCGGACGCGCTCGCCGCTCTTCGCGTGTGCGAGTCGGCGGTGTTCCTCGTCAACGCCGTCAACGGCGTGGAGGTCACAACCGCGCGCCTGTGGGCTCGGGCGGCCGAGCTGGACATCGCTCGACTGCTGTTCGTGAACATGCTCGACCGCGACCGCGCGGACTTCTCGAGGACACTCGATTCGCTCAAGCAGGCCTTCGGCGCACACGTAGTTGCCACCGAGATACCGCTGATCGAGGGCGGTGAGATCGTGGGGGTGATCGACCTGCTCGACATGACCGCACACCGCCAAGACCGCGCCGAGCGCGGCGCCGCCGCCGAGATAGAGATCCCCGAAGGCCAGCGGGAGCTCGCGGAGGTTTACCGCGAGCGGCTGATGGATGAGGTATCGGAGGTGTCCGACGAGCTCATGGAGCGCTACCTGGAGGGCGAGCCGGTCTCCCACCAGGAGATCGCGGCCGCGCTGAAGCAGGGAACCAACCACGGCAGGCTGTTTCCCGCGGTGTGCGGAGTGGCCATGCGCAACCTCGGCACCTCGCGCCTGCTCGACGCGATCGTCGAGGATCTGCCCTCGCCGGTGAAGCACGGCCCGCTCACGGTCGGCGAGGTGGCGCTCTCAGCCGATCCCGACGCCGAGCTGTTCGCCTACGTCTTCAAGACCCGAGCCGACCCTTACGCGGGACGCATGAACCTGCTGCGCGTCTACCAGGGCGTCCTGCGCCATGACACCCACGCGCTCAACACCCGCTCCCACGTCCGCGAGCGCATCGGCCAACCGCTCGTGTTCGCCGGCAAGGGCAATGTGCAGGCTCAGGAGCTCGGCCCGGGCGACATGGGAGCGGTGTCAAAGCTCAAGGACACTCACGCCGGGGATTGGCTTGCCACGCGCGACGAGCCGCTGCGGATGCCGAGCCCGCGCCTACCGGCGCCTGTCATGGCGTTCGCCGTGGAGGCCGCCTCAAGGGGCGAGGAGGACAAGGTGTTCGCCTCGCTGCGTCGCCTGCAGGAGGAAGACCCGACCATCGACTTGCACCGCGACGCGCAAACGGGCGAGCAGATCGTCGCGGGTCTCTCGCAGGTTCACGTCGAAGTGATCGTGGACCGTCTGCGCTCGCGCTTCGGCGTGGAGGTTTCGCTGAAGCCGCCGCGAGTCCCCTACAGGGAGACGGTGCGCTCGGCCGCCAGTGCTCGCGGGCGCCACAAGAAGCAAACGGGCGGGCGCGGCCAGTTCGGCGACTGCGAGATCTCGATCGAGCCGCTGCCCCAGGGCACGGGCTTCGAGTTCGTCGATCGCATCAGGGGCGGTGCCGTCCCCAGCCAGTTCGTCCCGGCGGTCGAGAAGGGGGTGCTCGAAGCCATGTCCGCGGGTCCGGTCGCGGGGTACCCGGTAAAGGACGTGCGCGTGACGCTGCTCGACGGCTCCTTTCACCCGGTCGACTCCTCCGAGCTCGCGTTCAAGCTCGCGGGAGCGCACGCTATGCGCGACGCGTTGCGGGCTGCCCAGCCGGTGCTGCTCGAGCCGTTCATGCTCGTCACGGTGTCGGTTCCCGAGGAGCACGTGGGGGATGTGATCGGCGACCTCAACAGCCGCCGCGGAAGGCCGCGGGGCATGGACCCCAAGGGCACCACCACCGACATCTCCGCCGAGGTGCCGTTGGCGGAGATGCTCGCCTACGCGCCAGATTTGCGCTCGATCACCCAGGGCCAGGGCGACTACACGCTCGAGCTCTTGCGCTACGAGGAGGTGCCCGCGCAGCTTGCCAAACGGGTGCTTGAGCAAGCCGGATCGGAGCCCGCCGCCGCGCACGTGTGAGCGCCGAGGGTGCCGTAGCGGCTACCCTGGGGGCCGATGGCAACCCGCGCGATCGTCACCTCCCACCCCGTCGTCGCCTGCGATGTCTGCGGTAGACGCCTGCTCCGCGGCGAGAGCCCCGACGTGTTTCTCGCCGGCGGGCAGCGCCGCACGGTGTGCGAGCTGTGCGTTCCCAGGGCCGCCGCCGAGGGCTGGTTGCGCGAGGCCGACAACCACGCCCTGACGGTGCGCCCCGGCCGTGCGCGCCGTACCGGCTCGCTGCTCGGGCGGCTGCGACAGCTTCGCGAGCCGGCGCGGCGCCCACTGCGCCGGGAGACGCGACCACAGGCCGCTCATCCCGCCGAAGTCGCCGAGGGCGGTATCGAGGAGGACGGTCTCTATGACTTCCTGGAGGGCGGCTCGATCGAGCGTTCCGGCGGTCGCGGCCAGGAGCTCTACATCGGCTCGGTCGAAGCGGGTGAGCCCGTTGGGGACGATTCGAGCGGTGAGCCCGAGCCGGATCTGGACGAGCCGGCGCTCGGCGAGGCCGAGATCGTCCCGCCCGACGGCGATGCGCCCGCCCGCGCGGTCACGAGCGGCGACTTGAAGATGGAGCGCGCGCTCCAGGTCTTTAACGCGGGTGACCCGCCGCGGCGGGTGGCGGGCGTGTCGCGCTCGCTTGGCTCACCGTCGGTGACGGTCCGACCGCTCGAGGCGTCGGGCAGCGCCGTGGCGATCGTCGTCGCTTGGGAGCTGTGCTGGTATCGCTACGAGGTCGATCTCGGCGACGAGGCGGCCGGGCCGCGTCTGGTCGCGCAGGGGCTCGAGCTCGACGAGCTGCCCGAGGAGGACCGGCTCGGCAACGCTTGCGCCGACGAGCGCGGCGAGTTGGTCGCGCTCCAGGCCTGATCCTCGGTCGGCTGTTCGACACGGCGCGCCTCTAGCGGAGCTCCGTTCACCGTTTATCCGCCCGGGCGCAGTACGATCTAGGAACGATGATCTATTGCGTGGTGCCCAGGGAGATGGCCGACGAGCTCTACCCGAAGCTCGTCAAGCACTACGAGGGCGACGAGAACGTCACGGTTGTCATCGACCGCCGCGAGGCCGACCGCCGCGCGCGCGGTCCGCGGCCGTCCGAGAGCGACCTGCAGCGCCGCGTGATTCGCGACCGTCGTCGCGCCCGCGTCCCGGGCGAGCTTCCGCCGCTCGTCAACGGCTCGTAGTGGGTGCTCCAGCCAGTTGGCTCGCCCGGCGCGGAGCGTCGGGGAGGTGAAGCTCGTCGTGCACGTAGACGGCGGCTCACGCGGCAATCCCGGACCAGCCGCGGCGGCGAGCGTCGTCTCGACACCCGAGGGGGAGGTGCTCGACGAGGCCGCCGAGCTGCTCGGCGCCACCACCAACAACGTCGCCGAGTACCGGGCTCTGCTGCTCGGCCTCGCGCGCGCCCGGGCGCTGGGGGCGACCGATGTGCAGGTCGTCAACGACTCAGAGCTGATCGCCAAGCAGGTGCGGGGTCTGTACAAGGTCAAGCACGCCGCCATGCGTCCGCTCCACGCGGAGGCGTTGGCCGCCCTGCGTGGGTTCGCACGGTGGGAGTTCCGCACCGTTCCGCGGGCCCAGAACGCGCACGCCGACGCGCTGGTGAACGCGGCGCTCGACGGCGCTCCGGTCTAGCCGACGACACTAGTGCAGCGGTTGCGTGGCGCGCGCGATCGCGATCATCTGCCCGTTTGAGAGGTCCTCGAGCAGGGTGTTGCTCACGAAGTAGAGCACCTTGCCGACGCGCCAGCCGATGTCGTGGATGTGTTCGCCGTCCTCCACCAGCAGGTAGTCGCGAGCGCCGATCTTCTGCACGCGCGCGTGGGCGAAGAGCGGGATGTTCACCCAGTCCATTCCCTCCACGTCGTAGTAGCCGCCGAGCCCGGTCTGCTGCCACACGGCCACGTAGGCGTGGTGGAGGTGTTTGTGCTCGTCTTCGAGCGTGTAGGTGTGCGCTTCCTGCGCCGTCGCCGGACCCGTCTGCACGGCTGGGTAGGCAAGCGGGAACGGCAGGTTGGGCGCCGCCGTGAGCGCCATCGCCTTGCCCGCGCTCGACACCGGGTAGAGGTCGAGCGAGGCGCCAGATGGGCTCGCGGCGGCATGGTGGGAATGGTGCGAGGAGGCCGAGGCGGGGAGTTTCAGCCGTTCGTGGTCGTGCAGGAATTCCCTCACGGTCGCTTTTATAAGCGCCGGCGAGGCGGTGACATAGCTGTTGCCGCCGATCATCGCGTTGACGTTTTCCGCCTGGAATTTGACTTGGCGCAGTGGCTTTTGCTGGGAGAACGCCGCTAGCTTGGCGAGTTCGATCAACTGTCCCGCCGAGGCGTGGAAGGTCGTCGTGACCGCCCGGCCGACGGCCTTTGACACCGTGTCGATCTCGCCAACCAGATTGCCCACAGGAACCTGCTCGCGCAGGTTTCGCAGGAAGTCCTGCTGGCGCGCTACGCGCACGAAGTCCGAATCGCCGTGGCGGTAGCGCACGTAGCTGAGGGCGTTTTCGTAGCACAGCTTCTGGTAGCCGGGCTGGAGGTTGATCGAGGAGTAGTTCTCCGATTCGGTGGCTTCGCTCTGATGGAGGTAGCGATGGTCGACGTTCACGTATACGCACCCGAGCGTGTCAACGACGTCGCGAAAGCCCTTGAAGGAGACGTCGATTACGCCGTTGAGCTTGATGTGCAGCAGGTGCTCGATCGTCGAGGCGGTGAGTTCGACCCCGCGATCGGTGCCGCCTTCTGAGCTGCCGAGCGTATAGGCGGCGTTGATCTTGCTGGGGTAGGACACCGTCCCACTTTTCGTGACGATCCGTACGAGCAGGTCGCGCGGCACCGACAGCACCGAGATTTGCCCGTAGTTGGGGTCCAGGTGCACGAGCAGCAGCGTGTCGCTGTGCGGCGGGTCGTTGCGGTCATACGCGTCTTTGGAGCCGGCGCGCCTGTCCGAGCCGAGGATCATGAACGTCTGAGGTTCGCCGCTGTAGGCGGTTTCCACGACGCCCTTGGCGATGTGGATCTGGCTGCCCTTCGGAAAGACCTCTTCGGCGATGTGGTTGAGCTGGGTGAGCGCCACGGTGGCCGTCGCCACGCCGCTGAGAACCACGATCAGGAGCCCGGCGAGCGCGAAGCGCAGCCGCATGCCTCGGGCCAGGGAAGGCGGGCGATCGTCGTCCGTTGATGTCGCGGGCGGGAAGCTCATGTGCGATCTGCGGCACGCGCAAGCGCGCGGCCGGGCCGTGGGGCAAGCCTAGCGGTCCGATCGGCCGTCGGCGCCGGGCGAAGCGCTCGCCGCCGTCCTCAAGGGAGGAGCGTCGACGGGCTTGCCGCGCCGCACATCCCGTTAGGCTCGCGTCAGTGCTCAAGCCCCGTAACCGAGAGCTGTTCGGCCTGATCCCGGCGGCGCTGCTCGTCACAGCGGGTTTCGCGGCGATCTTCATCCAGCGGGAAAACAGCTCGCTGGGCGCCTCTACGAACGTGGCGCTCAACCATGCCTCCAGCTTGTCGCTCACCTACGGGCTGTTGTTCCTCGGGCTGTGCCTGGCGGCGCACCTGGTGATCCGCTTTGCGCTGCCGCACGCCGATCCCTATCTCTTCCCACTCGGGGCGGTGCTCGCGAGTGTGGGGATCGTGATGGTGTATCGCATCAACCCATCGCTGGCGCGCCAGCAGGCGCAGTGGATGGTGCTCGGCTTGATCCTGTTCGCCGCCACCATCCTGTGGTTGCGGCGCGCGGGCGTGGGGGTGCTGGAGCGTTACCGCTACACGATCGCCGCCGTGGGGATCTTGATGGCGGTGCTGCCGCGCTTCCCGGTCATCGGGGAGCAGGTCAACGGCGCCTATCTGGACATCCATTTCGGCTCGATCTCCTTCCAGCCGGCCGAGCTGGCGAAGGTGGCGATCGTGATCTTCCTCGCAAGCTATCTGCGCGACAACCGCCAGATCCTGGTCACGGCGGGACGTCGCGTGCTCGGACTCACGATCCCGCCGATGAAGCAGTTCGGCCCGATGCTCGTCGTGTGGGGGGCGGCGATGGCCACGCTCCTGCTCACGCGCGAGCTCGGCACCTCGCTGATGTTCTACGGCGCGTTTCTCGCGCTGTTGTATGTCGCCACGGGTCGCTTCTCGTTTCCGCTGGTGGGGCTCGTCCTGTTCGCCGCGGGAGCGTGGTTCGTGGCGGGCCACGTGGGCCACGTCCACAGCCGCGTGCTCGCATGGGAACACCCGTTCGAGCGGTCGCTCTACTTCTCGCAAGGGGGCAGCTACCAGCTCGCGCAATCGCTGTTCGCCCAGGCGGACGGGGGCCTGCTTGGCACCGGCTTCGACCAGTCGCTGCTCGTGCTTCCCCACAGCCGCTATTCGATCCTGCCGGTTCCCGAAAGCGACATGATTTACGCGGTCATAACCAACGAGCTGGGACTCGCGGGGGCCGCGGCGCTGCTGTTGACCTACCTGCTGTTCGTGGCCCGGGGCCTGAAGACGGCGATGCTCGCGCGCGACTCCTTCTCCAAGCTGCTGGCCACCGGCCTATCGTTCGTGGTGGCGATGCAGGTGTTCGTGATCGTGGGGGGGGTCACGCGCGTGATCCCGCTCACCGGCGTCACGCTTCCGTTCGTCGCCTACGGCGGCTCCTCGGTGGTGATGAATTTCGTGCTGCTGGCGCTCCTGCTTGTGGTCTCCGATCGCGCGCGCCGTCCCTATTCGCCGTCGCGCTAGCCCGCTCTCGAGGCTAAACCGCACAGGTTTGAGCTTTCTTGCGGAGGTTCTGGCAGGTTTGTTGGCGCTTTCGGTCGAAAACCTCCATATACCCGCGCGTGCGCGCCGCGCGGCGTCGCGGTAGGCGAATATCGCCCGCACACATGCCAACCTCCAGCACAGACGCCACCTCCAGCTTCGTGATCCGGGCGCGCGACATGCGCCCCGAGCGGGATCCTCGCCGTCGCTATTGCGGGCGCGTGGGCAACTTCTCATCGCCCGCCGGCCTGCACCCGAGGCCGTGGCTGGAGCGGTTGCGCAGGGCGCTGCGCGAGGACCTCTTCCTGCTCCACTACCAGCCGATCGTGTCGCTGCGAGACGGGGCGATCTCCCATTACGAGGCGCTGATCCGCCTGGCTGATGATCCCCACGGCTCGCTCACGCCGCCGTGCAGCTTCCTGCCTGCGGCCGAGCGCTACGGCCTCATCCAGGAGATCGACCGCATGGTGATCGGCAAGGTCGTGGCGTTGATGGGCAGGGAGCTGGCCGAGCGCGGCGCGCGCGTGGCGGTGAACCTCTCGGCGCTCTCGGTGACCGATCGCGGCATGCTCGCTCACATCGAGCGGGAGCTCGTGCGTCACGACGTCGACGCCGACCGCCTCGTAATCGAGGTGACGGAGACCGCTGCCATCGGCGATATGCGCCGGGCGCAGACGTTCTGCGAGGGTGTGCACACGCTTGGCGGCTCGGTGGCGCTGGATGACTTCGGCGCCGGCTTTGGCTCCTTCCAGTACCTCAAGCACCTGCCGTTCCGCTACCTGAAGATAGACGGCGACTTCATCCGCATGCTGCCCGCCTCACGCAAGGACCAGCTCGTCGTGCGGGCGCTCGTGGGCGTGGCGCGCGGCATGGGCAAGCAGACGATCGCCGAGTATGTCGGCGACGAGCGCACGATGCGCCTGTTGCGCGACTACGGCGTCGATTACGCTCAGGGCTTCGAGGTCGGCCGCCCACGAGCCCAGGCGGACGCCTTCGGGGCCTAGCGTCGGCCCGCTCGAGCTCTGCGCGCGTCTTCGCGACCCGAGCGGCCTGTCGTGGGTCTCACCGAGGCTCGGGCATTTGCGTGCGCAGCACCGCGTCCCACACCTTGTCGGGAAGCAGTTTGCGCTGAAAGACGGTGAGATGGGCCGAGGGCGTGAGCAGCATCCGCGAGGGGGCTTTGCGGCGTGAGATGGCCTTCTCGATCGCCTTCGCGACCACGTCGGGGCCGCCACCGAGGTGGCGCATCGGGCCCTCGTAGACGCCAGCGGTCATCGCGGCGAGCTTGGCGTTGAACTTTTTGTAGGGATCGCCGTTGGTTTCGTCGGCCTGACCCCGGGAGTCCGCTTCGTTGACCGTCGCGACGGCCGTCTTGCCGAAGTCGGTCGTTATGAGGCCCGGCTCGACGAGCACGACATCCACGCCGAAGCCGCGCACCTCGAAGCGAAGCGCGTCGCTGATCGCCTCGAGCGAATGCTTCGTGGCGTGGTAGAGACCGCCGCCCGGCAGCGTGAGCCTGCCGCCCATCGAGCCTATGTTCACCACCCTGCCCCAATGCTGCGCGCGCATCGCCGGCAGCACGAGCTGGGTCAGCGCGATCAACCCGAAAACGTTGGTCTCGAACTGGCGGCGCACGGCCTCCAGCGGCACCTGCTCGATGGGCCCGCCCTGGGAGTAGCCGGCGTTGTTGACGAGCACGCCCACGGCGCCGTGGTCGCGCTCGATCCTTTGCACCGCCGCGCGCATCGAGGGCTCGTCGGTGACGTCGAGTCGCAACAGCTCGCAACCGGCGTGCGCGAGCGACTGGATCGACTCCAGCCGCCGGGCGCTCGCGTAGACGGTCCAGCCGTGACCGGCCAGCCGTCGCGCGGTGGCCTCGCCGATGCCCGAGGAGCAACCGGTGATGAGGACCGCCTTTGACACGCCGTCGGGCACACGCTCAGGATACGGAATAGGGTTCAGCGCCGATGCGTGCCGTCACCTTCCAGGCGCCCGGCGAGGTGCTCGTCCAGGATGTCGCCGAGCCCGAGATCACAGATCCCGGCGAGGCGATCGTGAAGATCGAGGCGACGGGGGTGTGCGGGTCGGACCTGCACATCTACCACGGCCGCGTGAAGATCGAGCCGGGCTTCACGATCGGCCACGAGTACGTAGGCACGGTCATAGCCGCCGGCGAGGACGTGCGGAGCGTCGCGGTGGGCGACCGCGTGCTGGGCTGTTTTCAGTCGGCGTGCGGGCGTTGCTGGTTCTGCCGCCGCGGTTGGTTTCACAAGTGCGACTCCTCCCGCACGTTCGGCCACGGCGCGGCGCTCGGCTCGCTGCAGGGTACCCAGGCCGAGCTGGCGTTGATACCGAGCGCGGATCTCGTTCTGCGCAAGATCCCGGCTGGCATGTCAGACGAGGTGGCGTTGTTCGCGGGCGATGTGATGGGGACCGGCTACCACGCCGTGGCGGACAGCGGCCTGCGCGCCGGCGACGTCGCCGCGGTGCTCGGGCTCGGCCCGGTGGGGTTGTGCGCCGTGCAGGCCGCCAGGGCGGCGGGCGCCGCGCACGTGATCGCGATCGACACGGTGGACGAGCGCCTGGCGATGGCGGAATCGTTTGGCGCGCAGGCGGTTCACCTGACCGACGCCGATCCGCGGGCCGCGGCGCGCGACGCCACAGAAGGGCGCGGCGTGGACGTGTGTATCGACGCTGTCGGGCATCGTGAGGCGTTCGACCTGGCGTTGCGCATCACACGCAAGTGCGGCACGGTGCAGGCGGTGGGCGTGTATGCGGAGCGCGCGGAGGTTCACATGGGGCTGCTGTGGATCAAGGCGGTTCACGTGTGCGCGGGACACGCGAACGTGCTCGGCCACGTGGATCGGGTGCTCGCGATGATGTCCGCCGGCCTGCTCGATCCGAGCGCGCTGGTGACCCACCACATGCCCCTCGAGGCGGCGCCGCGGGCGTATGAGATGTATGACCGCCGCGAGGCGCTGAAGATCGTGCTGACCCCCTGAGCAAACGCCACGACCGCCACGGGCGGGTACCCTGACGGGAGCCCACCGCAGCCACAAGGAGCCATGGATGACGACCGTCGCGCCACAAGCCCTACCCGACGCGCTCGACGACGCGGCGCGGGATTTCGTCGCGAAGCAGCACGGCCTCTTGATCGGCTCCGAGCGTGTGGGGGCGGCGGACGGGCGCACGTTCGCGACGCTTGATCCCGCGAGCGGGCGCGAGATCGCGACCGTGCCCCAGGCGGGCGCGGAGGATGTCGCCAGGGCGGTCACCGCCGCGCGCGCCGCGTTCGATGGCGGCCCCTGGTCGAAGCTCGCGCCGTCGGAGCGGGCGAGGCTGATGAACGCGCTGGCGGACGCCCTCGATCGTCGCCAGGAGGAGATCGCGCAGATCGAGTCGCTCGACAACGGCAAGCCGGTGGGGCTCGCGCAGTACGTGGACGTGAGGGGGACGGTGGCCCACTTGCGGTATTTCGCCGGGTGGGCGACGAAGATCGAGGGGAGCGTGCTGCCGGTGAGCGCTCCCGACATGCTCTGTTATACGCGGCGCGAACCTGTGGGCGTGTGCGGGCAGATCGTGCCATGGAACTTCCCGCTGCTGATGGCGGCTTGGAAGGTGGCGCCGGCGCTAGCGGCGGGGTGCACGATCGTGCTCAAGCCCGCGGAGCAGACGCCGCTTTCGGCGTTGCGCTTGGGCGAGCTGGCACTCGAGGTGGGGTTCCCGGAGGGCGTGCTCAACGTGATCACCGGCGATGGTGAGACCGGGGCGGCGCTGGTGGACCATCCGGGGGTGGACAAGATCTCCTTCACCGGCTCGACGGTCGTGGGACGGGAGATCGGGGCGAAGGCGGGGCGGGCGCTCAAGCGCGTGACGCTCGAGCTGGGAGGAAAGAGCCCGAACGTGATCCTGCCCGACGCGGATATGGACGCCGCGGTGAAGGGGTCCTACCAGGCGATCTATTTCAACTCCGGTCAGGCGTGTAACGCGGGTTCGCGGTTGTTCGTGCCCAAGGAGCGCTTCGAGGAGGTGGTGGGGGCGTTGGCGCAGCGCGCGAAAGCGACCCGTGTCGGCGCGGGGTTGGATCCCGAGACTCAGTTGGGCCCGCTCGTGTCAGCCGAGCAGCGCGACCGTGTGATGTCCTACATCGACGCGGGCCGCGACGGCGGCGCGGAGCTCGTGACCGGCGGCGAGCCCACGCTCACAGACAGCGGCGGGTGGTTCGTGGAGCCGACCCTGTTCAGCTCCACCTCCGACGATTTGAGCATCGTGCGGGAGGAGATCTTCGGTCCGGTGCTCGTGGCGAGCCCCTACGACACGCTGGAGGAGGTCGCGCGGCGCGCCAACGACACCGACTACGGTCTCGCGGCCGGGGTGTGGACGCGAGACATAGCGAGCGCCCATCGCCTGGCCGCGATGCTGCGTGCCGGCTCGGTGTATATAAACCACTGGGGCGGGTCCGATCCGTCGGCCCCGTTCGGTGGCTTCAAGGCGTCGGGCGTCGGCCGCGAGCACGGCCACGACGGGCTCGACGCCTATCTGGAGAGCAAGACGGTTTGGGCCTCCCTCGTTTGAATCGTTGTCATAACTCTCTCCTCGGAACGATGCTCCCTCGAGGAAATCTGAGTCTGTCCGGTCAACCCTGGCGCTATGGCGCCGGGGTGCATTAGAGTCCGAAGTATGAGCGGGCCACCTCCGAAGCCCGGGAGTCTCGAGATATCGAGCGAGGTCCTCGATGACGCCACGAGGGTGCGACTTTCGGGAGAACTCGACCTTGCGTCCGCCCGCGCGATGGAAGAGCGCCTGGCGGCGATCGAGGAGCAGGCGCCCGCCCGCGTCGTCATCGACCTCGGCGGCCTCGCGTTCATCGATTCCAGCGGTCTGCGAGTGCTGCTGCTGGCTGACAGCCGCGCACGCGAACGCGGCTTCGAGCTAGTGCTGGCGCCCGGGCCCGAGCCGGTACAGCGGGTGTTCGAGATGACCGGCGCGCTCGACGTGCTGCGCTTCGAGTCGTGAGGACCGGTCTGAGCTACACGAGTCCCGCGCTCGCTTGTCCCGTCAAGCTCGCGAGGGCGCTCTGAGCTCTGTAGCCGAGCGCCCGGCAGTGGCGGGGGGCGTCGGCTCGACCAACGGGGCACGGCGCTTGACCGCGGTCGCGGCCGGCGCGCTCGCGCTGGTGCTGCTGGCGGCGACGCTCGAGATAGTGATCGATGGCGCGGCGGGCCATTCGCCGCTGATCCCCAAGGCGCCGCAGATCGCGGGCTGGCTGAGCTCGATCGGCGAGCACCTCGGCTTCAGGGTGTTCTTGATAGCGCTGGTCGCTTATACGGGCGCTTACGCGGGCATGCTGGCGCTCGCGCGGCGCCTCGGCTCGCGTTTTGCGATTGCGCTGACGGTGGCGCTGCACGCGGTCGTGTTCGTCGGCCCGATCCTTCTCTCCACCGACGTGTTCAGCTACATCGCCTATGCGCGCATGGGGGTGGTGCATGGCGTCAATCCCTACCTTCACGGTCCCCAGTCGATCGTGGGCGACCCCGTCTACCACTACGTGGGCAAAGACTGGAAGACCGTCGCCACGGCCTACGGGCCGCTCTACACGCTCATCTCCTACCCGCTGGGCTTCCTCGGCGTGGTGGGCGCCTTGTGGGGGATGAAGCTGATGGCGCTGCTCGCCAGCGCGGGGACGCTCGTTTTGACGTGGCGCTGCGCGCGCACGAGAGAGCTCGATCCGAAGGCGGCGTTCGTGGCGGTGGGGTTGAACCCGCTGTATGTCATCTACGGCGTGGGAGGCGCCCACAACGACCTGCTGATGGTCTTCCTGATGATGGCCGGCGTGAGTCTCACCTTCGCCCGCCGCGACGCTTATGCCGGCGCCGCCGTGATGGGCGCCGCGCTCGTGAAGGCGACGGGGATAGCGCTGCTGCCCTTCATGCTGCTCAGCCGACGTAAGCTCGCCCCGCTGATCGGCGCTGCTGTGGCTGGGCTCGCGTGCGCGCTTGCCGCCTACCTCGCGTTCGGTATCCACGGCGTTGATGTCGTGGCCGCGCTCAACCGCGACGCTGCGTTCGTGTCCACCGACAGCTTCCCCACCGAGATCGCCCACCTGTTCGGCAAGCCGGGTGTGTTCCCCGTCGACCACACGCTGTTGAAGGCAGCGCTCGTGGCGATCGTGGCTCACTTGATGTGGCGCACCTGGCGCGGCTATGACTGGGTGGCCGCGTCGGGCTGGACGCTGCTGGCGATCTCTGTCACGAGCACGTGGCTGCTCGCGTGGTACACGTTGTGGTCGCTGCCGCTGGCGGCGGTCAGTCGCGACCGCCGCCTGCTCGTCGCGGTGCTCGCGGTGCAGGCTCTGTTCATCGCTCACCAAACCGCGCCGCTGTGGGCGCCGGTGTCGTGAGCCCGAGTCCCCTTCGACGAGCCCTGGGGTGGCGAGCGTGAACGGCTCGCCCGACACACCCTTGAGCGGACGGTTCGCGCGGCTGCCGGAGTGGGCGCGCCCGCGCGAGAGCGAGCGGCGCGGACTTGGCAGCTTGCGGCTCGCCGAGACGACGATCTTGATCCTCTTCGGCTTGCTGCTGGCGGTGGCGACGGTGAACGACGTGGCGCGACAGACGCGTGTCAACCACCGCCTGATCGCGGACCTGCACACTTGGCGGGTGGCCAGCGGCCACAACTACCACAACCTCACGGTCTATCAGGACCTCCAGGGCCACACCACGCGGGACACGGTTTGCGGCAACGTCTCGCCGGGAGCGCCGAAGGAACGCACGCAGGTGTGTGTGACGCTCGTGGGGGCAACGGTCAAAGGCGAGCGGGACATTACCGGGGGCTTCTACCTGCCGCCCCTCTCAGAAAACGAGCCGGCCAGGCGCTATGCCTGCTTCGGCGCGGCGGTCGCGGCGGGATCGTGCGCCTCCGGCGGACCCCCGGCGGGATCGCCGCCCGCTCCCCCGGTGCGGTTGGGCCTGCCGTGAGCGACATCGCGCCACGCGTTGTGGGCGGACCCGGAGGCGCGACGGGCGCGCGCGGTCCGAGTGGGGTTCCCGACAGCGCCGGCCGCGGCGCGCGCGCATGGGCGGCGTGGTGGCCGCTACTCGCGCTCACGACGCTCGCCGCGGTGCTGCGCCTCGCGACGCTCGGCTCGCAGAGCCTCTGGTACGACGAGGCCTTCACGTCCGTGCACGTGTTTCGGGCTGGACTCGTAACCACCCTGAGCAACGTGACCCACAGCGAGAACACGCCGCCGCTGTGGTACGTCCTTCAGTGGGGCGTCACACGCGTGCTCGGCGACGGCGCGGTGGCGCTGCGTCTGCTCTCGGCGTTCGCGGGGATCGCGACCGTGCCGGTGGCGTGGGCGATCGGGGGCGAGCTCGCCGGTCGCCGTGCGGCGCCCGTGACGGCGGCGCTGGTCGCGGTGAACCCGCTGCTGGTGTGGTACTCGCAGGAGGCGCGCGCATACGGGCTGTTCGTGCTCATGGCGTCGCTCGCGCTGCTGTGCTTCGTGCGCGCGCTGCACCGGCCGAGCGCGCGGCGTAGCGCGGCCTTCGCCGTGACCGCGTCCCTGGCGCTCCTGACCCACTACTTCGCCGTGTTCCTGTTGATCCCGATGATGGTCTGGCTCCTATGGAGCACGATCGCGCGTGGGGGGGACGGCGAAAAAGGCGTCCCCCACGCGC
>DATBTP010000016.1:0-4635 GCA_036559185.1 Solirubrobacteraceae bacterium | reverse complement strand
CACCCTATGGCCTCCGACCGTCAGATCCACGTCGGCACCGTTCCCATCGGCGGCGGCGCGCCCGTCGCTGTGCAAACGATGACCAAGACCGAGACCGCCAACCTCGCCGCCACCATGGATCAAATCCGTAAGGTGGCGGAGGCCGGCGCCGACATCGTGCGCGTCGCCGTGCCGCGCGAGCAGGACGCGGACGCGCTCAAGCGGATCGTGGCGGAGTCGCCGATCCCGATCATCGCCGACATCCACTTCAATCACACGCTCGCCCTGAAGGCCATCGAAGCCGGGGCCCACTGCGTCAGGCTCAACCCCGGCAACATCGGCGGGCCGGAGAAGGTGGCCGAGGTGATCGCGCTCGCCAAGCGCCGCTCCACGCCGCTTCGGGTGGGGGTCAACTCCGGCTCATTGCCCAAGCATCTGCGCGAGCTGGAGTACGAGAACCCGGTGGAGGCGCTCGTCACCGCGGCCTTGGAGACCGTCGAGTTGATGGAGCGCCTCGATTTCCACGACTTCAAGGTATCGATGAAGTCGACATCCGTGCCCAACACCATCGCTTCCAACCGGATGCTCTCAGGGCGCATCCCCTACCCGCTGCACCTCGGCGTCACCGAGGCCGGCACGAAGTGGTCGGGCTCGCTGAAGTCCGCGGTCGGCCTCGGCGCGCTGCTCGCGGACGGCATCGGCGACACGATCCGCATCTCGCTCTCCACTTTCCACGCCGAGGAGGAGGTGAAGGTCGCGTGGGAGATCCTCAAGGCGCTCAAGCTGCGCGAGCGCGGCCCCGTCCTAATCGCCTGTCCCACCTGCGGGCGCCTGCAGTTCGACATGGACACGGTCGTCGCTGAAGTCGAGCGGCGCCTCGAAGCCTACGAGGACCCCATAGAGGTGTCCGTTCTGGGCTGCGCGGTCAACGGCATCGGCGAGGCCCGCCACGCCGACTTCGGCATCACCGGGGCCAAGGACATGGGCATGATCTACTCCAAGGGGGAGCCCCTCAAGAAGGTCCCCACCGATCGGCTCGTCGACGAGCTCTTCAAGGAGATCGACCGCTACTACGCCGCCGGCAAGACCGTCGAGCGCGACGAGCGCGCCGCCGCCGAGGCGCGCGAGTGGCTCGCCGCCAACGAGGACGCAACCGCGATGACGCCGGAGAAATTGGCGGCCCTCGAGGCCGCCGCCGCCGAGCAGGAAAGCGAGGCGGACGCCGTGCTCGAATCGATGCTCGAGCAGGCGTCCCCGGTCGCGGGCCGGCGCTTTACACGGCGCTGAACCGCTCCGCGACCTTCCCCCAATCGACCGTGTTCCACCACGCGTCGAGGTAGTCCGGACGCCTGTTCTGGTACTTCAGGTAGTAAGCGTGCTCCCACACGTCCACTCCGAGCAGCGGCGTGGAGCCGGCCGAGATCGGGTTGTCCTGGTTGGCCGTCCCCACAACCGCCAAGCCGGATCCGTCGTGCACGAGCCACGACCATCCCGAGCCGAACTGGTTCACGCCCGTTTCCTTGAGCTTGGCCTGGAAGGCGGAGAAGGAGCCGAACGTGGAGGCGATCGCCTCGCCGAGTGGGCCCGAGGGCTCTCCGGGTGGGTTGGCTCCTATTGAAGACATCGACTCCCAGAACAGCGAATGGTTGTAATGGCCCCCGGCGTTGTTGCGCACCGCCGTGCGCTTCTCCCGCGGCACACTGTCGAGGTCGCGCAGCACGTCCTCTACCGAGGCGGTCTCGAGCGGCGTGCCCGCAAGCGCCGCGTTGGCCTTGTCCACGTACGCCTGATGGTGCTTGTCGTGATGGATTTCCATCGTCAGCCTGTCGATGTGCGGCTCGAGCGCGTCATACGCGTAGGGCAGCGGCGGTACGGAGTAAGCCATTGGGGCTCCTTATCGGGGTTCACGTGTAAATCGCGTGGTTCCCGCTGTTCTATCAAAGGGCCGTCACCCGCCTATCTCTGCCGTCGAACGTCCACATAGGATGTCGCCCATGCCCCGTCTGACAGTCCGGCGCCTGGTCGGCTTGGACCGCTCCGGCCCGCCGCCGCCACAGACGCTCGCCGGCCAACCGCTGCGGCCGTGGACGATCCCCAACGCCATCGGCTTTCTCAGGCTCGCGCTCATCCCAGTGTTCCTGGCGGTGGCGCTCTCGAGCGCCGACGGCATCGATGCGCTTGCCGCGACGCTGTTTGCCCTCATCGGTTGGGGCGACTACGCCGACGGCATCGCCGCGCGCCTCACCAACCAGTACTCGCGGCTGGGGACGCTCATGGATCCCGTCACCGACCGCCTGCTCGTGGTGAGCGGGGGCGCGGTGTGCTGGCGCTTCGAACTGCTCCCGCGCTGGGCGCTCGCCGTGCTCCTCGCGCGCGAGCTCTCGATGGTGGCGCTCGGTCGTTACGGCATCAAGCGGGGCGTCGATCTGCGCATCAACTGGCCGGGACGCGTATCGGTGGCGCCATTGATGGGAGCGCTCTTCTTCGCGATGACCGGGCTCGGCGTCGTAGCCGAAGCGCTGCTCTACGTCGGACTCGCGCTGGCGCTACTCGCTAGCGCGCAATACGTGCGCTCGGGACGCGCTCAGCTGGGCGCGCGCGCCACATCGCGATGAGGCGTTCTATCGCCAGCCACGCGCCCGCCGTGCCGGCACTGAGCAGCAGCGCCATCAGGCTCACGTTGTAGCGCGGCTGGTCGTTGAAGAGGGTCGCCAACGCCGCCACCGCGAGCAGGACCACGGTGCTTGCGACGAGCGCGAAGCGACGCGTGAGCGCCGCCCCGGCGAGCAGGCCGATCCACGCCAGCCACAGATAGATCAAGTGCTGGGCGCGGGAGGTGCTGGGGTGGTAGGTGCCGTTGCCCCCGCTCCACACGTTCACCCACATCTTCCAGAACTTGCCCCACAACATCGACGCGAACGCCGCCGGTTTGCCCAGCGCGTACTTACGCAGGTTCTCGAGGTTTTCCGCGTTCACCGCCGCGTTCTCGGACATGCCCGGGTGACGTGCTTCGATCAGCCGGAAGAGGGGGGCCGAGCTGTGTTGCCAGTAGCGACCGCAATCGGAGGGGAAGCGACGGCACACTTCAGGCGCGAGCTGCTCCTCGGTGGGCACGAGCAGGCCCTTGCCGGGCAGGTAGCTGCCGATGAAGAAGGCGTCGGGGCCCGCGGTGGTGATCGGGACGAAACGGCCCTCCTTGCTCGACGCGTAGGCGAGCCAGGGGGAGAGCGTGAGCAGGAGCGTCGCCATATACACGCCGCCGCGTAGCAAGCCTCTCCGCCGGCTCGGCTTGCCGGCGAGCGCGAGCGCGAGCGCGAGCGCGCCCATACCCACCGCCAGGTCGCCGCGCGTGAGACAGGCGATACCGCCCACCACACCCGCCGCCGCGATGGCAGGCAACTCGCGGCGTCCACCGAAGCGCGATCTCGCCAGCGCCGCCGCCACGACGGCGGCGAGCAGCACGAGCGCGCCCGAAGGCTCGCTCAAGAAGGTGCGCGTGGCATCGATCAGCGGCTCGTACGCCGCCGCCAGGGCGGTGGCGAGGGCGGCGGCCCAGGGACCCGCCAGCATCCACGCGAGCGCCGCCACCAGCGCCAGCGTGAACACCCCGATCGTCAGCTGCATATATTGCGCCGGGCCGCTCGCGCGGGTGGTCAGGCGCAGTGAGTGGCGGCCCGATAGGCGCGTCGCCACCGCGAAGGCGATCGACGTCCCCGGCGGCCACTTGAAGGTGGCGTAACGTTCGCCCGCGAGCATCCGATTGGCGTTGGCCACGTACCCGTTCTCATCGGCCGACACGTGCGTGTTGCCGCCGATCGCCGCTCCCCGCGCGATAGCGCCCGCCACGATCGTCAGCGCGATCAGCCCCACCGCCAGCGCCTGGGTGCGCGTGAGGGCGCGCGTCATGCGGTCGAGCCGATCGGCTTCTCAGGCGCGCGGCTCACCCTCCGCACGCGCCATATGTCGACTCCAATAGTCTCAAGCTCTACTTCACCTTTTGGTCTATACTCGAAGGGCAGCATGGCAGCAACCGCCCCTGAATCCTTGCGCAAGAGGAGATCGCCCGCGATGGACACCTTCCCCGACCTCGGCTCGATGAACGACAGCGAGCTCAAGGAGGTCATCCGCGAGCTCACCGAGGAAGAGATGGAGATCTCCTACAAGCGGCGCATACTCCACGGCAAGATCGACATCCTGCGAGCAGAGCTCGTGAGCCGCCTGCGCAACAAGCACAACGACGGCGACGCCGCCATCTCGGGCGAGGACGTGCAACGCCTCACGGACATCCTCGCCAACCGCGCGGGCGGAGCCACGGTCGACGAGGACTGATGCCCCGGCGCTCGACAGCAGGCGCGGGGTCGGCTCGGCAAGGCCTCGCTACCGGCGAGCACGCCGCGGGCGCGTAGGGAGGCGGGAGCGATGGCCTTGCACTGCTCGGAGTGCGGTTTCGTAAACGACGAGGGCGCCAACTACTGTCAGCGTTGCGGTGCGCTCCTGCCGCGCGGCGAGGGTCCCGCCGGCGAGCCGGTGACCGCCACCTACCGCATCGACGAGGCCGGCGATCTGGTGCCGGTCGAGCTCGAAGAGGTCACCGCGCACGGCCCCGCGCTCGTCATCAGGGCCGGTGGCGGGCGCGCGGGGGAGAGCTTCGCCGTG
>DATBTP010000015.1:0-15131 GCA_036559185.1 Solirubrobacteraceae bacterium | reverse complement strand
CGAATAGTTGCCATGACCGTCAAAGGAACGCGGGTTCAGGCCGCGGAAGTCGCGGATGCGGGGGATCGCCACCGAGGTGAGGCGGTCGAGGAACTCGTAGCCGCGTTCGGCCCTCAGCGTTACGGCGACGCCCACGGGCATTCCCTCGCGCAACTTGAAAGCGGCGATCGACTTGCGCGCGCGCCGCACGCTCGGCTGCTGACCGGCGATGGTGGCGAGCTGTTCCTGGGCAGCCTTGAGCACTTTGGAGTCCTGCTTTGCGTCGCCCACGCCCATGTTGAGGGTGATCTTCTCGAGCCTTGGCGCCTGCATCACCGAGGTGAAGCCGAAACGCTCGATCAGAGCTGGACGGATCTCCTCCAGGTAGCGAGTCTTCAGGCGTGCCGTGGAATCTGTGGTCATCTCAAATCCTCAGTCGAGCCTGGTTTTGGATCGCTTGGCGACGCGATAGCGCTTGCCATTCTCGCGCTCCACACCCACGCGCGTGGGCTTGTTGTCCTTGGGGTCGACGATCATGACGTTCGATACGTGAATGGGCCCCTCGCGCTCGATCACGCCGCCGACGGTTTGACCGCGGTTGGTATCGGCCACCTGCTGTGGGCGCATGTGGCGCTTGACCATGTTCAAGCCCTCCACGTAGACACGCTCGTTGGCCGGCTCTACGCGCAGGATGCGTCCGCGCTTGCCTCGGTCCTTGCCCGCCATAACCTGCACCTGGTCACCGGAGCGGACCTTGAGCGCACGACGGCCGGAGGGGATGGCGGTGCGTCCCATCGCTAGAGCACCTCCGGCGCGAGCGAGACGATCTTCATGAAGTTGCGGTCGCGAAGTTCCCGCGCCACGGGCCCGAAGACGCGGGTGCCGCGCGGATTGTTCTGGTCGTCGATGATGACGGCGGCGTTGTCGTCGAAGGAGATGTAGGTGCCGTCGTCACGACCAAAGGGCTTCTTGGTGCGTACGACCACGGCGGTGACCACGTCGCCCTTTTTGACCGCGCCGTGTGGGTTGGCTTGCTTGACGGTGGCCGTGATGACGTCGCCCACGAACGCGTAACGTCGCCTCGAACCGCCCTTCACACGGATACAGAGGATCTCGCGCGCGCCGGTGTTGTCGGCCACGCGAAGCCTTGTCTCGTTCTGGATCATCGTGCCCTCTCCACCACGTCGACGAGCTTCCAGCGCTTCAACCGCGAGAGCGGACGGCTCTCCACGACCCTCACCACGTCACCCTCGTGGGCGTCGTTGTTCTCGTCGTGGGCGTGCAGCGTGCCCGAGCTGCGCACGATCTTCTCGTAGCGACGGTGCCGGCGAGCGACGTCGATGCGGACCGTGATGGTCTTGTCGGCCTTGTCGGAGACTACGATCCCCTGGCGAACCTTGCGTGCGCCCTCCACCGGCGCGTGCACGGGGGGGAGCGGCTCGGCCGGGGGCGCACTCGCGCGGCGCTCGGCCGCCTTGGCTCGTTCCTGGGAGCGCCGCGTCCTACGCCGCACCGCCTTCGCTTTACGCTCGGCGACGCGCTCGGCGTGACGCTCCTCGGGGGAGCGCGACGGACGGGCCTCTCCTGTGTGAGTTGAGCGCGCGCGACGACGACGCTCCTTGGAAGAGAGCTGCACTACTGGCTCGGCCGCCAGCGCGGCGGGAGCGGCGGCCTCAGCGACCTGCTCGGCGGGCGCCTCGGGAGCCGCCTGCTCGGCCTGCTCGTCCACCCCGGCGGGGTGCGCATCACCGCTCGCCTGAGCCTCGACGTCGGCGTCTTGGGGAGTGTCGTTGTCTGTTTCGTCAGCCATCTTCTATCCGTTTCAGTCTTCAGTAAGAGTTGTCAGTCGTTGCCCGCGCGCCCAGCCGCGAACGTGCGCTCATGTGCGACCGTGAGGGCCCGCGCGAGGTCGCGTCGCGTGCGGCGCACGCTCGCGGTGTCCTCGAGCTCGCCGGTTGCGTTGGCGAAACGCTTGCCGAAAAGGTCCTTGCGCACAGTGGAGATGTGCTCGGCGAGTTCGTCCGCTGGCATGTCCCTAATTTCCTTTGCCCTCATATCGTCAATCCTCACGCATCACGAACTTGGACTTCACCGGGAGCTTGTGGGCGGCGAGGCGGATCGCTTCGCGCGCAAGCGACTCTGGCACACCGGCGAGCTCGAACATGACGCGCCCTGGCTTGACAACGGCAACCCACCCTTCCGGGTTGCCCTTGCCCGATCCCATGCGAGTCTCGGCGGGCTTCTTGGTTACGGGCTTATCGGGGAACACGTTGATCCACACCTTGCCGCCACGCTTGATCTTGCGGGTCATGGCGATACGCGCGGCCTCGATCTGACGGTTGGTGAGCCACCCCTGCTCGAGTGACTTCAGCCCGTACTCGCCGAACTGCACCTTCACCTGACCGCGCGAGAGCCCGCGGCGGCGACCGCGATGCTGCTTGCGGTGCTTTACACGCTTGGGGGAGAGCATCAGCGCGCACCACCCGGCCCGGACGCGCCGCCGCGTCCGCCGCCGCCCGGACCCCGGCTACCAGGTCCACCAGGACCGCGCCCAGATCCGGACCCGCCGGCTCCTCCACGACCGCCGCCGCCCGGACCCCGGCTACCGGGTCCACCGGGACCGCGTCCACCCGCTCCTCCACGACCGCCGCCCTGCCCACCGCGCCCGCGCCCGCGTCCGTCGCGCCCGTCGCGACCGCCACCACGACCCTCGCGGTCGCTACTCGGGGGCGGAGGCGCGCTCATGTCGGTGAGATCGGCGCCGGTATAGCCCTCGGGCATGATCTCGCCCTTGTTCACCCAGCACTTCACGCCGATGCGTCCGAAGGTGGTGCGTGCCTCGTAGAAGCCGTAGTCGATGTCGGCGCGCATCGTGTGCAGCGGAACGCGACCGTCGGAGTAGCTCTCCGTGCGCGCCATCTCGGCGCCGCCGAGCCGTCCGGAGACCTGCACCTTGACGCCCTTCGCACCGGAGCGCATGGCGCTCGTGAGCGCGCGCTTCATCGCGCGGCGAAACGCCACGCGGTTCTGGAGCTGCTCGGCGATCGACTGAGCCACGAGCTTGGCGTCGAGCTCGGGGCGCTTGATCTCGAGGATGTTGACCTTGATCTGCTTGGAGGTCATGCGGTGCAGGTCACGGCGAAGCGCGTCCACTTCAGCACCCGACTTGCCGATGACGATGCCGGGACGGGCGGTGTGGATGTTGACCTCGAGCTCGTTTGAGTCCTTGCGGATCGTGATGTCGGAGAGCCCCGCGTGGGCGAGCTTGTCAACGATGTGCTCGCGGATCTTGATGTCCTCGTGGAGGTACTCGGCGAAGTTGCGCTCGTTGAACCAGTTGGACTTCCAGTCGTGGATGTACCCCACGCGCATAGCCTCTGGATGAACCTTTTGACCCATGTTTTCTTCTCGAAGTCCTGTCTCGTTGTCCTTGCCCGCGCCTACTACTGCTTGGGCGTGAGCGTGATCGTCAAATGGCTGGTGCGCTTGCGGATCGGCGCGGCGCGTCCCTGCGCGCGCGGCCGGAAGCGCTTGATGGTGGGCCCCTCGTCGGCGAATGCCTCGCGCACGAACAGGTCTTCCTCGACTAGCTCGTGGTTGTTCTCGGCGTTGGCCACAGCCGACTCCAGCAGCTTGCTCCAGTCGCGGGCCACCTCACGAGGGGTGAAGGCGAGGATAGCGCGTGCCTCGGGAACGGACTTGCCACGGAGGTGTCCGCACACAAGGCGCGCCTTGCGCGCTGAGGTGCGAACGTAGCGCGCCTGGGCACGTACCACCTTGCGACGGGCTTCTGGCGAAACGGATTGCGCGTCGCGCTTGGCGGTGCTCGCGGGCTTCTCCGGCTTGGCCGAAGCGGACGTGTCGGCCTTCGCGTCGCTTGACTTCTCGGAAGCCGACCCCTTCGCGCCGACCTCCTTCACGGCGGCGGTCTTGCTCGCGGCCTTCCCGGAGACGGCCTTCCCGGAGACGGCCTTCCCGGAGAGGGCCTTCGTGGCGGCGGGCTTCGTGGCGGCGGGCTTCTCCGCCGAGGCATCCTTGGCGACAGGCTCGTCCTTCTTGGCGGGCGCCCTGCGGGTGCGCGCGGGCTTCTTCTCCGCGTCGGCGCCCTCGCCGGCGTCAGCGGTGTCCGCGGGCTTCTTCGACGCGGGCTTCTTCGCGGCCACGGGCTTTGCGGCGGCTGGGCTCTTCGCGGCGGGCTTCTTGGCGGCGGGCTTGGCCTCCGCCGCATCCTTCGGGGCCTGCTCGTCGGCGGGCTTCTCCTCGGGGCTCATCGCACCTTCCCGGAGCCCGCGTGGCCTCTGAAGATTCGCGTGGGGGCAAACTCGCCGAGCTTGTGGCCGACCATCGACTCGCTGATGAACACCGGCACGTGCTTCTTGCCGTCGTGTACCGCAAGCGTATGACCGACCATCTCCGGGAAGATCGTGGAGGTTCGCGACCAGGTACGGAGCATCTTCTTCGTGTTGGACGCGTTCATCGCCTCGATGCGCGCCATGAGGCGCTCTTCGACCCACGGTCCCTTCTTGCTTGAGCGGCTCATCGCTGCTTACCCTTCCCGCGACGACGGCCGCGCACGATGTACTTATCCGAACCCTTGTTCTTCTTGCGCGTGCGGTAGCCGAGCGTGGGCACGCCCCACGGGGTCACCGGATGGCGACCGGCGGTGGTGGAACCCTCGCCACCGCCGTGGGGGTGGTCGACGGGGTTCATCGCCACACCGCGCGTCTGCGGGCGAACGCCCATATGGCGCTTGCGTCCGGCCTTGCCCACCTTCACGTTCTGGTGCTCGGCGTTGCCGATGACGCCGACCGTGGCGCGGCACTCCGCGCGCACCATCCGCATCTCCCCGGAGGGGAGGCGCAGCGTGGCCATGTCGCCGTCCTTTGCCATGAGCTGCACGGAGGCGCCGGCTGAGCGCGCCATCTGTCCGCCGCGGCCGGGCTGGAGCTCCACGTTGTGGATCACCGTGCCGACTGGCATGCGGGCGAGCGCAAGGCAGTTGCCGACGGCGATTTCCGCGTCGTCGCCGGAGGAGACAGTCATCCCCACCGTGAGGCGCTGAGGGGCGAGGATGTAGCGCTTCTCCCCGTCGGCGTAGTGCAGCAGGGCGATGTAGGAGGAGCGGTTGGGGTCGTACTCGATCGCCGCGACCTTCGCGGGCACACCGTCCTTGCGTCGCTTGAAATCGATCCGGCGGTAGAGGCGCTTGGCTCCCCCACCGCGATGGCGGGCGGTCTTTCGACCATGCGCATTGCGTCCACCGCTCTTCTTGAGCCCCTCTACGAGCGTGCGCTCGGGCTCGGCCTTGGTGACCTCGGCGAAGTCGGGGTAGGAGGCGAAGCGGAGACCTGGACTGGTGGGCTTGGGCTTGCGAATCGGCATCGTGTGGGACTCCTAGTCCTGCTGGCCCTCGAGGCCTTGGAAGATCGGGATGCTCTCGCCGGTTCGCACCTGCACGATCGCCTTCTTCCACGTGCGCGTGCGACCTCGCGTGACGCCGCGGCGCTTGGGCTTTGACTTGACGCTGAGCGTGCGCACCTCCACGACGTGCACGCCAAACAGCGTTTCGACCGCTTGGCGAATGTGGGTGCGATGAGCGTCGGGGTGCACCCGGAAGGTGTACTTGCCGGCTGCCGAGAGCACGTAGCTCTTCTCGGAGAGGACCGGCTTGAGGATCACTTGGGAGCTCTCCATCAGGCCTTCTCCCTCACGACCGCGCCGGCGCGCGCGGAGAGCCCCTCGAGCGCCGTCTGGGAAACCAGCAGCGAGGCGGCCCCGAGCAGATCGGCGACGCCGACGCTCTCGGGCTGAAGCACGGCAACGCGAGCGAGATTGCGAAACGAGAGCGCCGCCGATGCCTCCTCGGCGCCCACCACCACAAGCGTCGGTCGGGGCTGATCCCAGCCGTCGAGCAGATCTTGAGCCTGGCTTGTCTTGGGCGCCGTGAACAAGCCGGCGTCGAGCACCGCCAGCGAACCTCGCTGCGCGTGCAACGAGAGGGCGCTGCGCAGCGCGGCGCGCTGCTCCCGGCGGTTCACCTTGAACGTGTAGGAGCGCGGTTGGGGGCCGAACACGACGCCACCGCCCGTCCACAGCGGGGAGCGGGAGGAGCCGGCGCGCGCGCGTCCGGTGCCCTTCTGACGCCATGGCTTGGAGCCGCCGCCGGAGACCATAGCGCGCGTCTTCGTCGCGGCCGTGCCGCGACGTCGAGCGGCTTGCTCGGCGCGCACGCTCTGGTGCACCAGCGGTTCGTGGAAGCTCGCGCCGAAGGCTCCGTCGTCGAGCTTTACCATCTTGGCGGATGCGCCACCGGTGGCGCTGAGGATCGGGGCCTCAGGCATCGCCGCGCACCTCCACCACACCGCCGCGCGGCCCGGGCACCGAGCCGCGCACGAGCATCAGGTTCTTCTTCGGGTCAACCGCCACTATCTCGAGGCCCGGCTGGCTGGCGCGCTTGTTGCCCATCTGACCCGGCCCCCTTATGCCCGGCGTCACACGAGCCGGCCAGGCTGAGGCGCCGATCGAACCGGGGGCGCGAACGTTGTGGGACCCGTGAGAGACGGGACCGCGTTTGAAGTTATGGCGTTTGACGGTGCCTTGGAAGCCCTTGCCCTTGGATATGCCGGCGATCTTCACGCGTCCGCCCACTTCGAAAGAGTCGACAGTCACCGACTCCCCCACCTGCAACTCGCCGACCTTGCCGCGGAACTCCACGAGGTGACGCATCGGGGGCGCGTCGGCCTTCTTGAGGTGACCGAGCTCCGGCTTTGAGAGGTGCTTCTCCTTGGTTTGCCCGAAGGCGAGCTGCACCGCTTCGTAGCCGTCGCGCTCGGCGGTGCGAACGGCGGTCACCGGGCACGGTCCCGCCTCGAGCACGGTGACGCGCGCGAGGCTTCCATCCTCTTGGAACACCTGGGTCATCCCCAACTTCTTGGCAAGGATCGCTGACATCGCGGCGCTCAGGTGGCGAGGCGGATCTCGATGTCGACGCCCGCCGGGAGGTTGTCGAGGCGTTGCAGCGAGTCGACCGTCTTAGGGCTCGGCTGGTGGATGTCGATGAGGCGCTTGTGCGTGCGGATCTCGAAGTGCTCGCGCGAATCCTTGTCCTTGAAGGGCGAGCGGATGACGCAGTAGACGTTCTTCTCTGTGGGCAGCGGCACGGGACCGGACACGGTCGCGCCTGTGCGCGTTGCGGTCTCGACGATCTCCTTCGCCGCCGACTCTATGGCGGACGTGTCGTACGCCTTCAGGCGGATGCGGATCTTGTTTTGAGTGAGCGCTGCCATTTGAAGTGTCTGCTTGGTTTGCTTTCTTATCGCCTGTATGAGGGCTCGCGCGGGAGCGCTCTGCCCGACTCCCCTGAAGAGCGAGAGAAAAGGGCGGAGTGAGGGTGGGGGTTCCCCATATCCTCGGAATCCGCCCCTCGCTCTGCAGGCGAAGCTATTCGTCGTATCTGACTGCCAATGAGAGGTGTCTAGCGTGTGCGAGACACCTCGGTACTACTCGATGATCTCGGTGACCACACCCGAGCCCACCGTGCGCCCACCCTCTCGGATGGCGAAGCGCAGGCCCTGGTCCATGGCGATCGGTTGGATCAACTCGATCTCCATCTGGACGTTGTCGCCGGGCATGACCATCTCGACGCCCTCAGGCAGCTTTGCCACGCCGGTGACGTCGGTGGTGCGGAAGTAGAACTGCGGCCGGTAGCCCGTGAAGAACGGAGTGTGGCGGCCACCCTCCTCCTTCTTGAGGATGTAGACCTCAGCTTTGAACTTGGTGTGGGGCGTGATGGAGCCCGGCTTGCAGAGCACCTGGCCGCGCTCGATCTCCTCGCGCTTGGTGCCGCGCAGCAGGCAGCCGACGTTGTCGCCCGCTTGACCCTGGTCTAGGATCTTGCGGAACATCTCCACACCCGTAACAACGGTTGTGGTGGTGTCGTGGACGCCCACGATCTCTACCGTGTCGCCGGTGTTGACGATTCCCTGCTCCACGCGGCCGGTCGCGACCGTACCGCGGCCGGTGATCGTGAACACATCCTCGACCGGCATCAAAAACGGCTTGTCGAGCTCGCGCACCGGTTGCGGGATATAGCTATCGAGCGCCTCGGCGAGCTCGATGATCTTCCCCTTGTACTCCTCGTCGCCTTCGAGGGCCTTGAGCGCCGAGCCGGTGATGAAGGGAATGTCGTCGCCGGGGAAGTCGTATTCGGAGAGGAGCTCGCGCACCTCGACCTCCACCAGTTCCATCAGCTCCTCGTCGTCGACCATGTCGGCCTTGTTGAGAAATACGACGATGTAAGGCACGCCCACCTGGCGGGCTAGCAGGATGTGCTCGCGCGTCTGGGGCATAGGGCCGTCGGCAGCCGACACCACGAGGATCGCCCCGTCCATCTGGGCGGCGCCCGTGATCATGTTCTTCACGTAGTCGGCGTGCCCAGGGCAGTCGACGTGCGCGTAGTGACGGTTCTCCGTCTGGTACTCGACGTGGGATGTGGCGATGGTGATCCCGCGCTCCTTCTCCTCCGGAGCGTTGTCGATCTCCTCGAAGCTACGGGCTTCGCCGCCCATCTTCTCCGCCAGCACGGTAGTGATGGCAGCGGTCAGCGTCGTCTTGCCGTGGTCGATGTGACCGATAGTGCCGACGTTGACGTGCGGCTTGTCGCGCTCGAACTTCTCCTTCGCCACTTTGTGTGCTCCTGTAATCGACTTGGATATTCGCCGTTAGAAGGGCGAACCTGGGAAATCTATCTAAATGGGGACTTTCTTGACTTCTGCCTGCTGAGAAGGTCTTTCAAATGTCTCGCTCTCGGCCGGCGGCTAGGCCGGTACGGGCTCTCCGGTGCGCTGCTCGATGATCTTCTCCGCGATGTTCGGGGGCACCTCCTCGTAGCCCTCGAACTGCATCGTGTAGTTGGCCCTGCCCTGCGTGTTGGAACGCAGATCGGTCGCATACCCGAACATCTCGCTCAGGGGAACCTTCGCGTGGATCGCAAGCGCGTTGCCGCGTTGCTCGGAGCCCTGCAGGTGCCCACGACGACGTGAGAGGTCGCCCATGACGTCGCCCATGAAGTCCTCGGGGGTGACGACCTCAACCGCGAACACCGGCTCGAGCAGCACCGGCTTGGCGCGCCTGGCGGCCTCCTTGCAGGCGATCGATCCAGCGACCTTGAAGGCGATCTCCGAGGAGTCGACGTCGTGATACTTGCCGTCGATGAGCGTCACGCGGACATCCACCATCGGGTAGCCGGCCTTCACGCCGTTCTCCAGCGCCTCCTCCACGCCCTTCTCCACCGCCGGGATGAACTCCGAGGGGATCGCGCCACCCTTGATCTTGTTGACGAAATCGAAGCCCTCGCCTGGCGCCGGCTCGAGGTCGATGAACACGACGCCGAACTGCCCGGAGCCGCCGGTTTGGCGCACGAACTTGCCTTCGATCTTCTCGGCGGTGCCGCGCACGGTCTCGCGGTAGGAGACCTGGGGCCGGCCGACATTTGCCTCGACGCCAAACTCGCGCTTCATGCGATCGACGAGCACTTCGAGGTGAAGCTCGCCCATACCCGATATCTCGGTTTGGCCGGTTTCCTCGTTAGTGCGCACCTGGAAGGTTGGATCCTCCTCGGCAAGACGGCCGAGCGCCACCGACATCTTCTCCTGGTCGATCTTCGTCTTGGGCTCGACCGCCACCTTGATGACAGGCTCGGGGAACGTGATGTTCTCGAGCTTGATAGGGGCGTCGGGAGCGGCGAGCGTGTCGCCGGTGATGACCTGCTTGATGCCCACCGCGGCGGCGATGTCGCCCGCGTAGACCTCTGAGACCTCCTCGCGCTCGTTGGCGTGCATCATCAGGATCCGCCCCACCCGCTCAGTGCGACCGCCGTTGACGTTGAGCACGCGCGAGCCGGCCTCGAGTTTCCCTGAGTAGACGCGAAAGTAGGTGAGCTTGCCCACGTAGGGGTCGGCCATGATCTTGAAGGCGAGAGCCGCAAACGGCTCTGTGTCGTCGGCGTGACGCACGATCTGAGGCTCCTCGCCGTCGCCCTTTATCGGTTCGGCGCCGGCCACGGCGGGCACGTCCAAAGGCGAAGGCAGGTAGTCGACGACGGCGTCCAGCAGCGGCTGGACGCCCTTGTTCTTGAAGGAGGAACCGCACAGTACCGGGGTCAGCTTGGTCGAGAGCGTGGCCTTGCGGATCGCGTGCTTGAGGACGTCCTCCGGAACCTCTGCCTCCTCTAGGATCAGCTCGAGCAGAGCGTCGTCGTAGTGAGAGACCTCCTCGAGCAGGTGCTCGCGCGCTGCCCCAGCCGCTTCGGCGAGCGAGTCGGGGATTGTTAGGAACTCCTGCTCGGTGCCGAGCTCGTCCTTGTAGACGATCGCCTTCATCCTGACGAGATCGACAACGCCCTCGAAGTCGCCCTCGGCGCCGATCGGAAGCTGGATCGGGACGGGGTGGGCGCCGAGACGGTCAATCATCGTCTGCACGCCTTGCTCGAAGTCGGCGCCTGTGCGATCCATCTTGTTTATGTAGGCGATGCGAGGGACATGGTACTTGTCGGCCTGGCGCCACACGGTCTCCGACTGCGGCTCGACGCCGGCCACGGAGTCGAACAGAGCGATCGCCCCGTCGAGCACGCGCAGCGAGCGCTCAACCTCGACGGTGAAATCGACGTGACCCGGCGTGTCGATGATGTTGATGCGATGCCCGTCCCACTCGGCTGTGGTGGCCGCCGAGGTGATCGTGATGCCGCGCTCCTGCTCCTGTTCCATCCAATCCATCACCGCAGCGCCCTCGTGGACCTCGCCGATCTTGTAGGTGCGACCGGTGTAGTAGAGGATGCGCTCGGTGGTTGTGGTCTTGCCCGCGTCGATGTGGGCCATGATCCCGATGTTGCGCGTCTTTTCCAGTGGAAACTTGCGGGGCATTTTCAGATCGTCCGTGGGCTGTGGATTACGAGAGGTGCTAGTGGCGGGTGGCACGACGGCGCCGGTGGGAGCCAGGGCAAAAAAATGGGCCCCTCGGGCCCACGCGCTGCCGGTGCTCGAGCGGGTCGCTTCGCTATCTGGTCAAGGTCTCCATGCTGATTGACGCCTCACGAGAGCACGCGCAGGTGCGCCGCGGGCGGGGGCCGACTATAGCAGAGCTATTGACCTTCCCATGCCTCACCGATTGGCCTTCCCATGCCTCACCGGCGAGCCGTGCGCAGAGCACACGGAAGCTATTGCGCCGAGTCGCAGTCGCCCATCTGGGGAGCATCCTCGAAGACGGCGTTGAGTCGCTCGAGCACGCGCGTGGTGACCCTCAGATCCTGGGCGTCTACATCGGCCAGGGTACTCTCCCAGCGCGCCTGCCACAGCGCCCTCTTGGCGCGAACCTTTGCCTCCCCCTGCTCGGTGAGGCACGTGACGACCACGCGCCGGTCGGCATCAGAGCGAGCGCGCTCGACGTGACCGCAAGCCGCTAGATTGTCGAGCATCTGAGTAACCGTCGCGGGCGTGAGTTGTGCCGCGGCCGCCAGATCGCGCGCCGACAGCGGTCCCTGCTCGCTCAGCTCGATGAGCAGTTCCATCTGAGCGTGGCTGACCTCGGAGCCGAGAAGGTGGGTATCGCGCCCGCGCAGCCGGCGCAGGCTGCGAAACACGCGCCGGAAGGCCTTACTTAGGTGGAGCAGCTCGGTCTCCCACTCCTCGCGGGATTGTTTCCTTGATAGCTGGGCTGCGGGTGACATGATCGACCGCGGCGAATCAGACCCCGACCGCGTCGGCGAGGCTCTCTGGATGGGCAGCGAGCCGCTCGGACTGGCGCTGGGGACGCTCGGCGCGCAGCAGCACGACGCAAGGGATCAAGGACAGCGCCGCGATCCCGAGCGCCCACCAGTAAGCGGTATCGAAGGCGCTGGCGAGCGCCGCGGGCGAGTGGGAGTTGACTCCCGAGCGCTGCAACACCACCGCGAGCACGGCGGTGCCGATCGCACCGCCAGTCCGCTGGAGCGCATTGATCTGGGGGGTGGCGTCGGAGATCTGGTCGGGCCGCATCGCCGAGAAGGCGGCGCTCATCGCCGGCATGAAGCACAGACCGATGCTGAGACCGCGCACGACGAGCACGAGCGAGATCGCCACGATCGAGGTATCGGCGCCGACGAATGTTAGGGGGAGCGTGCTGAGGCAGAGAACCGACACGCCGGCGAGCGCGACGCGACCGCCGCCGAAGCGCTGGGTGAGCCGGCTGGCGAGCGGCATCGCGATCAGCGCGCCCACCCCCTGCGGACCTGTGAGCAGGCCCGTGTTGACGACACTCTCCCCGCGCACTTCCTGATAGTAGAGGGGAACGAGGATCATCGCCCCGAACAGCGCCGCTCCGAGACCGAAATTGGTGAACGCGGCGCCCGCGAACACGCGGTTGGCGTATAGGCGTATGTCGAGGAGCGGACGCTCGATTCGTAGGGCGTGAAAGCAGAAAAGAACGATAAGCACTAGACCGGCGAGAGTCGGCAAGATCACCTCGCCCGAGCCAAGCGCCGCGCCGGAGCCAAGCCTGCTCACCCCGTAGATCATCGCCGCGAAGCCGGCGGGGAGCATCGCCAACCCCAACAAGTCCAAGCGACCAGCCTCACCGGAGTCGGTGTGCGGAAGCATGCGCCAACCGAGCACGAAGGCGAGGACGCCGATCGGGATATTGACGAAGAAGATCCACGACCAGTGGAGGTTCTCGAGGATGAGACCGCCTACGACCGGCCCGAGGATGGGGGCAAGCATCGCGGGCATCGAGACATATCCCATCACCCTGCCCATCCGCTGCGGCCCGGCGACCTGCGCCATGATCATCATCGAGACCGGCATGATCATGCCGCCGCCCGCGCCCTGAAGGACGCGGAAGAGAACTAGGGAGGTGGTCGAGTTGGCAAGGCCGCACAGCGCGGAGCCAGCCGTGAACAGCACCAGCGAGGTCATATACACCTGCTTGGCGCCGAAGCGTCGAGCCGCCCAACCGGTCACAGGGATGACGGCCGCGAGCGCGAGTAGATAGCCGGTGATCACCCACTGCACCTGCGAGAGCGGGCTATGGAGGTCGTGTGAGAGCGTGTGCAGCGCGACGTTGACGATCGTCGTGTCGAGGATCGACATCATCATCCCCAAGATCACCACGCCGCAGATGACCCACACGTGGCGCTCGATCCGCGTCGACGCGGCTGGGTCGGCTTGGCCTATGACACGGTCACGAGAAGACATTCGGCACCAAAACTTTAGGTACCGAACCTTCTTTCTTCAAGGGTGAGCGCAGTGCGGTGCGTCACACAAGCACCCGCGGGCGCGGGGGTCTACCAACGGTAATGCGCAAAAGCCTTGTTGGCCTGCGCCATGCGGTAGATGTCGTCCTTGCGCTTGTAGGCGCCGCCCTGCTGGGACTGAGCATCCATGAGCTCATTGGCCAGGCGCTGAGCCATCGTCTTCTCGCGGCGGTTGCGGGCGAACTCGACGAGCCAGCGCACGGCGAGCGTGCGCGCGCGAGCCGAGGGAACCTCGACTGGCACCTGGTAGGTGGCGCCACCCACGCGACGTGAGCGAACCTCGAGCGCCGGCGTGAGCGCCTTGATGGAGCTCTCCAGCTGCTCGACGGGATCCTTCTCGGAGCGCTCGCCGAGCAGAGCCAGCGCGTCGTAAACGATGCGCTCGGCGGTGGACTTCTTGCCGTCGAGCATCACCTTGTTAATGATCTGCTGAACCAGCTTGGAGCGGTGTATGGGGTCCGCTTCAAGCGGACGCACGTGGGCGGCTGCGCGACGTGGCATCTCTGGTTGCTACTTCTTCTTCACGCCGTACTGCGAGCGGCCCTGCTTGCGATCGCTCACACCGGCGGCGTCGAGCGTTCCGCGCACGACCTTATAGCGCACGCCGGGAAGATCCTTGACGCGCCCGCCGCGCACGAGCACCACCGAGTGCTCCTGCAGGTTGTGGCCCTCGCCGGGTATGTAAGCCGTAACCTCGATGGAGCCGGCGATGCGCACACGCGCGACCTTGCGCAGGGCGGAGTTGGGCTTCTTCGGGGTGGTGGTGTATACGCGCGTGCACACGCCACGCCGCTGCGGAGCGGCGACCTTCTTCTTGCGCCCCTTGCCCGACTTCAGGCCGGGAGTGGCGAGCTTTTTCTTGGGGGCTATGCGCCCCTTGCGAACGAGTTGCGAGGTAGTGGGCATTGGACGCGGAATCCTAGCAGCGTCAGGCTGCGGCGCGCATACCGGCGGCGCGCACCGGAGCGGGCATCAAGGCGGCCGCGACGAGCACGAGCACGAAGGCGAGCGACTGGAGCACGATCCCAACGGCGTTGCCAGGCATGGGATCTCCGAACACGAGGATCCCGCCCGCCACGCCGGCGATGTTGGCGGCGGTACCTGTGACCGCGATCACCGGCACGGCGTCGCCGTCTTGGAGTCCGCGCGCCGAAGCATAGAAAGCGACGATCGAGGCGAGAACCGCTACCGCCAACCAGGGGCTCAGCAGGACACCGATGGCCCCATGCGCGCCGACGATGCCGGTGAGCGCCTTGATCGAGACGTCGGATACTCCGAAGAGGATGCCCGCGGCGGCTCCGAGCATCATGCCGTGGTGCTCAACTGGCCCGCCGATGCGGGGACCCATGATTAGCAGCCCGCCAAGCCCGAACAGGCTCGCCTCGAAGGAGATCATGGCGGCGTCTGAGAAGTGCGAGTGCGCGCCGTGCATCGCGGGGAGAGTGATGCCCAACATCACAAGTCCAGCGGCTGTGAGCCACAGCCCAAGCCACTGTCGAGGTCCTACCTTGAAACCGAACATGCGGTCGGCCATCACGGCGATGAGCACTACTCCGCCGGCGAGGGCTACTTGGATGACCGACATCGGAGCGAGCGCGAGCGCGGCCACGTGAAGCCCCCACGAGCCAGCGGCGACGAGCATCCCCAGGGCGAACCACTTCGAGGAGAACAGGGTGCGAGCAGAGCGCAGTGGGTGGCGCACTTCGACCTTGCTCACGGCGTTTGCGCCCCGGTACTTGTAGAAGAAGCCGAGGTTCGCCACGAAGGCGCAGGCGAGCGCGAGGAGTATGCCTAGATAGAGGGTCATCGTGTGGGAGCCGACGGAGTAGTCCATCGACAGCGCGCATGGAATGCTTTACTGAGCCCAGGC
>DATBTP010000014.1:0-6052 GCA_036559185.1 Solirubrobacteraceae bacterium | reverse complement strand
CCCCGCTTCGGCGGGGTCGCGTTGTTCCGGGCCGAGACCCCGCCGCAAGCACGTGTGCGTGGCTTCGAGCCGATCAGCTCGCCGCCAGGCCCACGGGGCACGCCACGCCCGTGCCGCCCAAGCCGCAGTAGCCTCCGGGGTTCTTCTCTAGGTATTGTTGGTGGTAGTCCTCGGCGTAGTAGAACTCGCGGTCGGTACCGGGAGCCAGGATTTCGGTTGTTATCTCGCCATGGCCGCTCGCGCTGAGCACGCGCTGGTAAGCCTCGCGCGAGGCGGCGGCCGCTCGTAGCTGCGCCTCGTCGGCGCAGAGGATGAGCGAGCGGTATTGGGTGCCTACATCGTTGCCCTGACGCATCCCCTGGGTAGGGTCGTGACCCTCCCAGAACAGTCGCAACATCTCCTCGAAGCTCGCCTGGGAGGCGTCGAAGGCGACGAGTACCACCTCGGCGTGGCCTGTGCGTTTGCCGCACACCTCCTCGTAGGTCGGGTTGGGGGTGATCCCGCCCGCGTATCCCACGGCGGTGGTGAATACGCCCGGCGCCTGCCAGAAGATGCGCTCCGCGCCCCAGAAACAGCCCATCCCGAAAATGGCGTGGCGCACCCCCGCGGGTACGCCCTCAATGTCCAGCCTAAGCGGGGTAGCGAGCACGAGGTGGCGCTCGGCCACCGCCACTGGCCGCTCGCGGCCCGGCGGCGCCCGGGCGGGGTCGACCGAGTTCGGATCGCGCGTTTTGAAGAAGGGCACCGAAGCTCAGCCTAGCGCGCGGACGGTTCGTCGTTTGGATGCCACCGAGGTTCAAGCGAGCGCCCTCCCATACCGAAGAGATATGTGGGGTGACTGTCACGACAACCTCACTTTCTTCATTACTGGCGGACCCGCCGCGCTCGCTGCCGCGCCGTCTCATGGCCCGTCGTCCCGCGATCGCCTGGTCGCTGTCGCTGCTGCTCCTCTTCAAGGGCGCCGTGGCGCTTGGGATCTCGGCCTTCCCCATCAGCCCGCTGGAGCCCGTTGGCATGGTCGCCGCGCTCGGAGCCACGGCGATGCTTATGGGCTGTGTGATTTGGCTCGTCGGCTCTCGCCTGCCGACGCTCGCGTTCGAGTGCCTCGCCGGCGCCGCTTCGCTCACAGTCAGCTACACAGTCAGCCACGCCGCCACTCACGGCGGCATGATGATCACGGCTTTCGCCTACCCGTGGATCGCGATCTATTCCGCTCACTTCTTTTCTCGCCGCGCGGTGACGGTCCAGGGCGCGCTCATCTCGGTCGGCTTCGGCGTGGCGCTGGTCCTGGGCGGTCTATCGCATGTCTTCGTCTACTGGGTCATCGTCATCGCCACGATCTGGTCGATCTGCATCGTTATGGGCCATCTCAGCGAAACATTGCGTCGTCAGGCCGACACCGACCCGCTCACCGGGCTGCTCAACCGCAACGGCTTTCTCGTGGCCGCCAACCGCGAGCACGCGATCGCGCAACGCACGGGCAACCCGCTTACCGTCGCCGTACTCGACCTCGACGGCTTCAAGCAGATCAACGACCTCCAGGGGCACGCGGTGGGGGACAGGGTGCTCGCCGACATCGGTCGTCTGTGGTGTGAACGGCTGCGCGCCGGCGACATCATCGCGCGTCACGGGGGCGACGAGTTCGCGCTCCTGCTGCCCGCCACCTCCCCCGAGGGGGCCGTGGCGGTGCTCGACCGTCTGCGCGACGAGCGTATTCCGGTGACATGGTCGGTGGGTATCGGCGCGTGGCTTGGAAACGAGAGCCTCGACGAGTGCGTCGCCCGGGCCGATATGCACCTCTACAGCGTCAAGAACGCGCTGCGCCTGCGCGACGCTCGTGTCACCGTCGAGGCGCCGCTGCTCGGCGCCATCTGAGGGGGCGCTCCCGCCGGGCCGGGCGCGTGGGCTCTCGCGCCAACACTCCGCTACTTGCGAGCAGAAGTGTCGCAACCCATGTTTGGCAACGGCGGCTTTCGGCAACACTCATAACACGAGGGCATCGTTCCTCCCTCGTTCCCTCCCCGGATCGACCCGCCTTGAGAGCGGGTCGATCTGCATAAGCACCTACAGAGCCGCGGGCGCCGGGGCCGCGGCGAGCCAGTTCTCGAGAGGGCCGGGCACGCCGAGGTGGAAGCCCTGGAGGTAGTCGACCCCCATCTCCTTCAGCGCGACGGCGGTGGCATTATCGCCGACGAACTCGGCGATCGTGCGCTTGCCGAGACCCCGAGCGAGGCCCACCACCGCGCTCACCACGAGCCGGTCGGTGGGGTCGCTGACTAGATGACGCACGAACTCACCGTCGATCTTGATGAAGTCGAACGGGAGGTGCTTGAGGTAGTAGAAGGAGCCGAAGCCCGCGCCGAAGTCGTCGAGTGCGAAGCGGCAACCGAGCTCCGCGAGCCGCTCGGCGAAGTGTTGGGCGGCTTCGATGTTGCCGATGGCGGCGGTCTCGGTGACCTCGAAGATCAGCTGTTTGGGGTCGACGTTCGATCCGCGCAGCTCTCCCGCGATGTGCTCGGCGAGCTCGGTGTCGCCGAGCGAGTGGCCGGAGAGGTTGATCTCCACCTTTGGACGTAAGCCGTCGCGAGCCCGCTCGGCGAGCATGCGAATCGTGTGCGTCACCACCCAGCGGTCGATCTCGCCGATGAGGCCGAAACGCTCGGCGATCGGCAGGAAGCTGGCCGGGGGTGTGAGCTCGCCGTCCGGTCCAATCATGCGGATGAGCAGCTCCAGCTGGGTGATCGCGCCGGTGGCGGCCTCAACGACCGGTTGGGCGTGGAGCGCGAAGAGGTTCTCCTCGAGCGCTGTGCGTATGCGCTCCACCCACTCCAATCGCGCCTCGATGCCGGCCTTACCGCCGTGGGAGCCATCGTAGGTCTCGAAGCGGTTGCGGCCGGCCTCCTTCGCGTCGTACATCGCGAGGTCGGCGTTGATGAGGGCTTCCTCGGCGCCGATCCCCCGCGAGCCGGCGAGCGGTGCCACGCCGATGCTCGCGCTCACCGGCCGCGCGCGGCCTTTAGGTCCGCGTGCCGAGCGCTCCGCCCGGATCGTGTCGAGCAACGCTCCCGCCACCCGTTCCGCGTCGGCGCGATCGCCCCTTGGCAGGAGGATCGCGAACTCGTCGCCGCCCAGCCTCGCCACGGTGTCGCTCGAGCGCAGGCGCGCGGAGAGCGCGTTGCCGACACGCACGATGAGCTCGTCGCCGGCGGAATGGCCGAGGGTGTCGTTGACCTGCTTGAACTCGTCGAGGTCGAGCATCATGACGGCGCCCTCATGTCCATAGCGCTCGCCGCGGTCGAGGTGGTCCGCGAGGATCGTCTCGTAGGCGCGCCTATTCAGCAGGCCGGTGAGCGGGTCGTGGTCGACCATGTAGCGCAGCTTCTCCTCGGCGGCGGCGCGCGCGCGGTCGGCGTCTTCGCGCTCGCGCAACCTGCGTTCAACGAGAGCGCGCGCGAGGCGCTCTCGGCGAGTGGCGCGCAGGGAGAGGCCGCCGAGCACGATCGTGAGCGCGCCGCCGACGAGCATCGTGGTGTTGATTACCGCAAGGTCCGACTGTGAGACGAGCGCGCCGAATGTCGCCGCGCAAGCGCCGGTTAGAGCGGCGAGCACGATTTCTCACTAGCGCGAGAGTCGCCGATTGAGGCGCGTCGAGGTGTCACCGGCTACATATCGGCCGCAATAGGGCTTTGCTGAAGACGCAGCGGGGCTGGTAGGTTCGTCGATGGATGTCCCGTATGCGAGTTTCACGGCGTACATCGATGCTCGTCTTCGCCGCCCTCTTGGCGGTAGTGGCGTTCGCGGTGTTTGGCCTCGCCGGCAAGAGCGCCACGACCGGGCGCGCGGCGCCGGCGCTTCCACGCGAACACCTCGCCGGTGCCGACGTGACGGCGGCGTCTCTGCGCGGGCATCCGGTGCTCGTGACCTTCTGGGCGAGCTGGTGCGAACCGTGCGCCCAGGAGGCGCCCGCGCTAGAGCGCTTCTCACAGGTTCCGCGGGGCCGGGGAATGCTCGTGGGAGTGAACTGGAGCGACACCTCGCCCTCGGCGGCTCGCGCTTTCATCAAGCGCTACGCCTGGAGCTTCCCCAATCTGCGCGATCCCGAAGAGGCCTCTGGGCACGAATTCGGTGTGACGGGGCTACCGACGACGTTCCTAATCGATTCTGAGGGCCGGCTGCGGGCGACGTTGCGGGGTCCGCAGAACGAGCGGTCGCTGCAACGAGCGCTCGCCTCGGTGGGCGGCTGAAGACTCCTAGAATCGCTCGACGCGGAGTGAGCTCGAGCCGACCACGCCTGGGTCCGCCGCGCCTTCAAATAGCTTATACAGGTGTGATTGTGCGACACTATGTGACACTGCGAGCCGCTTCGGGCAAGCTGTTGTTGCTTGTGCTGTGGTGTGCCGGTGTGAGTGGATTCGTCGTGCCCGCTTCATCCCCGGGGCAGCCGTCGGCGCCGCTGCGCGTCGACGCGTCGACGCGTGTGAGGCCCTCGCGCGTGCGAATCGGCCATAAGGCAACTGTTTCCGGCAAGCTGACGAGCGTCGCCGGAGCGGTGGCGGGAGCGGAGGTGGAGCTGCAAGAGGCGCCTCACACGCATGGGAGGTTCGTGGACGTCGCCCATACCGCGACCCGCGCCGATGGTTCCTACCGTTTCTCGGTTCGTCCCAGAAACACCACCCGCTACCGCGTGAGGCCGATGGGTGTGAGCGGGACGTTCAGCCGCACCGTGACGCTCACCGTGGTGATCCCGATTCCCGAGTTTCCCACCTCTCGCGGTGTGATCGCCGCCGCCCACTACCTCGCGGCGCGCGCCGGGGAGAAGGCGTTTGCGGTGTACGACAACAAGCACAAAATCGCGGGTGTGAACATCCACGCACGCTTTCACTCCGCGAGCGTGGTGAAGTCGATGCTGCTGGTGGCCTACCTCCAACAGCTCGCCTCCGAACGGCGCGGCTTGGATGGGGCGAACGAGGGGCTCATGTACCCGATGATCCACTCTTCCGACAACAGCGCCGCCTCGGCGATATTCGCGATCGTCGGGGAGGGGGGCTTGGCGAGAGTGGCGCGCGAGGCGCACATGACCGACTACGGGTCGGGTGAAGGGTGGTGGGGCTTCACCGAGATATCCGCGGCCGACATGGCGCGCTTTTTCTACATCCAGGACACACTGATACCACGCCGCTTCGACGGGTATGCGCGCTGGCTGCTCTCCAATATCGAACCGAGCGAGAGCTGGGGGATACCCGCCATCGCCCGTCCCGAGTTTCAGGTGTTCTTCAAGGGCGGATGGCTACCTCAAAGCGAGGGACTCGTCAACCAGGCGGCTCGGCTCGAGCGCGGGAGCGAGACGTTCGCCATGGCGGTGCTCACCCGCGACGATCCGTCGATGGGGTATGGGGAGGAAACGCTCGCGGGGGTGACCGCGCGGTTGATCGGGCGCTGATAAGTCAGTCGAGCTCGCTGCTGCGCTCCATGTCGGCTTCGCCGTCCTCGCGCCGTGTGTTCTCCTCCTCACCCCGTCCGCTGTCGTGAAGGACGGCGTGAGCCGCTTGCTGATCGCCGTGGGAGGCGTGGTCGATGAGGGCGCGCTCGGCGTCCTCGAAGCCCTCCGCCTCGCCCCCGCCAGCCTCGCTTACGGGGCGTAGAGCGGGATCGGGCTCGTCTGAGCCGGGGCGACCGCCGATTTCCGCGGCTTCGCGGGCGGCCTCATCGGTCTCCTGCTGCTCGTATGGCGGTTCGTTGTCCATCGTTGGGCCCCTTTGTCGAAGTGGTGTTGAGCATGGCTTACCCGGCGGTCAGGCGGGGCAACCGCTTGCGTGCGCCGTCAGTCGCTCCAGCGCATGCACCGGCCTGGGCGCGCCCGGTTGACCTCGCCAATCGCAGGTGCGACACTCCGATCATGACCACGGCCTCCGGAAGCGTCACAACTGGGCTCGTCGACGCGATAGTCGCCAGAGATTTTCCCCGCGCCCGGAATCTCCTGCATCCCGATATCGATTTCCGCGCGATGACGCCGAATCGAGTGTGGGAGGCCGATGGACCCGCCGGTGTCGAG
>DATBTP010000013.1:0-3388 GCA_036559185.1 Solirubrobacteraceae bacterium | reverse complement strand
TTCCCCGACCGGGAGGCGATTGTTGACGAGCGCGGGACGCTCACTTTCGAGGAGCTGCACCTGCGCACCAACGCGCTTGCGCACGAAATGCGCGCTGCGGGGATTGGGGAGGGCGAGAGCGTGGCGATCATGTGCCGCAACCACCGCGGCTTCGTCGAGGCGACGGTGGCGTGCTCGAAGTTGGGTGTGAGCGCGCTGTACTTGAACACCGCTTTCGCCGGCCCGCAAATCACCGATGTCATGCGTCGCGAGGACCCCGCCGGCCTCGTATACGACGCGGACTTCGCCAACCTGGTCGGCGACGGCGGCGAGGGCCGCAAGCGTTTCGTTGCGTGGAGCGAGCCGGGAGAGAGTCAGGCCGATCCGCTGCTCGACGATTTGATCGCCAAAGGGAGCACTGGCGAGCTGACGCCGCCGAGCGAGCCGGGGAGGGTGGTGATACTCACATCCGGCACCACCGGCACGCCGAAGGGAGCGGCCCGTAAACAGCCCGACTCGGTCGAGCCGTTGGCCGCGCTGTTCTCGAAGATCCCGCTGAAGGCGCGCGAGACGACGGTGATCGCCGCGCCGATGTTCCATTCGTGGGGTTTCGGCCACTTCACGCTTGCCCTCCCGCTCTCCTCCACGATCGTGTTGCGTAGACGCTTCGACCCGGAGGAGACGCTGCGCGCCCTCGCCCAGCACCGCGCGACCGCGCTCGCGGTCGTGCCGGTGATGCTGCAGCGGATTCTGGAGCTGCCCCCGGAGACGATCGCCAAGTACGACCTGCACGCCCTGAGGATCATCGCCGCCAGCGGCTCGGCGTTGCCCGGCGAGCTCGCGACTCGCGTGATGGACACCTTCGGCGATGTTCTCTACAACCTGTATGGCTCCACCGAGGTGGCGTGGGCGACGGTCGCCACGCCGGCCGACCTGCGAGCGGCCCCCGGCACCGCCGGCAAGCCGCCGATGGGCACCGTCGTGAAGCTGCTCGACGGCGAGGGTCGCGAGGTGCCCCAAGGCGAGAACGGGCGCATCTTCGTAGCGAACGAGATGGTCTTCGAGGGCTACACCGGCGGTGGGGGCAAGGAGATCGTCGAGGGGCTCATGAGTACCGGCGACGTCGGGCGCTTCGACGCGGGGGGGCGCCTGTTCGTGGACGGGCGCGACGACGAGATGATCGTGTCGGGGGGCGAGAACGTGTTTCCGCGCGAGGTCGAGGACCTGCTCTCAGACCACGAGGCGATCGAGGAGGCGGCCGTCATCGGTGTGGAGGACGCCGAGTTCGGTCAGCGCTTGAAGGCCTTCGTCGTGTGTCGCAACGGCGGCGGGCTCACCGAAGACGCCGTGAAGGAGTATGTCAAGCACAACCTCGCCCGCTACAAGGTGCCTCGCGAGGTGGTGTTCCTCGACGAGCTGCCGCGCAACGCCACGGGCAAGGTGCTCAAGCGCGAGCTGAGCGCCGGCGAGTGACTTCTTTCATCTGACGGTGGCGCCTCCGCTCTCGCCTCGCGAGAGGCGGCCGAGAGGCGGCCCGCGAGAGGCGGCCCAGGTATGTCCCTACAAGCAGTTTGTGCCGCTAGCCTGATATAGCGATGACCGCCGTGACGCACCTGCTCGACCTGGGGGGCATGCGCCTCAGCGCCGGTGAGGCCCGGCGCCTTGACCTGATGGTCACGATCGACCCGCTTAGGCTCGGCGGCGAGCCATACGCGGCCGACCCCGATGTGGTGCCGGTGAGGCTAGACGTATCGCGTATGACGGGCGCGGGCTATGCGCTGCGGCTGCGCTTTGTTGGGACGCTCACGGGTGCGTGCATGCGCTGCTTGAAGGACGCCGCCCGCCGGATCGACGTGGACGCGCGCGAGGTTGACGCCCCAGGGGGCGGCGAGGAGCTCTCGAGCCCTTACGTCACCGACGAGGAGCTCGACCTCGCCGCGTGGACGCGTGATGCGTTCGCGCTCGCCATCCCCACCCAGGTGCTGTGTCGCGAGGAGTGCGCGGGACTGTGCCCCGTGTGCGCGGCTGACCTCAACGAGGCAGGCCCCAACCACGCGCACGAGCGCTCGCCCGATCCCCGCTGGGCGAAGCTGAGCGAGCTGAACGTCGAGTAGCGGCGTTCAGCCCGATCCACACCCCGCCGGCGATAGCCCGCTGGGGATAGTCGGGCCGGCAGCGGTCACAGCGTCGACTACCCGGTCTCGGCCCTGGTAGCCTGTGCCGCCGATGGCGGTACCGAAGAAAAAGCAATCCCACAGCCGCACGGCGCTGCGCCGCGCCAACCACAAGATCGAGGCGCCGGCGGTGAACACCTGTCCGCGCTGCCACAGCCCTCGCAGACCCCACCGTGTGTGCCCCGTGTGCGGAACCTACGCGGGCCGTGAGATCGTGGCTCCCAGCGCGCACGACCACGATCACGATCACGAGTAGCCGGTGAGCGGAGCATCCGCTCTCCCGGACGGTCGTGTGGAGTCCGACGATGGCGCGCGCGCGCGGCCGGTCGTGGCTGTGGACGCAAACGGCGCCGACCTGGGCCCCGCCGAGGTCGCCGCGGGCGCGGCGCTCGCGGCGCGCCGGGGTGTGCGCGTGCTGCTGTTCGGTCCCGCCGCGGAGATCGGTGAGGCGCCCGAGGGCGTCGAGCTGGTGGACGCGCCCCTGTCGATCGCCAAGAGCGCGGACCCGGCGAGCGCGGTGCGCGCGACACCGCAAGCGTCGATCGTGCGGGCGGCTAGGGCGGTGGGCGAGGGCCGCGCGCACGCGCTCGTGTGCGCCGGTGGAACCGGCGCGGCGCTCGCGGCGGGACTGTTCAACGTGAAGCGCGCCCGCGGGGTGCACCGCCCGGCGCTCGCGCTGCCCATCCCCATTCCGGGACCCCCGTCCGCCCGCTCGGTGACGCTGCTGGACGTCGGCGCCAACGACCGGGCGCGCGCCGAGCATCTAGTGCAGTTCGCGTTCATGGGCGCCGCGTTCGCCAGGGCGGTGCTCGGCGTCGAGCGTCCTCGTGTGGGGCTGCTCTCGAACGGCGAGGAGCGCGAGCGCGGCAGCGAGTTGGTGCTCGCCGCCGGCGCCGTCTTGCGCGAACGCGCGAGCGGGGGAGGGCTGCGCTTCGTGGGCAACGTCGAGGGCGGCGACGTGGTGGGCGGCGTCGCGGACGTGATCGTCACCGACGGCTTCACCGGGAACATCGCGCTCAAGCTGATGGAGGGCGTCTCGCAGACGGTGCTCGGCGCCGTCAGGGACGCGGCCGTCTCCTCGCCGCGGGGCAAGCTCGGCGGGATGCTCCTGCGCCCCGCGCTGAGGAGCTTTCGCGAGGAGATCGACCCCGAAGGTCAGGGCGGCGCGTACCTGCTCGGGTTGCGCCGTCTCGCGGTGGTCCCCCACGGACGTTTCACCCGTCGGGGCTTAGCCC
>DATBTP010000012.1:0-5254 GCA_036559185.1 Solirubrobacteraceae bacterium | reverse complement strand
GTTACACGCCCGCTCAGCAAGACACCGAGCGAGCGTCGCTCGCGCACCCCGGTCTGCCCGATGGCATTAGCGTGGTTGGCGAGGTCGGCGCGATCGACGGCGGTATCGCCGCCGTCGCCGTCGGCCGCCGTGTCCCCGTCGAGCACGAAGCAAGTCCCAACCTCGAAGATGCGCACGTCGCCCATCCCGCGAGCGGAATTGTGCGCCGCGACATCGAGCAGCGATCCGAGCAGCGTGGTGCGCAGGGCCGACTGCTCCTCCGAGAGGGGGTTCACGAGCGTCGGCGCCCGCCGCCGCTCATCCTCCGCGGGCAGCCGTAGGCGGTCGTGCAGGCTGGGCGGCGTAAACGTCCAGCCAACCGCCTCGTAGAGGCCGCGTCCCACGAGCGCGTCCACCGCCCGACGCCGCAGACGCTGCTCGGGGGTGAGCCTTCCATACGCGCCCCGGCGTGCGGGCAGCGTCGTGGGCAACGCCTCCAACCCGTGGATGCGCGCCACCTCCTCGATCAGGTCCGCCTCGCGCGTGACGTCCTCGCGCCGCAACGGCGGCACAGTGACCTCCAACGCCGGCTCGGAGCCGGGCGCCTCAGTGACCTCGAAGTCGAGCGCCCGCAATATCTCCGCCTGGCGCGTCAGCGCCACGGGCATGCCCAGGATCGCCTCGACGCGGCGCTCGCGCAGCCTGATCGTCCGCGGGGACTCCGGTTCCCACGCCACATCGATTGTGCCCGATATCACGCTCGCCCCGCACAGCTCGATCATCAGCCGTGTGGCGAGCGCCTGCGCGTGAGCGCACTGCTCGGGCGCCAAGCCCTTCTCGAAGCGGCTCGACGCCTCGCTGCGCAAACCCAGAGCCCATGAGGTTCTGTGGATGTTGGGACCGCTCCAGCTCGCCACCTCCATCAGCACTCGCTTCGTGTCCGCCTGAACCTCCGAGCGCTCGCCGCCCATGATCCCGGCGATCGAGGTGGGACCGTCGGCGTCGTCGATCACCACCATCTCCGAATCGAGCACGCGTGTCTGGCCGTCGAGCGTCCTCACCTGCTCGCCCTCGCGCGCCCTGCGCACCGTCAGGCAGCCGCCCGCCACTCGATCGAGGTCGAATGCGTGCAAGGGCTGGCCGGTGAGCAGCATCGCGTAGTTGGTGATGTCAACCACGTTGTTGATCGGCCGCTGGCCCGCCGCGCTCAGACGCGCCTTCAGCCAGGGCGGCGACTGCGCGATCCTCACTTCTTCGAATACCCTCGCGGTGAAGCGGCGACAGAGGTCGGGGCACTCCACCTTCACCGTCGCGAGAAGGTCGGATGAGGCCGGTGGCGTGTCTTCGTTTTCGGGTGACTCGCGTGCGCGCACGCGGAGAAAGCCTTCGTTCGTGCGCGCGCGCGAGTCACCCTCGGAACAGACAACCAACTCCCCCCCACCGAACTCCCCCCCACCGGGATCCTCCGCCCACGGCTCGGCCGCCAGCGGAGCGCCGGTGGCGGCGTGCAGCTCGCGCGCCACGCCGTACACACCCAGACAGTCGGGACGGTTGGGGGTGATCTCGAGCTCTACCACGTCGGTGGAGATCCTCAGCACATCCGCCAGCGGGGTGCCGGGCGCGAGCTCCGAGCCGGGTAGCAGATCGTTCAACACCATGATGCCGCTGTGGTCGTTGTCGATCTGAAGCTCGTCCGCCGCGAGGATCATGCCGGACGACGGCACGCCGCGCAGCTTCGCCGCCTCGATCTTCGCGCCGTCTGGCATCCTCGCGCCCGGCAGCGCGACCGCGACCGTTTGACCGGCGTCCACGTTTGGCGCCCCGCATACGATCCCCGCCGGCTCGGACCGGCCGACATCTACTTCGCACACCCGCAGCCGGTCGGCGTCGGGGTGGGGCACGACCGTGAGCACTCGGCCGACGACGAAATCTTCTGTCGAGGGCACGCCGTGGTGGAGGATCGTCTCCACCTTCGTCCCCGTCATCGTCAAGCGCTCCTCGATCCCCGTCGTATCGAGGTCGGGAGAGCAGTATTCGCGCAGCCAGTCGAGCGGAACCCTCATCTTGTCCTCTCCTTCGGAGAGGCCGGAGCGGCGTATTGGGAAGCCGGGCTCATCCGAACTGCCCCAGGAACCGCAGGTCGTTTTCGTAATATATGCGCAGATCCGGGATCCCGTGCTTGAGCATCGCGATCCGCTCCACGCCCATTCCCCACGCGTAGCCCTGCACCTTCTCGGGGTCGTAGCCCGGCGCGTTGCTCTCGGTGGTGGGGACGTAGGCGTAGACGTTGGGGTCGACCTCGCCCGCGCCGAGCACCTCCAGCCAACCCTCGCCCTTGCACAGCGGGCAGCGCGAGCCGTCTCCCATAAATCCCCTGCCCGAGCAGTGAAAGCACGAGACGTCCACCTCCACCGACGGCTCGGTGAAGGGGAAGAAATGCGGTCGCAGCCTCACGTCGCGCTCGTCCCCGAACACCGTCTTGGCGAACGCGAGCAGCGTGCCCTTGAGGTCGGCCAACGTGATGTCCTCGTCGACCGCCAAGCCCTCCACCTGATGGAACTGGGGCGTGTGCGTCGCGTCGCTGTCGGGACGGTAGACGCGCCCTGGGATCACTACGTAGAGCGGCGGGGAGTGAGCCTCCATCGCGCGGATCTGCATCGGCGAGGTGTGCGTGCGCAGCACCACCCCGTCGGAGAGGTAGAAGGTGTCGGTCTCGGCCCGCGCCGGGTGCGTGGGGCTGTGGTTGAGCGCGTCGAAGTTGTAGTGCACCGTCTCCACCTCCTGCCCCTCGAGCACGGTGAAGCCAAGCCCGAGGAAGATGTCTTCCAGCTCGCGCATCGTGGCGGTGAGGACGTGCAGCCTGCCAACCGGCTGGGCGGGTGTGCCGGGCAGTGTGACGTCCACTGCGTCCTCGCGCAGGCGCTCTTGCAGCTCGCCGGCGTCGAGCTGAGCGGCGCGGGCCTCTATCAACTCCTCGAGCGCCTTCCTGGCGTCGTTGGCGGCTTTGCCAACGATTCCGCGCTGGTGTGGCTCGAGCGACGCCACACCGCGCAGCATCCGCGGCAGCTCGGCCTTGCGTCCGAGGTAGCGCAACCGCAGCTCCTCCACCGCCTCGCTGCTGGTCGCCGCCTCGATCTCGCTCTTGGCCTGCGCGCGCAGCTCTTCGATCCGCTTGATCATGACGCTGGCACCCTAGTCGAGGGGCGCGTTATCTCGTAGAGCGCCACCGTGGCCGCCATCGCGGCGTTCAACGACTCAGAGGCGATCGGTATGTGGGCGATGCGCTCGCATACCCCCACCACGTCGTCGGGCAGGCCCTCGCGCTCGGCGCCCACGAGCAGGGTGAGCGCGCGGCGACACTGACACTCCGCCGACCCCCTCGCGCGCACGCGAGTCCCCCGGTTGGGGATATACCTCGGTGTCTGCTCCGCTACCTCCCATACGGGCACGCCGGCGCCAGCAAGGAGCGCCACACGCTCTCCCGGCAACTCGTCGATCGCGTCGACCCGCGCTATCGAGACGGCGAAGATCGCGCCCATGCTCGCCCTCACCGCCTTGGGCGAGTGCGGATCGGCGCATCCCGGCCCGAGCGCCACCGAGGAAGCGCCGAAGGCGAGCGCGCTCCGCAGGACCGTCCCCACGTTGCCGGGGTCGGCCACACCGTGCAGGTATACGCACAGGGGCCCCACGGGCTCGCCGAAGCGCTGCTCGTAGACGCCGATCGCGCGTGTGCCCGAGCCCAGCGTGGAGACGCCGGCGAGCACGCCAGCCTCGACGTCCTGGAAGGACGGCCCGCCGATCTCTGTGCCCGCCATGCGGAAGCCTTCGAGCGCCGGCCTTCCGGCCGCGCTCGCGGCGCGTACGAGGTCCTCGCCCTCCGCCAGGAACCGGCCGCTGCGCGCGCGCTCACGCGCACGCGCGAGCTTGCGCAGCTCCTTCAATCTCGAGTTGTGCTGTGAGGTGATCAAGTTCATTTGGCTTTCGTGGCGGTGTCGTTGATTGTCGCCTGCCGGTGCGACGGTTCTCGGCGCGAGCCCCCTCTCCGAGTAAAAAAAAGGCGCCGGTCCCGAAGGAGCAGCGCCCGAGAGGTTCAAGTGCCGGTTGCCGGGTCAGGCAGCCGACGCCTCGCGGGCGGTGTCAACAAAACGTCGGAAGGTGTCGGCGTCGCGGACGGCGATGTCCGCGAGCACCTTGCGGTCGAGCTCCACGCCGGCCTTGGAGAGGCCGTGCATGAGTTGGGAGTAGCTCATCCCGTTCTGGCGAGCGGCGGCGTTGATGCGCGTGATCCACAGCCTGCGAAAGTCGCGCTTGCGGTTACGCCTGTCGCGGTAGGCGTAGGCGTCCGCCTTCATCAGCGCCTCCTTGGCGCGTCTGTAGTTGGAGTGCGCCTCGCCGCGAAAGCCCTTCGTCAGCTCGAGCGTGGCGCGGCGCTTCTTCTTCGCGTGAACAGACCGCTTCACGCGCGGGACGTCGTGATCGGAGAGCATCACGGGGTTGGCGAGCGTGCGCTTGCGCTTGGGCGACTTCTTCTCCAGGATGTGGCTGGAGAAAGCATGCCGCGCTCTCACCTTGCCGGAGCCCGTGACCTTGAAGCGCTTCTTGGCCCCGCTGTGTGTCTTCATCTTGGGCATAGCGAGCCGATGATTATGACACGGCGGGGTCGGACGCGCCGTTGTGGCTGTCCGACGGCGCGACGACGGCGTCGGCGGGAGCCTCGACCTGGACCTCGACCACGCCATCGGGCGAGACCTCCGCGGGAGCCTCGACGTGGACCTCGACCACGCCATCGGGCGAGACCTCCGCGGGAGCCTCGACCTGGACCTCGACCGCGCCATCGGGCGAGACCTCGGCGGGAGCGGCCGCCGCCGCCCCGTCGGAAGAAGCGATCGTCGCCGCGGCGTCCACAGCGGGGTCGCCACCGTCGGCGGCGTGTCCCGTCCCATCGGCTCTCCCGGCGAGCACGGCCTTGGACGGACCGAGCATCATCGTCATGTTGCGCCCGTCCTGGGTGGGGCGCTGCTCGACCACGCCTAGCTCGGCGAGCTCCTCGGCGAGGCGGTCGAGGATCATCACGCCGCGCTCCGGGTGGGTGACCTCGCGCCCACGGAACATGATCGTGATCTTGACCTTGTCCTTGTGGCGCAGGAAGCGTTCTACGTGGTGCTTCTTGGTGTCGTAGTCGTGCTCGGCGATCTTCGGGCGGAACTTGATCTCGCGCACCGTGATCTGCTGCTGGTGCTTGCGCGCCTGCTTGACCTTCTGAGCCTGCTCGTAC
>DATBTP010000011.1:0-5397 GCA_036559185.1 Solirubrobacteraceae bacterium | reverse complement strand
ACCGTTATCCCGTCTTCGTTCCGTGTCACGTGGTAGGCGAGCCAAGCGTCTTCGAGCTTGCTTTCAGTTCCCGTCAGGTAGAGGGCGCGACCGGTTAGCGATGTGGCGGCCAGGAAACGTGCGACGCGCGCGGCTGTGTCGCCCCGCGGATCGGTGCTCACGAAGATGGTGCTCACGCCCGGCGGGGAGCCGAGTTCGTCGAGCGCTCCCCGGATCTGCTGGGCGACTAGCGCGCACGTCTTGCACGCGCTCGACAAGAAGCTCAGCGCGACAACCTTGCCGCGATAGCCGCTCAACGAGACGGGCCGCCCGTGCTCGTCGCGCAGAGTGAAGTCGGGCGCCCTCACGCCCGGCGGGTAGGCGGCGCCCTCGAAGCGCTCGCGCTTGGCGCCCCCGCCGCCGGCACAGCCACCGAGGGCGAGCGCGAGCAGCGTGAGGGCGAACATCGCCCAGGGTCGAAGACGCATCGGCAGGCAGCGTAGGACACCCATTCAAATCCCGCGCCTCCGTCGCTACACTTTCTGAAGTCCCATGAATCCCGACCGCCATTCAGGAGTTTCCAGATGAGCCCGTCCAGCGCCGACCTGTTGCGCCAGGTGAAGAGCGAAATCGAGGAGATCGACCCCTCCGAGGTCAAGGAGCTATTGCAGGAGGGCGCTGTCGTCGTCGACGTTCGCGAGACGGAGGAGCTCTCTTCGGGCCTGCTCCCCGGCGCAAAGCACGTGCCTCGCTCCTACCTGGAGACGCGCATCGAGGGGATCGTGTCCGATCGCTCGGCGCACATCATCCTCTATTGCGCCTCGGGCAATCGCTCGGCCTACGGCGCCCGCACGCTCGAACAGGACATGGGCTACGAGCACGTCGAGTCGATGACCGGCGGTATTGCCCTGTGGAAGGACCGCGGCTATGAGGTGGACGTCCCGCGCATGCTCACCGCCGAACAGCGCGACCGCTACTCCCGCCACCTGCTCATCCCCGAGATCGGCGCCGACGGTCAGCGGAAGCTGCTCGACGCCAAGGTGCTCCTGCTCGGCGCGGGCGGCCTCGGCTCGCCCACCGCCCTCTACCTCGCCGCCGCCGGCGTCGGCACGCTTGGGATCGTCGACGACGACGAGGTCGACCTCTCCAACCTCCAGCGTCAGGTGATCCACTCCACCCAGCGCGTAGGCATCCCCAAGGTTGACTCCGCCGAGGAGTCGATCCACGCGCTAAACCCCGACGTGAACGTCGTCAAGTACCCCGTTCGGTTGGATGCGTCGAACATCATGGACATCATCGCGGGCTACGACGTGATCGTCGACGGCGTGGACAACTTCCCCACGCGCTACCTGCTCAACGACGCCACCGTGCGCCTGAAGATCCCCGTGGTGTCGGCCTCGATTCTGGGCTTCGACGGGCAGCTGTCCGTGTTCAAGCCCTACGAGGGTCCCTGCTATCGCTGCCTCTTCCGCGAGCCGCCCCCGGCCGAGCTCGCGCCCTCCTGCGGAGCCAACGGCGTGCTCGGCGTGCTCCCCGGCACGATGGGGCTCCTACAGGCCACCGAGGTCGTGAAGCTGATCCTCGGCATCGGCGACCCCGCGATCGGGCGCCTCTTGCTCTACGACGCGCTCGCCGCCACGCTCAGCGAGGTGAAGGTGCACCGCGACCCCGACTGCCCGATCTGCTCGCGTCCGCCCGGTGAGATCTCAGACGAGGAGATGGGCGTGTTCCCCGACTACGAGGCGTTCTGCGCGGCCGCAGGGTAGTCTGCCGCAACTCATGGCGACGATCAAGATCCCACCTGTCCTGCGCGCGTCGGTCGGCGGCGAGCGCGAGGTTTCCGCGTCCGGCGAGAACGTCGGCGAGATCCTGCGCGACCTCGCCGACACCCATCCCGCGACAGCTGACCAGCTGTTCGCGGCCGACGGCGAGCTCAACCGCTACGTCAACGTCTACCTCAACGACGAGGACGTGCGCGTGCTCGACGGGCTCGACACCGCCGTGGGCGACGGCGACACCGTCGTCATCCTGCCGGCCATGGCCGGCGGGCGCTAGCACCGCACCCCCGCTCGGCCCGCTCCGCCTCCGCCCGCCGCCCGCCGCCCCAGACGCCTGGATGCACTCGCTGGTTTTCCTCGCAATTTGGGGATTTTTAGGTGCGCCTGAGGTTGGCTCGGCGGTAGCTTCGCCTACCGCCCATCGCACGTGACAGAGCGCTGTATCGCCAGCGCCGCGGCGTGCCGATACACGGAGAACGATGAGAACGCGCTCGCCCATGGCATGGCTTGGAGTGCTCGTGTGCCTCACGGGCGCTTCGCTCCTCGCCGGCTCGGGTCTCGCATCGGGGATGGCCGACCACACCGGCTGGCCTTCGATCGGCCACCACGTCGGCCACCCCAACAACGAAAGCGGCGTGGAGCGGGGTTGGGGCGGCGTGCACAACATGCTGCTCGGCGGCGACGGCAACGACACGATCTGGGCCGGCGCCGAGGGCGACGTGATCTGGGGCGATTCGCACGCCGTGGGCAATCCCTCCAATCAGCACGACGAGCTGCACGGCGGCCCCGGCAACGATTGGATCTACTCCAGCCACGGCTACAACCACATCTGGACCGGCGCCGGCAACGACCACGTAGCGCTCGTCTACGGCAACGGCATCGTCAACTGCAACGGCCCCGGCCTCAAGACGCTCGTGATGCGCTACCTGCCTCAGAACAGGCCGTGGAAGCTGGTGGGTTGTAAGCACGTCGCGATCGTGCGCTACCGCGCGTAGCGCCTCCGCGGTGCCCGCTAGGGCAGGGCAAGCCACGGCTCGGCGCCCAGCGGCCGCGAACGTGAAGCCCGTCCGCGATCAGGCCGCCGCGGCGCTCACCGGCGCGCCGCCCGCGCTCACCGGTGTGCCGCCGGCGCTCACGGGCGTGCCGCCGGCGCTCATCATGCCCGCCGCCGGCACGTGACTCATCGCGTGCTCCGCGAGCGCGGTGATCGTGAGGCTCGGGTTCACGCCCACGTTCGCGGGGATCGCCGAGCCGTCGCACACGAGCAGGTTCTCGTAGCCGAACACGCACTGGTGGGCGTCCACCACGCCGTGCTCGGCGTCGGCGCCGATCACCGCTCCGCCAAGGATGTGGGCGGTGGTGGGGATGTTCAGCATCGCGTCCATCACCGAGCTCTGCGCCACGCCGCCGGTGCGCTTGGCGAACCATTCCGCGGCCTGGTTCGCCACCGGAATGAACGTCGGGTTGGGACGCTCGGGGTCCTGTTCGGTGCTCAGCCAGAGCGTTTTGAACGGCCCCCGTTTGGGGCGCAGCGCCATCGCGTTGTCGAGCGTTTGCATCACGAGGATGATGATCGTCCGCTTCGACCAGTTCTTCGGGCGCAGCACCCGCGCGAAGCGCTTGGGGTGGCGCGCGATCTGGCCCATCAGCTTCAACGGGCGCGTGAAGCGCGTGCCGTCGCCCGTCAACAGCGTATACAGGCGGCTCATCGAGTCGCCGTCGTTGCCATAAGTCACCGTCTCGATGTGGGTGTGGGGGTCGGGATAGATGCTCGAGGTGATCGCCACTCGCTTGATCAAATTCTCCGGGTAGTCCTCGGGCACCGTCACCGCGAGGATCGCCTCGCTGTTGGTCCTCACGAGCTCGCCCAGCCGCGAGGAGACGCGTGGCAGCGAGCCGCCGAGGCGGCAGCGCTGCAGCAGCGTGTTCGTGCCGAGCGGTCCAGCCGACACGACTACTCCGCGAGCCCGGTGCACCTGGCGCTCGCGGCGCACCCACGCGCCCGAGCGGACGCTTTCGACCTCGTACCCCTCGCTTCCGTCGCCCGCGCCGAGCGGGCGGACGTCGATGACCGTGCGTTCGGGGCTCACCCGCGCGCCGCGCTTCTCGGCCAGGTAGAGGTAGTTCTTCACGAGCGTGTTCTTCGACCCGTGGGGGCACCCCACCATGCAGCGACCGCACAGCGAGCACGGCGTGCGGTCGGGTCCCTCGCCGCCGAAATAGGGGTCGCGCACGGCCTCGCCGTTGGCGACTGTCGCCACGTTCCCGGCAACTCCCACGTCGCCGTTCGCGCCGCGCGCGGTCTTCCCGGGCTCGCCGAAGTACACGCCGACGGGAGTCTTTTTGTAGGTGTCGGAGACACCCAGCTCCTCGCCCAGCTCGCGCAGCAGCGCGTCGGCGGGGTCGTCGTAGGGGTTCATCGTCACGCCCAACATCCGCTGGGCTTCCTCGTAGTGGGGCGCAAGCTCTGTCTCCCAGTCGGCGATCCCCGACCACTGGGCATCCTCGAAGAACGGCTTGGGCGGCACGTACAAGGTGTTGGCGTACCCAAGGCTCCCGCCGCCCACGCCGCAACCGCTCACCACCGACACGTCTTTGAAGGTGGTGAGCCGGAAGATGCCCTTCCAGCCGATCTTCGGACGCCAGAAGTAACGCTTGTAGTCGCCGGTCGACTCGGGAAACTCGTGGTCGGCGAAGCGCCTGCCGCACTCGAGCACGCCCACCTTGTAGCCCTTCTCCGAGAGGCGCAACGCCGACACGCTGCCGCCGAAGCCCGAGCCGATCACCAGCCAGTCGCAGTCGAAGTTCACTGACATCCCGTCCAGCAGCATATTCGCTTCTTGGCGCGCCCACCAGACACCGCTATATTCCGTGAAGTAATGGCTGTCGAGCGGGTTGGCAACAAGCCTTGCGGGGGTCGCTACGGCGACATCGTCCAGTCGATCGGCAACACGCCGCTCGTGGAGCTCCCGCGTCTCTCGCCCAAGCCCGGAGTTCGCATCTGGGCCAAGCTCGAGTCGCGCAACCCCACCGGCTCGGTGAAGGACCGCGTGGCGCGCGCTCTCATCGAGGACGCCGAGGCCCAGGGCGCGATCATGCCCGGCCAAACCATTTTGGAGCCCACGTCGGGCAACACCGGCATCTCGCTCGCCATGATCTGCTCGCGCAAGGGCTACCGCCTGAAGGTGGTGATGCCAGAGAACGTCACCCCCGAGCGCACGCAACTGCTCGAGATGTACGGCGCGCAGATCGTCTACTCCGAGGGCTCCAAGGGCTCAAACGGGGCGGTGGAGAAGGCGCTCGACATGGCCCAAGCCGACTCCTCCTACTACATGCCCTACCAGTACGGCAACATCGCCAACCCCAACGCCCACTACAACGGCACGGCGCTCGAGATCCTCGAGGAGCTCGACGAGGTCTCCGCGTTCGTCGCCGGCCTGGGCACGGGCGGCACGTTGATGGGCAACGGCAGGCGCCTGAAGGAGACGTTCGGCGACGCCTGCAAGATCGTCGCCGCAGAGCCCATGCAGGGCGAGCCCGTGCAGGGGCTTCGCTCGCTGGACGACGGCTTCATCCCGCCGATCATCGATCTCAGCCTGCTCGACCGCAAGATCTTTGTGACGAACCGCGACGCGATCCT
>DATBTP010000010.1:0-12912 GCA_036559185.1 Solirubrobacteraceae bacterium | reverse complement strand
GGCTGCTCGCCAAAGCCAGATCGATGCGCAGGCCGTAGTCGCGCGCATAGTGGCCCTCGCGCTGATCCCAGCACGTGTAGCCGTGCTCGTCGGGGTGCAGGTGGCGGTAGACATCCACAAGCTCGCCCTCGCGAAGGATCTGACGCAGGTCCTCACGCTCGGCGGCGGCTGTGTGGTAGGAGCCCTCCAACCATGTGGGCTCGTATACGTCGCGATCCGACGGTGCGACGTTGAAATCGCCGGCGATCAGCAGCGGGTGGTAGTGGTCGCGGCACGCCTGGTTGGCCACGGCCTCGAGGAAGGCGAGCTTGCCGGAGTCGTCCAATTCCTGGCAGGTGGGTCCCGCGGGCACGTAGACCGAGCCTACGGTCAAACCCGCGCAGGTCGTCTCGAGCCAGCGTCCCTCCGCGAGGTCGTGGCGATTGTCGAGCGACATGCAACGATGCGTGACGCGGTGGTCTGAGCGCACCAGGATCGCCACGCCGCCGTTGCGCCGGCCCGGACTGTGTTGCGCGCGGTAGCCGAGTTGCCCGAGGCGCTCGTGGGGGAAGTGGCGGAACGGGCAGCGCGTCTCCTGCAAGCACACCAAGTCGGGGCGCTCCCTGCGCAGCATCTCAGCCAAGCGCGGCATGCGCGCGCGAATCCCGTTCACGTTCCAGCTGATAACCCTGATTCTTCCTGTGTTGCTTGTTGTCATCATCCCGGTCTCCATGGTCGTTGGAGGCGACCCTCCGTGGAAAACAGTCTCTACACAAGACCTGAAACTGTGCCTTACACAACTTGAGAGATTAGTGGAGACAGATAGGAACGTCCATAGGACGGATGGCCAAATCATCTGGGTCCCTTTAGACATTTAGGTGCACCAGTGTCCGGGATCTGCCGCATACCGTCCGCCCCTCGTTCTACCTTCAGAGAATGCTCGTAAACGAGCTCTCCGACGGAACAGACATCGACCAGGTCTTGCTGGTACGCGCAAGCGAGCGTCGCTCCCGCCGCGATGGCGGCGACTACCTGCGCATGCAACTGGGCGACCGCACCGGCGCGGTTATCGCGATGGTGTGGGAGGACATCTCGGAGACCGAGCGCCTGGCGCCCCCGGGGGAGCCGGTCCATGTGAGCGGTCGCTATGCGGTGCATCCGCGATTTGGACCACAGATAAACCTTCGCTCGCTTTCGCCAGCCGATCCCGGGAGCTTCTCGCTGGACGATCTATTCGACGGTCCGACGCGCGCGCCCGAGCAGATGGAGGCGGACCTGCGCGAGCTCGTAGCCACGGTGCGCGACCCCCACCTCACCGTGTTGCTCGAGCGGGTGTTCGGCGAAGAATCGCCGCTGTGGTCGGACTACAAGGTGGCGCCGGCGGCCAAGTACTACCACCAGGCCTACCGACACGGGCTGCTGGAGCACTGCCTTGGCGTGGCTCAAGGCGTCAGTGCCATATCGGCCACCTTCCCGGGCATCGACCGCGACGTGGCGGTGACGGGGGCGCTCCTGCACGACATCGGCAAGTTGGACGCTTACACGAGTGATGAGGGCGGGCGGGACCGAATGATCGACCTAACCGACATCGGTCGTCTCCAGGGCGAGATCCCGCTCGGCTACTACCGCATAAGGCGCACGATCGAGGACATCGAGGGCTTCCCCGAGGAGCTGGCGTGGGCGGTGCTCCACATAATCCTCTCCCATCATGGCTCGCTCGAGCACGGCAGTCCCGTCGTTCCCTGTACGCGAGAGGCGACGCTCGTGCACATGATCGACAACCTCGGCGGACGGCTCGGCAGCTTCGACCGTATCGAGAAGGAGCTCCCGCCCGGCGCCCGCTGGTCGAGCTTCGACAGAGCGATCGGGTCGGGCGCATGGTTTGGCGGCGTGGAAACGCTGCGAACCTCGCAAGAGCCGGCGCGCGACGCCGCATAGGAGTCCCGTGTAAAACCCGCAAATAGCGAGCGCGCGGTCGCCCGCGCGAATACGTCTCGCCGCCGGGTTCTATCGTTCAACGCAGATGGCCAAGGACACCGAGAAGCTGATCCGCCAGCTGTCGCTGATCTCCTACCTGATGGCCGAGCGCCGGCCCGTGACGGCGCTCGAGATACGGCGCGACGTGGAGGGCTACAGCGGCATGAACGAGGACGCCTTCGCGCGGCGCTTCTACGCGGATCGCTCGGAGCTCGAGTCGCTGCGCATCCAGCTCACCGTCGACCGTCCCAGCGACGGGGCCGCCGAGCAGGAGAACTATTCGCTGCGGCCCGAGAACTTCCATCTGCCCCCGATCGAGTTCTCAGACCAAGAGCTGGCGGCGCTGCAAACCTCGCTGCAGCTGCTCGACGGCGAATTCGCCTACGCCGAGCCGCTGCGCCTCGCGTTGCAACAGATCACATGGGGCCGTCCCAGTCCTTTGCGCGCGCCTGAGCAGAGGTCGGTGGCGCTTGGCATAACCGCCTCGGCGGGTGGGCACGAGCTCTCGGTGCGGCTCGCCAAGATCGAGACGGCCATCTTCCGCAACAAGACGATCACGTTCGACTACTACACGATGGCGCGCGACGAGGTGGGCTCTCGCCGGGTCGATCCCTACCACCTGCTCTTCCAGGGTAGCGAGTTCTACCTGCTCGGCTACGCCCACGAGCGCGAGGCGATCCGCGTGTTCCGGCTCACGCGCATTCGCGGCAAGGTGTCCTACGCGACAAAGGCCGAGCACGACTTCAGGCGACCCGCCGACTTCGACCCCCGCGCGTATGCCAATCGCGCCGAGTGGCAGCTCGGCGAGGAGATGGGAGTCGCAGAGGTCTTGATATCCGAGCGCATCGCGTGGCAGATAGAACGTCACTTCGGCCGCTACGGCGAGTTCGCGCCCGCCGAAGGTCGGGGTTGGAGCGAGGGCGACAGGTTGTTGAGCACCAACTACTCCAACGCCCGCATGATCGTCTCGTGGGTGCTCGGCTTGGGCGAGCACGCGCGTCTGCTCGGACCACCAGAGCTCGTGGAGGAACTCGAGCGGCGCCTAGCCTGCGTGGAGGAGCTTCACTCCGAGTCATTGGAGCTGGCCGAGGTGGTTCCGCCCGTCGAGGAGTCCCCAGGCGCGGGAGCTTCGGCGACACGCGCGGGCCGTAGGACCGCGGCTGTTGAGCGCGAGGCAAGCGGCGAAGCCGCGATCCGCCCTGAGCGCTTCGCGCGACTGGTGACGCTCGCGAGCATCCTCATCCATGCGGGCCGGCGCGGCGAGCGGGTGAACATCGAGCAGCTCCGCGAGCAGCTGCAACTCTCAGACGAGGAGCTGCGCGAGGACATAAACGTCCTCAATGTCGTGAACTTCGGTGGTGGCTCCTACGTGCTGTATGCCGAAATCATCGAGGACGAGGGCGAGATCGACGTGGATCCCGAGCCCTACAGCGACAACTTCGACCGTCCGGCGAGGCTGCTGCCGGTGGAGGCGAAGGCGCTTGTCGCCGCCATAGACCTGATCGGCGAGCACGTCCCGGAGGGTTCGCTCGCCACGGCGCGCAAGAAGATCGTTGATGCGCTCGGCGAGGACCCGATGGAGCAGGGCCTGCATGTGGCTCACGCCACGAGCGACGATTCGGAGGTGGCGAGGACCGTGTCGCGCGCGATCGTCGGGCGCAGGCTCGTGGAGCTCGACTATTACAAGGAGAACGAGGACGAGTTCTCCTTGAGGCGCGTCGAGCCGTATGCGCTTACCAACGGACGCGAGGGTTGGTATGTGGCCTCCTTCGACCCCGACAAGCACGAGATGCGCCACTTCCGCCTCGATCGCATCAGGCGCGCGCGTGTGTGCAAGGAGAGCTTCCAGGCGCGCCCCGAGGTCGATCCAGCCGCCGAAGTGGACGGCTGGCTGCGCACGGGCGAGGTGGAAGCTTCGCGCGCCGCGCGCGTCTGGATCTCACCCGAGCGGGCGCGCTGGGCGCGCGAGCAGCGCCGGGTGAGCGACGAGCTGGCGGATGGGTCGATCCTCGTCGACTTGAGCTTCGCCGGCCTTGACTGGCTTGTGCGGGAGGTGCTCAAGGAGGCTGGTGACGCGGTTGTGATCGAGCCCGAGGACGCGCGCGAGGCCGTGCTCCTCGCGGCGCGACGCCTGCAAGCCGACCGATCGTCGCCGGCCGGCGTTTCGTGAGCAGACGCGAAACGATCGAGATGAGCGGGGCCGAGGTCGCCTCGTTTCTCGGGGAAGAGCGCACCGTCACGTGCGCCACCGTCGGGCCGCGCGGGTGGCCGCACCTGATGCCGCTCTGGTATGTGCTGCGCGATGCCAACGCCGGTGACATCGGCGCGGGGCACGCCGCCGCCGATGCGAGCAGCGCCGCAGCCTACGTCGATGTCGGTGACGCGAGCGCCGCCGCCGTCGGAGAGCCCGAGGGCGCGACAGCCACGGACGCGCGGCCGGTCGTGCGGATCTGGGCGTGGACGTACGCCGCTTCGCAGAAGGTACGCAACCTCGAGCGCGACCCGCGCGCGACGTTGCAGGTGGAGGCGGGCGAGCAGTATCAGGAGCTGCGCGGTGTGATGCTCGAGTGCGAGGCCACCATCCATCGCGACGCCCCCGTCGTGCAGGCCCTCGGAGGAGAGATATTCAGACGCTACGCGTCGCCCAGCGGCGAGGCTCCCGTGGAGAGCCTGCCGCAAGAGGTCTCAGCGATGGTCGACAAGCAGGCGCTCAAGCGCGTCGCGCTCGAGTTCGTGGAGCTGCGCCGAGCGAGCTGGGATCACCGCAAGCTGGGGGGCGTCTACTGACCGCGCTGTTTGCGCGGCCCAGGTTGTCGCCGCAGTAGGCTTCCCGGCGGATGAAGCCATTGAAGGGACTGATCCTCTCGGGCGGCAAGGGTACGCGCTTGCGCCCGATCACCCACACGAGCGCGAAGCAGCTTGTGCCGGTCGCCAACAAGCCGGTGCTGTTCTACGGGATCGAAGCGATGGCGGCCGCCGGGGTGGGTGAGATCGGGATCATCATCGCGCCTGAGACGGGCGAGGAGATCAGGCAGGCCGCCGGGAACGGCTCGGCGTTTGGCGTGCGCATCGAGTACATCGTCCAGGACGAGCCGCTCGGTCTGGCCCACGCCGTGCTCACGGCCGAGCCCTTCCTCGCCGACAGCCCGTTCGTTATGTACCTGGGCGACAACCTGCTTCAGGGCGGCATCTCAGACCTCGTGGCGGCCTTCCGCGAGCACGAGCCGGACGCGCTCATCCTGCTGACACCCGTGCCCGATCCGCAGAACTACGGCGTGGCAGAGCTGGCGCAAGCCCCGCCAGGGGAGGTGGGCAGCGTGCGCAAGCTCGTCGAGAAGCCCGCCGAGCCGGCGACAGACCTCGCGCTCGTTGGGGTCTATATGTTCACCGCCCAAATCCACGACGCCGCTCGCGCGATCGAGCCCTCCGCGCGCGGCGAGCTCGAGATCACCGACGCGATCCAGCACCTGGTGGATTCCGGTTTGCGCGTGGAGCCGCACATCGTGCGCGGCTGGTGGAAGGACACGGGACGCCTCGAGGACATGCTGGAGGCCAACCGCCTGATCCTCGACAACCTGCCCGGGCGGGTGGATGGCGAGCTGATCGACTCGCAGGTGGACGGGCGCGTGGTGATCGCGCCGGGCGCTCGCCTCGAGCGCACGACGGTACGGGGTCCCGCGATCGTCGGCGCGGGCGCGCGCCTGCGCGACTGCTACATCGGTCCCTACACGGCGATCGGCGAGAACTGCGAGGTTTCGAGCTCCGAGGTGGAGCACTCGATCCTGCTTGCGGGATCCTCGGTGTGCGACCTCGACGGGCGTATGGAGTCCTCGCTGCTCGGCCGCAACGTGACGGTCCGTCGCGGCGATCGCCAGCCGCGCGCCTACCGCTTCATGGTGGGCGACAACTCCGACATATCGATCCTATGAGCGGCTCCACCGCGTAGAGGGTTGCCGTGAAGATCCTCCTAACGGGCGCGGAGGGGATGCTCGCGGGCGACGTGCGTCGGGTCGGCGAGCGCGCGGGGCACGAGCTGATCCTCGTCGATCTGCCCGAGCTCGACATCACCGACGAGCGGGCCGTGCTAGCCCTCTACGAGCGCGAGCGGCCGCAAGCCACGATCAACTGCGCCGCATGGACAGACGTCGACGGCGCCGAGACCAACTTCGAGACGGCGCACGCCGTTAACGCCCAAGGCGCCGCCAACCTGGCCCGCGCGGCCGCCGGCATCGACACGCCATTGCTGCACATTTCCACCGACTACGTCTTCGATGGCGTCCCCCCCCTCGACGCGACCGGCAGGCCGCGACCCTATGTCGAGTCAGACCCCACCGACCCCCAGTCGAACTATGGCAAGACCAAGCTCGCCGGCGAGCGTCTCGTGCTCGCCGCCTCTCCCGCTAACACGGTGGTGCGCACCGCGTGGCTCTATGGCGTCGACGGCCCCAACTTCGCCGCCACGATGCTGCGTCTCGCGGGCGAGCGCGACGCCGTACAGGTCGTGGACGACCAGATCGGCTCGCCCACCTGGTCGGGACACTTGGCGCCCGCGATCGTCGGCCTCGTCGAGCGGGGCGTGAGCGGGCTCGTTCACCTCGCGGGCGCGGGCTCGGTCTCGTGGCATGGATTTGCCAAGGAGATCTTCCGCCAGGCGGAGGTGGATTGCCGGGTGGAGGCTATCCCAAGCTCGCAGATGGCTCGTCCCGCGCCCCGTCCCGCCTACTCGGTGCTCGAGACAGAGCGCGAGGACGTGCTCCCGATGGGTCCGTGGCAGGACGGGCTCGCCGGATACCTGGCGGCGCGGGCCGGGGTGGCCCGCTCGTGAGCGAGCGATCCCGATGCCCCTTGGCGCTCCCGCCAATTCCCGACGCGCGGCAGCTCTCCCGCGCAGCCCTTCCCGACGCGCGGCAGCTCTCCCGCGCAGCCCCTCCGAGGCCCGGCACGCCCCCGCGGCCGTCGATGGGATGATGAGGACGTGAAGCTCCTCGTTTGCGGCGGCGCCGGGTTCATCGGCTCCAATTTCACTCGCCTGCGCCTGCGTGAGCACGGCGATGAGGTGGTGGTGCTCGACAAGCTCACCTACGCGGGGCGCATCGAGAATTTCCACGACTTCGCCGAGGAGCCCGGCTTCCGCTTCGTGCACGGCGCGATTGAGGACCCTCAGGCCGTTGCGGACGCGCTCGAGGGTTGCGAGGCGATAGTGAACTTCGCCGCCGAGACTCACGTCGACCGCTCGATCGCCGAGCCGGACGCGTTTGTGAGGACCCACGCGCTTGGAACCTACGTGCTGTTGGAGGCGGCACGCGAGCGCGGACTGCGCTACGTGCAGGTGTCGACCGACGAGGTTTACGGCTCGATCGAGGACGGGTCGTTCACCGAGGACTCGCCTCTGCGCCCCTCTTCGCCGTACTCGGCTACTAAGACCGGCGCCGACTTGCTGGTGCAAAGCTACTTTCACACCTACGGTCTCCCCGCCACGATCTGCCGCGGGTCGAACAACTACGGCGCCTACCAGTATCCCGAGAAGCTCATTCCGCTGATGGTGCTCAACGCGCTCCACGGCGATCCGCTGCCCGTGTACGGCGACGGCATGCAGGTGCGCAACTGGATCCACGCGACCGATTTCGCGCGCGCGATCGGACACGTGCTCGAACGTGGAGCGCCGGGGGAGGTTTACAACGCCGGCGGTCCGGATGAGTGCCCGAACATCGAGGTCGTCGGCCGCATCCTCGAGCTAACCGGCGCGGAGGAGTCGCTTGTCGAGCATGTCACCGACCGCCCCGGACACGATCGCCGCTACTCGCTCTCCTCGGATAAGGTGCGAGGGCTCGGTTGGGAGCCGGGCATACGCTTCGAGGAGGGCTTGGCGCAAACCGTCGCCTGGTATCGCGAGAACAGCTGGTGGTGGGCGCCGATCCGCTCAGGCGACTATCGCGCCTACTACGAACGCCAATACGGCAGATCGCTGGCGTGATGCGCCGCCGGGCGCTGGGCGCTCGAACCGCGGCGGCTTGGCCGGCTATCTACTGAACGCCGGAGATCTTCCAGCGTGGACCTTCCTTGACGAGCGCGACCGTCGTGATGCGGTTCTTGCCCGAATAGGTGCTCTTCACCTTGGCGGTGGCTGTCGCGCCATTCACCGAGATCGATTCGATCGTGAGGTTGAGCGAATCGAGTTGCGGCAGTTGTTTCTTCACCACCGCCTCACACCCGCCGGCGCTTTGCAAGCGAGCGCCTACCACCGCCGCGAGATCGTTGCGGCAGAGCTTCTTCTGTTCGCGCCCGGTCACGTCGCTCTGGAAGTCGGAGAGCGTTTGCGCGACGTTGTGGCTTTCCCCCGAGAACTTGCTGGTGGACGTCGCTTCACCGCAGGCTGTGAGGCCTACGGCGAAAGCGACTACGCAGAGTACGGCGGCGTGCTGTCGCAGGGAACTAGCTTTTCTCGTCGTCGCGGCGATAGCCGAGCCGTGCCGAGATGTTGTCGGCGGTCGCCACGAGGTGTGGGCCGAGCGCGTCGACCAGCTCCTCGAGCGAGATCATCGAGCTGTGAGCGGCGATGTTCACGGCCGCCACGACCTCGCGCGACTCGGTGCGCACCGGCGCCGAGATCGAATGCAATCCCTGTGCGAGCTCTTCGTCGTTGACCGCCATGCCCTCCTCGCGCACGTGTTCGAGTTCGGTGCGCAATGCCTTCTTGCTGGTGATCGAGTTGGGGCCGCGCCGCGAAAGCGTCATATCGCCGATCAGATCCCGCTGCTCGGCCTCGGGGAGGTTGGCGAGCAGCACCTTGCCCATCGAGGTGCAGTAGGCGGGCAGGCGCGAACCGGGACGCAGGTTCAGGTCGATCTTGTTCTGACCGCGACGGAAGCTGCGGGCACGGTCGACATAGAGGATCTCGGGGCCGTCGAGCACCGCCAGGTTCACCGTGTATGAAGTGCGCTGGCGCAGCTCTTCGAGGTAGGGGCGCGAGTGCTCGCGCAGGCCGGTCGAGTTGAGCGCGGACATGCCGAGGTCGGTGACTCGCAGTCCGAGGCGGTACTTGCGCGAGGCTCCCTGCTCGAGGAAGCCGAGCGCTACGAGCGTGATTACATAGCGGTGTGTAGTGGAGCGACTCATTCCGAGGTCGTCGGCGATATCGGCGATGCCGAGCACGGGGCGCTCGGGCGTGAAGCAGCCGAGGATCGCAAGACCGCGCTCGAGCGACTGCGAGTAACGTGGCTCGCGGAGACTGGGTATCGACCACTCGCCTTCCTGGCCGGACTTGGTATTCGGACTTACTCTTGGCATCTGTGCTGGGGCCCCTATCCGTAGTGCCGGAGGTGCCTCTACTTTGGGTGCACCTCTATTGAACAGTCATCATACTTGGGAATGCCGACGATCTCAATCGAGAACAGCGATTTCAGCCCCTCCCGAGGGCCCTGGCGGCGGTCGCGGTTCGCGTGTTTGAGTGCCCGCAGACGCAGACATTACTGCAATCAAGGCCAAAAATGACATGCGGAATCGCCTCTGACCAAGCGGAATCCGCTCTTGCGGGCGGGGCTTTCCGAAGCGCTCGCGCGGCGTCGCGAAATGGGCACACGGAGAAGTTCAACTGCTCAGAACTGAATATTCAACGTTCGACTAGCGTCACGCCGGCGGCGCGATGAGCGAGCGGCTGACCTACACGAGCGGCGGGCCGGATGGGGAGCGCGACGAGCGGTTCGAGCGATGCTTGGCGGGTGCGCGCGCCGGGGGGCCGGGCGTGGCGCGGGGGACGAGATCCCTCGCCCACTTCATAGCCGGCTCGCCCGCTCGCGAGGGCGAGCCCTGCGAGCGTCGCGACCCATCCAACCGCGACACACCCGCCTGCCGCGCGCACGCCGCCGGTGGCGAGACCGTCGCTCGCGCCGTGAGCGCGGCGCGAGCGGCGCAAAGGCAATGGCGCCGCACCGCGTATGCGGAGCGTTGCGCGCACGTGCGCGCGGTGGCGAGCGCATTGAGCGAGCGCCACGTCGAGATGGCCGCCGTCGTGAGCCTCGAGACCGGCAAGGTGAGAGCGGAGTCGATCGCCGAGGTACAAGAGGCGATCGACCTGATCGAGACCTACTGCCAGGCGATGGAAGCGGCTGGTGGCTTCAGCTCGCCCCTCGAGAGCTTCTCCGCCTCCGAGCGCAACCTCGACACGCTCAGACCGTATGGAGTGTTCGGCGTGATAGCGCCCTTCAATTTTCCCATGGCGCTGGCTGTCAACATGGTCTCGGCGGCGCTCATCGCGGGAAACACGGTCGTTTGCAAGCCTTCGCAGGCGACGCCTTGGACTGGCGGGCTGCTCGCCGAGGCGGTGGCGTCGGCCGAACTGCCGCCTGGGGTGTTCAACTTGGTGCACGGAGGCCCCGACACCGGCCGCGCGCTCGTGCGCGATCGTGTCGACGGGATCGCGTTCACGGGTTCCGCGCAGGTCGGCCGGGAGATCGCGGGGCGCCTTGCGGAAGGTTCCTACCCGCGGCCGGTGCTGGCGGAGATGGGAGGCAAGAACCCCACGATCGTCACCGAGAGCGCGACGCTCGAGAAGGCGGCCGAGGGAGTGGCGCGGGCCGCTTTCGGGCTCACGGGCCAGAAGTGCAGTTCGTGCTCGCGCGCGATCGTGATGGATGGCGTTTACGACGAGTTCGTGGAACGCATGCGCGAGTTCGCCGGCACCCTCGTCGTCGGCGACCCCGCCGACCGTCGCTCCGCGCTCGGGCCGGTTGTCGACGAGCGGGCGGTGGCGCGCTTTCAAGCGGCGGTCGTCGAGGCCTGCCGCGAGGGGCGGCTCCTCTTCGGTGGCGGTCTCGGGGCGCCAGAGGGCAATTTCGTGGAGCCCACCGCCGTGTGCGATCTGCCGGTCGGCCACCAGCTCGCTCGCCGCGAGCTGTTCCTGCCCTTTCTGACAGTCTCTCGCGTGGGCTCGCTCGAGCAGGCCATCGAGGAGGCCAACTCGGTCGACTATGGCCTCACCGCCGGGATATTCAGCGAGGACCAGGCCGAGATCGACACGTTCCTCGAGGACGTCGAGGCCGGTGTGCTCTACGTCAACCGGCGCGCCGGGGCCACCACGGGCGCGTGGCCGGGCTCGCAGTCTTTTTGCGGGTGGAAGTCCAGCGGCCTGACGGGAAAGGGTGGGCTCGGGCCATATTATGTCCCGCAGTTCATGCGCGAGCAGAGCCGAACAATCGTGAGCTGACGAATTGCCCCAGCGCGACACGGTTCACTGGTATGCGGGCCCCACGACGTTCTATAGGGCCCCCTCGATATCCCCCGACGAGGCGCCGCGGGACTCGGTCGCGGTACTCGGGGTTCCGCTTGATTCTTGGACGCTCGGCCGCAACGGCCAGCGCTACGCGCCGAGGGCAATCCGCGAGGCGTCGCTGTATCTGGCCGGCTACTACGGACTGCAGAGCGAGCCGGTCGGCTATGTGAACGTGCTCGACGGCAGCGTGTGGACCGTGCCCGAGCGGCCGAGGCTGTTCGACGCTGGCGACGTGCGGATCCACCAGGGCGACGTGGCCGCTCAAATCGAGGCGATCGCCGGCCCTGTGGCGCGAATCGTGGAGCGGGGGTCGATGCCGGTGGTGCTCGGCGGCGACCATTTCGTCCCCTATCCGTCCTTCATCGGCTACGCGCGCGGGGTGCGCTCGCGCAAGCCCGACGCCAAGGTTGGGTTGCTGTGCATCGATGGCCACTTCGACTTCTGGGATGAGTTCCGCGACATGGGCTCTCTAAACCACGGGACCTTCGCTCGCCGCATCAGCGAGCACGAGGCGGTGGCGAACATGGTGTGGTGGGGGCTCAACGGAGCGAACATCGCCGAGCCCGAGCAGCTGCGCATTTGCAAGGAACGCGGGTTTTCCGCCTACACCCTCGCCTCGATTCGCCGGCGCGGTGTGATGGAGACGATGCGCGAGGCGTTGGAGCTCGCCTCGCGGGGAGCCGACAGCGTGTATGTGACCTTCGACATCGACGTGACCGACGGCGCTCACGCGCCGGGCACCCATAGCATCGTGCTCGACGGGCTCACCGCGGGTGAGGTCCTCGCCGCGCTGGCGGTCCTCCCAGAGTTCCAGAGTGTCGGAGCGTTTGACATATGCGAGATGATTCCTCAATACGATGTGGGGGGAGGGCGCACCGCTCGTTACGCGGCGCAAGCGATCCTCGCGGTTATCGGCCATCGAGTGCTCGACTCCCGTCAATCGATCCCGCCGGATGTCCTCGACGCCGTGTTTCGATGAGACGTTCAGGGCGGGCCGCCAATCGGAGGCTCGAGTCAGGCATAGAGGAAACGAGGAGAGAGATGCTCTCATCAGGCAGGGGAAAAGGCGGGACGCGGTTCTTGGCGACGGGATGTGTGGCGGCGCTTGCGCTGGCGTTGGGCCTGGCCGCGTGCGGGAGCGGCGGCAAAACCACCACGAAGCTCACGATCGCCGGCTGGGGTGGGTCCCTCGACGTGGGCACGAAGAAGTCTTACCTCACTCCCTTCGACGCTGAAAACAAGACGAGCTCGCAGTTCGTCGACGCTCCGGGCACGCAGCTCGCCGGCGTGGAATCGCAGAGCAAGGCAAAACAGATCCAGTGGGACGCGATGGACTCCGTGGACGGCGGGACCGCCTACACGCTTGCCGCCAAAGGAGAGCTGGAAACGCTGCCCGCTTCGCTGAAGGCGAAGTTCGAACAGGAACTCGGGGCAAACAACGTCACGTCGTTCGGGTTCGCGCACGGCAACCTGGGCAACGTGATCGTGTGCAATATGGACAAGATGACGACGTGCCCGGCCAACATGGCGCAGTTCTACGACACCAAAGCGTTCCCGCAGCCGCGCATGTTCGCTGGGATCATCTCGATCGAGGCCGCCACGACCGCCGAGGTGGCGGCCGGCATGCCGATCTCCCAGACCGCCACCGCACCGGTGGACGTGCAAGCGGTGATCAAGACGCTCGAAGG
>DATBTP010000009.1:0-5735 GCA_036559185.1 Solirubrobacteraceae bacterium | reverse complement strand
GCACGGCTATTCGTATGTGCCCGGCGTCACCGTGACCGGCAAGATCGCGAGCTCTGGCGCCAGCACGCTCTCGATCGGCGGCTCGCGAGCCGCCCACGGGACGCTCGAGGTGTCCTCGAATGGCACGCTCACCGGGGTGCTCGACGGCCGGCCGGTGCGCCTGACGGAATCCAGGTCCGCGAAAGCGGGGCTTGAAAGCTCCGAGGCGTTCGCGCCGGCCTCCGAGGCCTTCGCGCCGTCGCGCCTGAGCAGGCTGGTGGCGAGCCCGAGCCGGTTGGCGGCGATACGCGAGCGCCCCTCAACGGCCGTCTTGCGAGAAGTGTTCGCGGCGCGCTGAAGAGCGCGTATTCGACGCCACCCTCGAAGACCGGGACTCTCGATCTTCGTGGCTAAGGTCTCTGAGAATGGCGCGACGGATATCGATACTGGCGCTCGGTCTTACGCTCGCTTCGCCGGCGCTCGCCACCGTGCGCGCGGCGGGGGCACAGGCGTTGAGCTTCGCTCCCTGCCCTGACAACCACGGGTTCTCCTGCGCCACGCTCGTGGTGCCGCTCGACCGCGGCGGTTCGCTCGCGGGAACGGTGAGCTTGAAAGTGGAGCGCCTGCGGGCCGCGGCCACCCAAAGCGGCACGGCCGTGGTGGCGCTGGCGGGGGGACCGGGCCAAGCGGCGATACCGCTGGCGAGCGACGCCGCCACCGCGATCGCGCCCGCGCTTGCCACGCGCGACCTCGTGGTGTTCGACCAGCGCGGCACCGGCACGTCGGGTCCGCTCGCCTGCGGGGCGCTGGAAGGCGAAGAAGGTATCGCGACGATCGGGCGGGCGTTCGAACGGTGCGCGCTCCAAATCGGGCAGGCGCGCGGCTCCTATACGACCGTGGAATCGGTGGCGGACATCGAGGCGTTGCGCCAGGCGCTCGGCTACCAGAAGCTCGTGCTGTTCGGCGTGTCCTACGGCACCAAGGTCGCGCTGGAGTACGCCGAACGCTACCCGCGGAACGTCGAATCCCTACTCCTCGACTCGGTGGTGGCGCCGGAGAAGAACGATCCGTTCGCGCTCGCCACCTTCAGCGCGATGAAGCCCGCTTTCGGAGAGCTGTGCGCGGCGAGCGCGTGCGCTGGCATTACGAGCAACCCGCTCGGAGACCTCGCGCGTTTGGCGGCGAAGCTCCACAAGCACGCCCTCAACGGGTACGTGTATGACGGCTCGGGCAAGCGACACCACACGGCGATGTCCGACGTGGCCCTGCTGAATCTGATCGCCGCGGGCGATCTGAACCCGGCGTTGCGCGCGCTGGCGCCCGCCGCTGTGCAGTCGGCGCTGCGAGGCGACCCCGACCCGCTGCTGCGATTGAACCTGCTCTCGCGGGGACTCGTGCCGAACCTCCCGGGCACGCCAACGGCCGCGGCGGCGGCGACCGGCGGCGCACTCTCGCCTCTCCCGTCCGCCTACACGGCCGTCGCCGATCGCGGAGGGGCAGCTCGCTTGGCCATGAGGCCGGAGGCAAGCTCGGATGGAATCGACGAAGCGCTGTTCGTGGACACCACCTGCGAAGAGTCGGCTTTTCCGTGGCGGCGCTCCTCGCCACCAGCGACCCGCCTGGATGAAGGCTTGGCGGCGCTGCGCGCGTTGCCCACCTCTGACTTCTATCCCTTCAGCCCCAGCGTGGAGTGGGCCGACAGCGTGCTGCCCGGGTGCGCGCAGTGGCCGAACGTGACGCCGGCTCCACCCGCGAGCGAGCCGCTGCCGAGCGTTCCGACGCTGATCCTCTCGGGCGCACAGGATCTGCGAACGCCAACCGCGAGCGCCGAAGCGGTGGCGAGCCGCATCGCGGGGTCGCGGATGGTGGTGGTGCCCTACACGGGCCATTCGGTGCTCGGGTCGGACTTCACGGGCTGCGCGCAGGCGGCCGTGAAGGCGTTCTTCGCGACGGGCGCCGCCTCGCCGTGCGCGGCGACGAAGGACCCGTTCACGCCCACGCCGATAACGCCGCGCGAGCTGGCGTACGTGAGACCGGTGGGAGGCGTGGCGGGTCGCGCCGGGAGCACGCTCGCGGTGGTGCTGGACACGATCCTCGACCTCGAACGCCAGGTGATCGGCGCGACGCTGCAAGCCGCGCAGGCGCTGCCGAGCGGGTCGAGCTTCGGCGGTTTGAGGGGCGGATACGCCCGCCTGAGCTCCTCCTCGCTGCGCCTTCACCGCCTGACCTTCGTGCCCGGCGTGCAGATCAGCGGAACCTTCGAGATCGTGGGGGGACACCTGCGTCCCGCCAGCATTCGCGTCGAAGGCGCGCTGGCGGCAAAGGGCACCGTGCGCGTGGGAGCGCCCACCGTGACGGGAAGCCTCGGCGGGCATCGCTTCCGCGTCGACATCGCCAGGGTGCGGCTCGCGCGCGCGGGCGCCCCGGCGGCGGGCGGCGCGTGGGTGAGCTCGAACTTCCCCGAGCCGGCGCTGGCCGCCCCTCTAGGCTGAGCGGCGCATGGCAAACGCGCTCGCCGAGGAGACCTCCCCTTACCTGCGCCAGCACGCGGAGAACCCGGTGGATTGGCTGCCGTGGGGACCGCGGGCGCTCGAGCTGGCGCGCGAGCGCGATGTGCCGCTGCTCGTGTCGATCGGCTACTCCGCTTGTCACTGGTGCCACGTGATGGAGCGCGAGTCTTTCGAGGACGCGCATACGGCGCGTTCGATGAACGAGGGGTTCGTTTGCGTGAAGGTCGATCGCGAGGAGCGCCCCGACGTGGACGCGCTCTATATGGAGGCCGTGCAGGGCATGACCGGCCACGGCGGATGGCCGTTGAACGTGTTCCTCACCCCCGAGGGGCTGCCGTTCTACGGGGGCACCTACTTCCCGCCGAAGGATCGCCCCGGGGCGCCCTCCTTCACTCAGATACTGCTCGCCGTGAGCGAGGCTTGGCGCGAGCGCGGCGAGGAGATTGGCGCGAGCGCGGAGGGGCTGCGCGAGCGCTTGGCCGGCGGCGCGCTCTTGAAGCCCGTGCCGGGAGCTTTCGAGCGGTCGGCGCTCGCGGATGCGGTGGAGCGATTGCGGGAGCGCTTCGACGCCGTCCAGGGCGGTTTCGGCGGGGCGCCGAAGTTCCCGCACGCGTCGGTGCTCGAGTTCCTGATGTGCCGCGCCGTGGAGAGCCCTGGCGAGGTCTCATCCTCTACCGACATCCCCGCGCGCGGCTCGGCGGAGGAGGGCGCGAGCCAGATGGCCGTCTACACGTTGCGTGCGATGGCGGGCGGCGGCATACACGATCAGATCGGCGGAGGGTTCCACCGCTACGCGGTGGACGGCATGTGGACGGTGCCGCACTTCGAGAAGATGCTCTACGACAACGCGCTGCTCGCGCGCGCGTACCTTCACGGGGCGCGGTTGGCGGGAGACGGGGAGCTACTGCGGGTGAGCATCGACATACTGGAGTGGGCGCTGCGCGAGATGAGGGGCCCGGAGGGCGGCTTCTACGCCGCCCTCGACGCCGATTCCGAGGGCGTCGAGGGCCGCTTTTACGTGTGGCGGGTCGCCGAGCTTCAGAGCGCGCTGGGCGAGGACGCCGACGCTGCGATTCGTTGGCTGGGCGCCAGCGAGGAGGGGAACTTCGCCGACGTGTCGGCCGGCGATAGGGTTCCCGAGCCGGGCTTGAACGTGCTCGAGGACCGCGGCCCCCAGCCTGACCCGGCCACCCGCACACGCATTCGGGAGCGACTTCTGCGAGCGCGCGAAACTCGCGTGAGGCCCGGGCTCGACGACAAGCGCCTGACGAGCTGGAACGCGTTGATGATCTCCGCGCTGGCGGACGTGGGCGCGTATCTGATCGCAAGGTCAGCGGAGCCGTACTCCGCCGAGCCACATTCCGCCGAGCCGCACGCCGACCAACCACCGTCTCCGGAGCCAGCGCGGGCCGCTCCGGCGAGCCCGAGGGTCGTTGACCGGGGACAGGCCCAGGGCCAGGCGTTCCTCGATGCCGCCGTGAAGTGCGCGGAGTTCGTGGATCGGGACCTACGCGATGGGGACGGCCGGCTGCTTCGCACCTACAGCTCAGGGCAAGCGAAGATCACGGCCTATCTGGAGGACCACGCGTTCCTGCTGGAGGCGATGATCGCATTGTTCGAAGCCACTTGCGATGAGCGCTGGCTGACCGAGGCACGGCAGCTCGCCGACACGCTGATCGTGCGCTTCTCAGATCGGGAGAATGGCGGCTTCTTCTCCACCGCCGCCGACGGCGAAGCGCTTATCGTGAGGCGCAAGGAGCTCGAGGACTCACCGCTACCGGCGGGCGGGTCGAGCGCGGCTACGGGTCTGTTGCGGCTCGCTCAACTAACGGGCGAACAGGAGTACGAGCGCCAGGCCACGAGCGTTATCGACCTGCTCAAGACGATCGCCCCGCGCCACCCGACATCGTTCGGGCATCTGCTGCAGGCGATGCACTGGCACGTCTCCCCCATGCGCCCGATCGCCTGCGCGATCCCAGCTTCGCGCTCAAAGGATTAGGGTCGCGCGAGGTCGCTCAGTGGCCGCTGAGCGACTTCAGTTCGGAGAGGTCCACCGAATTGGCGGGCGCTTCGATCGTAACCGGCTCGTTCCAGTTGCCGAAGGAGATCGTTCCGCTTTCCGACCCGCCCTTCGCGAGCTGCACGGGGTAGGGCTTGCCGGTGGCGGCGACGTACAGGGTTCCGCCCCTGGTGGTGTCGGTGACGGCGACCGCCTGTTGACCGCCCACGGTGGAGGTTGCGCCCTTCCGCAGCGTGCCGTGACTGGCGAGCGTGGTGTCGATCAGCTTGCGCATGTCGGTGAGCGAACTGAACGACGCGAATTCGCCGGTATTGACAGGGACCTTCAACCACTTCCCCGCGAGCAGCTGCGCCGCGGCCGCTCCGCCGAGGTGCTTGTAGAAGGTGGAGCTGCCGCTGATGTAGGCGGTGTTGCCCACCAGGATTAGCTTGAAGTTGAAGCCGCCTTGGGAGATTTCGCCCTTGCCGCCCTTGCCCGAGGCGAGGTCGAGGTCGAGCGTGACCGGCGAGCCGGCGCTCTTCACCGAGCCGGACACGTGCACCGACGTGGCGCTGTCAGCCGCCGTCTTGGCTTCGTCGACGATTTCGGTGGCGCTCTTGGAAGCGATTCCGTTGCCGGAGCTCGAGGAGCCGCAGCCCGCGAGGGCCGGCAGCGCGAGCGCGAGCGTGGAGGCGACGAGCGAAAATGACTTGAGGCGCACGATCGCGGCATGCTATCTGGCGTGACGGACGTGTGTCGGCTGCGCACTCCTGGCAACAGGTCGAAGCGCAAATGCTCGATCGCGAACAAGCTGGAAGATACTCAGAGCGAGCCCCGCGGCGCCAGCCAAACGCTCTCGAACCGAAGACTGGTGCGTTGCGCGAGGATGTCGTAGTCGCCGTCGTAGTGAAGCACTCCCGCTCCCGCCTCGTGGGCATACGCGGCGATCATGACGTCGATCGGCGGCAAACGATGATGACCGACCGCGGCAAGCTCGCTTTGTGCACGCGTCGCGGAGCTTTCAACGCCCGCGGTCACTTCGATGCTTTGCATGAAGTCGAGCTGTTGCATTTTCTTGATGTGATCTGTCTGCGAGCGCGCCGAATAGCCGGCCTCGAGCAGGAATGGCAAACACGTCGCGAGCTCTCCGGCTTCAATCCAGGCAGCGACGGCGGCGTCGGACTCCTTGCTCAGGCCGCCCGCGACGATCCGCGACCACGCCGAGTTGTCCAATAGCAGCACAGCTA
>DATBTP010000008.1:0-16254 GCA_036559185.1 Solirubrobacteraceae bacterium | reverse complement strand
CCGCACTGCGCGCTGTAGCGCCAGGTGGACGGTGGGGAAGGGTGCTTGGAGCGCTCACCTCCCCGTGGGTGGCCATCACGCTGTGGGCGACGGCGACGTGGATGTGGGCGATCCCCGCGATGTTCGACTTCGCCGCGCAACACCAGCTAGTGCACGCGCTAGAGCACGCCACGCTCTTCTATACGGGGCTCGCGTTGTGGTGGCTGATCGTCGACCCGCTCCCACGCGCGCGCATGCGGCCCAACGGTCAGCGCCTTGCCCTGCTCGGCTTCACGCGCTTGGCGTCAGCGGCGATATGCGTGCCGCTTACGTGGATCACGAGCGTGCAGTACCCGCTCTACGCGTCCGCGCCTCGCGGCTTCGGCGTATCGGCGATCGCCGACCAGCAGCTCGCCGGCGCGGGCATGTGCTTCGTCGAGTTCCTCGTCTTCGGCGTCGCCTTCGCTGCGGTGTTCATCTCCATGCTCGGCCGCGACGACGCACGTGTGGCGGTCGCTGAGCAGGCAGCCGCCGGGCGCTGAGCCCGCTCGCTTAGAGCTGGTCGATAGCGCGGTGTAGGTCACGCCGATCGATGACGCGGGCGACTAGGAATCGAGAGGCGGTTTCCTCGGCGAGTTCACGGTAGAGCACGCGATGCTCGCCGAGGCGCAAACGACGCCACGGAGCGTGTCCAGCCACTGCCTTGACGTCGAGGTTCGCGGCATCTACCTCCAACGCCTGGAATGCCTGTTGCACCCGCTTGCGGGTCTGGCGGTCCAAACGCTTCAGGTCGCGGATGGCGCGCGGAGCGAGCTCGATGTTGCTCAGAGGGTCACTCACCTACGACCGACCCGACTTCCCGCTCGTAGGCGCTATTGCCCCGTGTCTTGCGCGTCCAGTTCCGCGAACACGTCGGCGGCTGCGCGCGTTTCGCCGTTTGCGTGAGCCCGATCGGCGACGGCCATGTCCTCGGCGAAGCTCGGAACCTTCGAGAGCAGGTAATCCTCGAGATCCTGGGCGTCGATCGGCACCAGCGCGACGATAGGCTCGCCGTGTCGTGTGACGAGGGCGGCGTGCTTGGAATCGGCGACATCGGCGACCACGCCACTTGTGTTGCGCTGTAGATCACGGATGCTGATAGTGCTCATCGGGTGCCCCTGGCCTTCCCAAGAAGATGTCCGACAAGTATATGTACATTGCCCGCCGAGTCAAGCTCCATCTATAGCGTCAGCGCGTAAGTCTGTCGAGGATCTCAACCGCAGCCGGTGTTGTTTCCGCAGCTCGAGCACGTGTAGCAGGACCCCGTGCGCTGCATCATGCCTCCGCATTGCGAGCAGGCGGGCCCGAGGTCGAGTCCTTGCAGCCGGGCGGGGACGACCGGCGGGGAGTCGGTGAGCGCTGTGGTCGCCGGCAAGGACTCCCCGCCGGCGGCGCTTGCCTCAGGACCGGCCGTGTCGGAGGAGACGACCGACTGGGCGGCCTCCTGCGCGGCCTTGCGGGCACGGACGGCGGGGGTGAGGATGCCGAGCTCCTCCTGGGCGTCGGTGTCCAGGAAACGGGATGCCAGCCAGCGCATGATGTAGTCGGGCATCGACTTGGCGAAGGGGATCTCCGGGTTGCCGGTGATGCCCTCGGGCTCGAAGCGCATGTAGCTGAACTTCTGCACCAACGTTTCGAGCGGCACTCCGTACTGAAGCGCGATTGAGATGGCGGTCGCGAACGAGTTCATCATGCCCCGCAGCGTGGAGCCCTCCTTGCCGATGTCGGTGAGGAAGATCTCACCGACGCTGCCGTCCTCGTACATGCCGGCGGTGATGTAGCCCTCATGGCCGCCGATGGAGAACTTGTGGGTGATCGACTGGCGCTCGCGTGGCATGCGCTTGCGGCGTGGGCCAGCCTCGGCGAGCGCCTTGGTGACGGCGGCGTCGACGATCGCGTCGATGTCTTGAGTCCCGTCCACCCCTGCCTTCGCCTTCTGTGCGTCTGTGCGCAGGGCCTGCGCGGTCTTCGAGCCGTCGCGGTAGATCGCGAGCGCCTTGATACCGAGGCGCCACGCCTGCGTGTAGGCGTCGGCGATGTCCTCCACGGTGGCGCTCTCGGGGAGGTTGACCGTCTTTGAGATGGCGCCGGAGATGAATGGTTGCACCGCGCCCATCATCTTCAGGTGGCCCATGTGTGAGATGGCGCGCTCGCCGACGGCGACGTCGAACACGGGCAGGTGCTCCTCGGCGAGGCCGGGCGCGCCGAGGATCGTGGCGTGCTCTGAGAGGTGGGCCTCGATCTGCTCGATCTGCTGCTCTGTGTAGCCAAGCGTTGAGAGCGCGAGCGGGACGGTGCGGTTGACGATGGTCATCTGTCCGCCGCCCACCAGCTCCTTGAACTTGACGAGTGAGAAGTCGGGCTCCACCCCCGTGGTGTCGCAGTCCATCAGGAAGGAGATCGTGCCGGTGGGTGCGAGCACGGTGGCTTGGGCGTTGCGGTAGCCGAACTCTTCGCCCAGCTCCACTGCCTCCTCCCACGAGCGCCTGGCGGCGTCGAGGAGATCGGTGTCGGCGCACGTGGACTCGGGGATCGCGTGGGAGGCGTCGCGGTGCATGAGCATCACGTTGTTGTGCTCCTCGCGGTTTTCCTCGTAGCGCTCGTAGGGACCGAGCGCGGCGGCGATGCGGGCCGACTCGCGGTAGGCGCGGCCGGTCATGAGCGCGGTGATGGCCGCCGCCGTGCCCCTCCCGGCGTCGGAGTCATAGGGCATGCCGTTGCTCATGAGGTAGGCGCCGAGGTTGGCGTAGCCGAGGCCGAGCTGGCGGAAGGCGCGGGCGTTGACGCCGATCTCGGGGGTTGGGTAGCTCGAGGGTCCCACGACGATCTCTTGGGCGAGCAGCACGATGTCGACGGTGTGCTCGAAGCTCTCCACGTCGAGTGTGCCGTCGGGGCGGCGGAACTTCATGAGGTTCAGCGAGGCGAGATTGCAGGCGGAGTCGTCGACGTGCATGTACTCCGAGCACGGGTTCGACGCGTTGATGCGGCCGCTTTTCGGGGAGGTGTGCCACTGGTTGATGGTGGTGTCGTACTGCACCCCCGGGTCGGCGCAGCGCCAGGCGGCTTGCGCGATCTCTCGCATGAGCTCGCGCGCGCGGATCGGCTCGCCCACCGGCTTCCCGGTGGAGCGGGCGATGAGCCGCCACTCGCCGTCGGACTCCACGGCGCGCATGAACTCGTCGGTGATGCGCACCGAGGTGTTGGCGTTCTGGTATTGGATCGACTTGAAGCCGTCGCCGTCGATGGACATGTCAAAGCCGGCGTCGCGCAGAGCCTGCGCCTTGTCCTCCTCCTTGGCCTTGCACCAGATGAACTCCCGGATGTCGGGGTGGTCGACGTCGAGCACCACCATCTTCGCCGCTCGGCGGGTCTTGCCGCCAGACTTGATCGTGCCCGCCCAGGAGTCGGCGCCGCGCATGAACGACACGGGGCCCGAGGCGGTGCCGCCCTTGGCGAGCGGCTCCATCGAACCCCGGATGTTCGACAGGTTGATGCCCGAGCCGGAGCCGCCGCGGAAGATGTTGCCCTCCTTGGTGTTCCATTCGAGGATCGACTCCATGGTGTCGTTTACCGAGAGGATGAAGCACGCCGAGCACTGCGGGGACTCCTCGAAGCCGACGTTGAACCACACCGGCGAGTTGAACGCCGCCATCTGGTGGAGCAGGATGTGGGTGAGCTCGGCCTCGAAGGACTCGGCGTCCTCAACGGTCGCGAAGTAGCCGCGCTCGCGACCCCACCCGGCGATGGTGGAGGCGACGCGGGAGATCATCTGCTTGACCGAACGCTCGCGCGCGGGGTGGTTGATTTGCCCGCGGAAGTACTTCTGGGCGACGATGTTCGTCGCGTTCTGACTCCAGCTCTTCGGGAACTCGACGTCTGCCTGCTCGAAGGCGACGCGGTCGCCATGGCCGATGCGCGCGTCGCGCGACTCCCACTCGACCGTGTCGAAGGGATGGATCTCAGGCGAGGTGAACAGGCGCTCGACGGTGAGCGCGGCGCCGGGCGCGGGCTGCTCCGCGATTGTGGGGTGCGGGGTTGAATCCATCGGCCTCATCTCCTCTGCGGCGGCATTGTTGCGACGCCCACTCGACTCTGTTCACTTGGGCCGAGAATCGTCTCGCGCACGTCGGACGGACCGCCCGAACCCTCAATTTTAGAGGGCTTTTTGGCTTGTCCGGGATGCGCCTCAGTGGCCGATGCGGGCCCAGTCGGAAAACTCCGCCCACGTGGCCGAGGCGTGGTAGCTGGCTTCGCGCAGCGAATGCATCATCGAGATCGTCCATCGCGGTTCGAGCGCCATCCAGCGTCCCGCCACCCATACGGCGCAGCCGAGCGCGAGCAGAGCCCCCAGGATCGCCAGCGCGAGCGCTCCCGTGGACAGGCGCTTGTTGGGGGATGCCTGGCGTGACACCCCCACCACCGTCGTGGAGCGCCCGGGTGAGACCGTGGAGGGGGTTGTGGTCGAGGGCGGGGTGGCGCCTTGGGGTGCCGCTGTTGGAGGCACGCTGGTGCTGGGTAGCGCAGAGGTGGGTACGTTCGTGGTGGGCGTTGCCGTCGTGGGGGTGCCCCCCGGGGCGACCGTGCCGGGTTGGGCGCCGCTCGCGGGCGTGGCGTTGGTGGCGGTGGGCGTGGTGGCGGTGGCGGTCACTTTGGCACGCGCCAGGCCGAGCGGGTCGAGCACCGACCTGTGGCTCCTAAATTTGGCCGCCGCCGCGCCGGCGGGAGCGGCGGCTAGCGGTAGCGTGAGCGTGACCAAAGCCGCTGTGACGCAAGCCGCCCCCACACGCGCGCACAGACGCGAGGAGCCCCCGATTTTCACAACCGCCTCACCCATCCGGCTGGTGTGGGCTGGCGCATCGCTTGGACCGTTGCCGATCAGGAGAGTCATGTACTGGTGATGCTAACGGTCGTGTGGGGCGGGAGGGAGCAGATCCTCGAGGGCGGTAAGCGCCAGCGCGAGCACGCGCTCGGCGGGAGGGGCGGCGTCGATCGCGCGAATCCGCTCGGGCTCGGAGCTCGCGAGCCGCTCGTAGGCGGCGGCGACGAGAGAAAAGAAGCGCTCGCCTTCGCGCTCCAGCCGATCGGTGGTTGCGCCCCGGGCGCGCAGGCGAGCGAACGCGTTGGTGCGATCGATACGAAGCAGTAGCGTGCGGTCGGGGCGGAGGTTGGAGGTGGCAAACGCGTTGATGGCGCGCACCTGCTCGATGCCCAGCGCGCGTCCGGCGCCCTGGTAGGCCAGCGAGGAGTCGACGTAGCGGTCGAGCAGGATCCATGTGCCGGTGGCGAGCAGCGGCGTGACGCGCTCTTCCACGAGCTGGGCGCGGGCGGCCGCATAGAGCAGGGTCTCGGCGCGAGCGCCGATTGGCAAGGTGGGGTCCTTGACGAGCTCCCTTATGCGCTCGGACGGGCGAACCCCTCCAGGCTCCCGCAACAGCTCGATGCGTACACCCCGAGCGGTGAGGGCGGCGGCGAGTGAGGCGGCCAGCGTGGACTTGCCGGCGCCGTCGAGCCCCTCGATGGTGATGAGCTTGCCCGTGGGCACTCACGCACGGTAGCGGCGGGGGCGGTTCGGTTGCGACTCGCTCGCGTGCGCACACGCGCGAGTCGGTCGTTTGCGGATAGATGACAACCCACCCTCCACACGCGGCCCGGGGCTTCGGTGATGGGCCCGCATAGGATAAGAGCGTGCCTCCAGCATCGACACAGCCGAGCGCGCGGGGGCGGCTTGCGGGCGTGGATGAGCATCCGCATGCGCGGGCATTGTTGCTCCCGGCGCTGCCCCCGAACGGCAAGCCGTCCCACGCCTACCTCTTCCATGGTCCGGCGGGCACGGGCAAGCGCGCTGTCGCAAAGGCGTTCGCCGCGGCGTTGCTGGCGGATGGCGCGGAGGATCGCGAGGGTGTCGAGGCGCGGGTCGCGCGTGAGGCCCACCCAGACTTGACGTGGGTGAGACCGAGCGGCGCCAGCGAAGTGCTGGTGAGCGATATCGACGAGGCGGTGGTGGCCGCTGTGGCGCATACGCCGTTCGAGTCGGCGCGCAGGGTGTTCGTGATCGAGGCGGCGGGCAGCATGAACGAGCAGGCGGGCAACCGTCTCTTGAAGACGCTAGAGGAGCCGCCGGAGTTTGCGCATTTGATCTTGCTGGCGGAGCATCGCGAGGACGTGCTGCCGACGATCGCTTCGCGCTGCCAGCAGGTGCGCTTCGACCCGCTCTCGAGCGAGGTGATAGCGGAGCGTCTGATCGCGGCGGACGCGGGGATCGAGGCGGCGCGGGCGCGCGGGTGCGCGCGCCTTGCGTCAGGGGACGGGCGTCTCGCCGAACGGCTGGCGGGCGAGGAGGGTGTGGCGTTGCGGGAGAGGGGAGAGCGCTTCGCGCGTGCCGCGTTCGGCCCCTCCTCACGAGCGGGCGAGCGACCGTGGCGGGCGTTGCTCGACGCGGCCAAGGTAGCGGGTACCCAGGCGGGGGCCGACGCGGGCGAGCGGTTGCGCGAGCGGGCGGAGCTGCTGCCGAGCAAGGAGCGGCGCAAGTACGAGCGCGAGAGCGCGGAGGTGGTGAGAAGGGCCGAGCGTCGCGCGCGCACGGCGGCGCTGGACCTTGGTTTGCGCCTGGCCGAGCTGTGGTTGCGCGATGCGTGGTGTGTAGCCGTGGGTGCTCCCGAGCTGGTGTTCGCGGTGGATCGCCTCGGCGAGCTGACCGCCGAGGCCGATCGCGACGTGAGCTCTTTGGGTGAGGGTGTGGAGCTCGTGCGCGACACGCGGCTGCGCCTCGCGCTGAACGTGTCGGAGGAGCTTGCGTTGGAAGCGCTCTTCTACCGCCTCGCCGAGCTGTTGGGTTCCCCCGGCGATTGAGTTGTGGGGAAGGGACCCTTGCGGGTCCCGTGGCGTGGCCTCGTCGTGACAGAGCCCTTGGCGCTTCGCGAATCAGCCGTTGAGGGGGCCGGAGATCGGGCCGAGATTGGGTGTGAGGCCGTGCGTGTCGAAGGCCATGAAGCGTGAGAAGAGGCGATTGTCGGGACCGTGGAAGTCGGCCGAGCCCGTGCTGAGCATGTCGAGCTCGGCGCAACGGTGGGCCAGTAGCTCGGTTTGCTCCTGGGTGTGGGTGACGTAGAAGGCCTCCACGCCGTCGATGCCGAGCGCGCGGAAGCGGCCGATCGTCGAGAGCACCTCGATCGGGTCGGTGACGTCCCAGAAGGGGTGGGCCCAGATCGCGACACCGCCGGCGTTGTGGATGGCGTCGATGGCCTCGCCGACGGTTGGTGTTACACGCAGCGCGAACGCGGGGCGGCCCTCGATCAGGTATCCCCTGATGAAAGAGCCGACGTCGTCGATGTTCTCCTCGCTAAGGCGTTGTGCGTTGGCGGGGTGGGAGAGGGCGGCTTGCGCGAGGTGCGGGCGGCCGATCGGCTCGCCGGCGCTGACTCGCGCGGCGATCGTTTGCTCGTCGAGCTCGAAGCCGAGCTCGCGCAGGCTCTGCGCCATGCGCAGCGTGCGATGCTCGCGATCGGCGAGGAAGCGCGAGAGCGCCGCGTTGAAGGCGGGGTCGGTGTGGTCGACGAGGTAGCCGAGGATGTGCAGTTCGCGTGGAATGCCGCTCTCGCCGCCGCCGTCGATCGCGGAGATCTCGATCGCGGGGACGACGGCGATGCCGTGCTCGGCCGCCGCCTGTAGCGCCTCGGCCACGCCGGCGAGCGTGTCGTGGTCGGTGAGCGCCAAGAGCTCTACGCCGGCGCGCGCGGCGGCGGCCACCACCTCGGCGGGCGCTAGCTCGCCATCGGAGCGCGTGGAGTGCGATTGCAGATCGAAGGGTGGTGCTGTGGTTGAGCCGGTGTGGGGCACGGCGGCAGCCTATGGGATCGTCGTTGTTAGGCCGCGCGCGGGGTGCAGCCGCCGGCGTTGGGCCGCCTCGCCTCGCCGCGCGCGTCCTTAATGCGTAGAGGCTCGTGAGCGAGTTCCCGCTCAGCCTCGATGGGCGGTTCGACGAACGGCCTCACACGCTCTGTGAGGATTCCGCGCAGCGCCGTGACCACCGTGTGGTAGCGGTCGGCAGATGCCGACAGCGAGTTGTGCCCGCCGCCGGGCGGGGTGAGGCGGGCGTGGGCCGTGTCGGTCTCGCGGGCGCGGATGGCGGCCTCCCTCCACATCGCCTCGAGGTAGGCGAGAGCCGCTCCCGTCTGCTCGTCGGGGAGCCGTCCATGCGCTTCCACTTCAAGTAGGACGGGGATGACTTCGCGGTGCAGCCAGCCGTGCTCCGCGTCCGCGCGCAGCAGGAGCGTGACGTCCGAAGGTAGAGAAGGGTCGAATGATGTGGACATGGCGAAGGCGGGAGTTCGAGTGTTGGCGCCTGCTCATGGCTTCGACCCAGCGTCGGCCGGCCTTTAGGACGGTGGCCGCACGTTCCACACTTTTCCGCAAGGCCACCATTGCAAACAGGCGCATGGTCGAACAGTCGGCCAACGTGATGGCCGGCGGTAAGGCTCGCGAGGAGCGTCGGGAGGATCCCGCGCGGGCTGCTCACCGAGCGCGGGCCGACTAAAGATCGGCTGGCCGGCCGGCCGATAGATGGCTAGATGTCGATCGTGCAGAGCCATCTGGCGCGCGTCCCCGGACGTCGCGATCCCGCCTCCCGTGTGCCGGGGCAGCGCGCGCGCGCGATCGTGTTGCGCCTGCGCATGCGCACGCTCGTGACGCTCGGAGTGCTGGCGGTGCTCACGACGGTGTTCGGCCGCGCGTTCGGGTTGCACAGCCCGCTGTTCATCGGTTCGGAGCTCGCGCTGCTTGTGAGCATGTTCGTGGTGTCGCGCTATGTGCTGCCGCTCGTGGACCGCCACGATCGGGGCGCCGCCGGCGAGGAGCACGTGGGAGCGCTGCTCGAGGCGCTGCGCGGGGAGGCCTGGAAGGTGATCCACGACGCGAGCTTCGGCCACGGCGATATCGACCACATCGTGTTGGGCCCGCCGGGCTTGTTCACGGTCGAGACGAAGAGCCATCCGGGGCCGGTGCGGGTGCGTGCGATCCATGGGGCGGTGTTGCGCCAAGCGCAGGAAGAGCGAGAGGCGCTCGAACGGGTGACCGGCGAGCGCGTGGAGGCGCTGCTGGTGTTCAGTCGAGCGTGGGTGGACAAGCCACTGGCCCGCCGTCGCGGCGTGCGCGTGATCCCCGCGAGAATGTTGTCGGGCTATCTGGAGCGCCACGCTCGGACGCTCGCCCCAGAGCAGGTGGAGAACGCTCGCCGCCGCGTCGTGGAGGCGCTGGCGGAGAGAGGACCGTAGGATTATCGCGCCCGGCACTCGATCGCTTCGCGCTCTGCCCGGTAGGCTTTGGGTGTGGCCACCGCCGTCGCCCAGCCATTGGCAAAGCAAGCCGAGCCCCTCGTGGAACCGCCCGCCGAGGCGCTGCCGCGCGGTCCGCGTGTGCCGCCGCTCGCGCTGACTCTCGTTTGGGCCTTTGCCCCCACATGGGTGCTCGATCGGTGTGCGCGCCGCTATGGCGATTCCTTCACGCTCACGTTTGGTCCGAGCGGACGCAAACTGGTGATGCTCAGCGACCCCGAGGCGGTAAAGGCCGTGTTCACCGCGCCGCCCGAGGTCGCGCCCTCGGCGGCGGGCGCGTCGCCGATCGCGCCGGTGATGGGCCCCAGTTCGGTGATCACGCTCACTGGTCCCGAGCACATGCGCCAGCGCAAACTCTTGCTGCCGCCCTTCCACGGCGAGCGGATGCGCGAGTACGCCGATGTGATCGTGCAGGCGGCGCGGCGCGGCATGGCCGAGTGGCCGCTGGGGGAGCCGATGAAGCTGAGCCAGCGCACGCGCGCGATCACGCTCGAGGTGATCCTCCGAGCGGTGTTCGGGGTTGAGGCCGATCGAATGGAGGCGTTGCGCGAGGCGATCGGCGGATTGCTCACTCCAAGCCAGACGCCGGCGCTGCTGCTGAACGCGCTGCGCCGCCCGGTGGAAGCGCGTCCCACTGGATCGCTCGGGCGCGCGTTGGATCATCTCGACGACGTGATCTACGCTGAGATCGCCCGCCGGCGCGCGCAGGCGGATTTGGGCGAGCGCGCGGACATCCTCTCGTTGCTGATGCTCGCGCGCGACGAGGAGGGCCGGGCGATGACAGACCAGGAGCTGCGCGACGAGCTGGTGACGCTGCTGCTCGCGGGGCACGAGACGACCGCCACGTCGGTGGCGTGGGCGGTGGAGCGGTTGGTGCGCCACCCCGACAAGCTTGCGCGTCTGGTAAGGGAGATCGATGCGGGCGAGGGCGACGAGTACATGCAGGCGGTGATCTCGGAGACGCTGCGCGTGAGGCCGGTGGTGCCGATGGTGGTGCGTGTGTTGCGGGAGCCGCTCGACGTGGGTGGGCGCGAGCTTCCGCGGGGGACCCGGGTGGTGCCGTCGATATACCTGACAAACCGCAATCCGAAGGTGTATGAGGCGCCGCGCGAGTTCATGCCAGAGCGCTTCCTCGAGAAAGCGCCCGAGACCTTCTCGTGGATCCCCTTCGGCGGCGGCATCCGCCGTTGCATCGGCGCGTCGTTCGCGACGCTGGAGATGAAGCTGATCCTGCAGACGGTGCTGAGCGAGCTCGCGCCGAGCCTGCCCGCACGCGGCGGGCGGTGGACGCGCGATGGCGAGTGGAACCGCCGGCGCGCGATCACGCTCGTGCCCTCGGGGGGCGCGCGCGTGGTGTGGCGCAGGCGCTGATCGCCGGCCGCCCGGCTAGGGTGGCGCTGGGGTTGCGGTGTTTCAATTTGCGGTGACTCGCGCGCGTGCGCGAGAGAGGCGGACTCCGCGCGCCGCACGGATACCGCCCACACCGATACGGAACCACCCGATATGGAACCGCACCGATACCGCCCGGAGCGAGGGGTAGCTTCTGAGGAGTGTCCGATCTGAGCACAGCCGAGGCGAGCGCGACCCCCGAGCAGCTCTTGCGGCGCTTCGGCCTGCGGGCGTTCAGGCCGGGTCAGCGCGAGGCTGTAGAGGCAGCTCTGGATGGGCGGGATAGCCTGGTGGTGATGCCCACCGGCGGGGGCAAGTCGCTTTGCTACCAGCTCCCGGCGCTCGCGGGCGAGGAGTTGGTGGTGGTTGTGAGCCCGCTGATTGCGTTGATGTCCGACCAGCGCCGGCGCCTGGAGCTGGCGGGCGTGAACACGGCGATGCTGGCGTCGGGGATGGCGGAGGGCCACAGCGAGCGGGCGCTGCGCTCGATCTCCCGTGGAGAGGCTGCGCTCGTGCTGGCGGCTCCCGAGCGATTTGCCTCGCGCGCGTTTCGCGAGACGCTGGCGAAGCGCAAGGTGGGCTTGTTCGTAGTCGACGAGGCGCACTGCGTGGCCGAGTGGGGTCACGACTTCAGACCCGACTACCTGCGCCTGCACGACGCGATCCAAGCGCTCGGCAGGCCGGCTGTGATGGCGGCGACCGCGACGGCCACGCCGCGGGTGGCCGAGGAGATCGCCGCGCGACTCGGCTTGCGCGACTGGGTGGCGGTGCGCTCCGGATTCGACCGTCCCAACCTCAGCTTCGACGTTGTGAGCTTGGAGGGAAAGGGCGCCGTGGCGCGCAAGCGCGCCACGCTCTTGCACCTGCTCTCAGGCGAGCAGGCACGTCCAGCGATCGTGTATTGCGGCACCCGCAAGCACACGTCGGAGGTCGCGACGATGCTTGCCAAGCACGGGCTGAGCGCGGTGAGCTACCACGCCGGGATGCCGCCGCGGGCGCGGAGGGAGAGCCAGGACGCGTTCATGGGCGGGCGCGCGGAGGTGGTGGTGGCGACCAACGCGTTCGGGATGGGAGTGGACAAGGCGGACGTTCGTACGGTGGTGCATTGGGCGATGCCGACCAGCCTCGAGGCCTACTACCAAGAGGCCGGTCGCGGGGGGCGCGACGGGCGGGCTGGGCGCGCGGTGTTGCTGGCGTCGAGGATGGACCTTGGCCGCTTGATCAGGTTCATCAGGGAGCGCGATACGAGCGTTGAGGACGTGAAGCGCTACGTGGCGAGGTTGCGGGCGCGCGCCGTGGAAGGCGTGGCGGCGATCGGTCATGGAGAGCTGGACGAGCGCGAGCGGGTGCTGCTCTCGATCGCCGAGCGGGCCGGCGCCGTGGAGCTGCGACCCGGCGGGCCAGAAGGGCTGCTAGTGAGGCTCACGGGGGAAGGCAGTCCGCGCACGGCGTATGAGGCGATCAAGGCGGCGAGAGACCGCGGGTGGGAGTCGTATCGCTCGATCGAGCGATACATCTCGAGCGGCGAGACGTGTCGCAGGCGTCAGATCCTCGATCATTTCGGCGACGATGAGGGGTGCGCGCCGGTGTTTCGCTGCTGCGATGTGTGCGAGCCCGACGCTGCGCTTGTGGAGGCGTCGCGGCGCGTGGCGGCGCGCGCGCATGAAGCTCGCGGTGGGGCCCCGGCCCGCGGGAGCGGCGCGCTCGGAGCGGCAGGCAGGACGAACGCCGGACACGCCGTCGAGGCGGAGCGGACGGACCCGGTGGACGAGCGCGACTTCGAGAAGCTCAAGGCATGGCGGCTGGGCCGCAGCGAAGGCAAGCCGGCGTTCACGGTGGCGGCGAACAAGACACTCGAAGGCGTCCTGCGCGCCCGGCCAGCGAGCATCGAGGAGCTGATCAAGGTCAAGGGCGTCGGTCCCGCCTTTTGCGCGCGTCACGGCGATTCGCTGCTGCGAGCGCTCGCGGCTCTGAGCTGACGGACCCAGGACCTCGAATTCTTGCGTGTGTGTAGGTGCGTGTGCTGACGCTGCTCGCCGACTGGGCGACTGCTGTAACGAGAGAGTGCGACGGCAGAGCCGACGGTGAGATTCGAACTCACGACCCCCGCTTTACGAGAGCGGTGCTCTGGCCAGCTGAGCTACGTCGGCGGATCGTCGCATCTTACCGCCGCCCGGAAGCTGGGTTCACACGCTCGGCGCTATCTCCATTTCGTCACCCGAAGTGCGGTGCTGCGTCCAGGTGCGATGCGCGAGTAGCGCGGCGGCCGCGTATATCGCCAGCGCGTTGACGGTGTGCAGAAAGCCGAGCGCGGGAACCGACGTCGACACGACCCCCAGCACCGTCTGCAGGATGCCGAGCCCGAGCAGCCCACCCGCCCACTTGACGGCGGTTGGGCCGAGGCGTCCGGCCAAGGCGACGATCAGCAGTACGAGCATCACGAGCACGATGAGGCTACCCGCCGCGGCGTGTGCGCCGAAGCCGTCCTCGATCGTTTTCTTCGACACCGACGCGTTTTCCGCCTTGTGGATGGCATTGAACGCGCCATAGCCGGCGAGCCCGACCTGCACGACCACCGCGACGAAGAGCACCGACGTCAACCACCGATAGGCGTTGCGCACGGATCGCAGCATACAGGTGGCGGGAGCGGTAGCGATACACACGACACGAGGGCGTGACAGCGGACGGTCCTCGCTCGAGCGTCGACGCATCCCGACGGCGAGTGTAAGGCCGGTCCGTGAGGCTCACCCAATACCGTTAGCGCGTGTCAATCGGCGACACCCAATTCCTCGACGTGCTGGGCTTGCGTACCCGGTATGTGGTGAGCGGGTCGGGCCCGGCCGTGCTCGTGCTGCACGGTTGGGGCGCTTCGATCGAGACAGTCGGTCCGATCGTCGCCGGCCTCGCGCCTGTCGCCACCGTCTACGCGTTCGACCTCCCCGGCTTCGGCCAATCAGAGCTGCCGCCCGAGCCGTGGGGTGTGGAGGACTACCAGGAGTTCGTGCTCGCCTTCATGGACGCGCTGGCGGTCGACCGCGCGCTCGTGATCGGCCATTCAAACGGCGGGCGCATCGCGATCCGTATGGCCGCCACCCAACCGGCGCGAGTCTCGCGGCTCGTGCTTGTCGACTCCGCCGGCATCCGTCCGAAACGCACGCTGCGCTGGTATCGCCGGGTGGGGATGGCGAAGGTAGGCAAGTACGCGGCGCGCTTCTTCGGCGCTCCCGGTGAGCGCCTGCGTGCGCTGCTAGTCGGCAGGGTAGCGTCCGCCGACTACGCGGCGGCCGGCGCGATGCGACCGACGCTCGTGAAGCTCGTGAACACAGACCTGCGCTCGTTCATGCCCTCCATCTCGGCGGCCACGCTGCTGGTGTGGGGGTCGAGGGACGACGACACGCCCCTCTCCGACGCGCACGAGATGGAGCGTCTCATCCCCGATGCGGGTCTCGTTGTGCTCGACGGCGCCGGTCACTTCAGCTATCTCGACCAGCCGGCTCGTTTCGCGCGTATCGTGTCGCACTTCTTGGCGACGGGCGACTCCGCGTGAGCGCGTTCGAGTCAGTGGCGACGGTGGCGGCGCTGCTCTCGCTCGCGATACGTCTCGCGGGCCGCCAGCACCGGCTGTTGCACCTCTTCCAGCTCGAGCACTACGAGCCGGCGCGCCTGATGCTGTGGTTGCGCAGACGCTCCGAGCTCTTCGCACCGCGCGAGCTTGCCGCCGTAGCGATCCTCTTCATCGCCGCGGTGGTGGCGGGCGCGGCCGTGTCGGGCTGGTTGTGCGGCGCCCTGCTGCTGCTCGCCACACCGCTTGCCGCCCTCGGCGTCGCCGACTGGCGGCGCGAGGCGGTCAAGCCGCTCGTGCTCACCGCTCGCGCCAAGCGGCTGCTCGCGGTGGCGCTCGCGCCCGCCGCGCTGCTCGTGCTGGTCGCGGTGGTGGTGGCGGCGGGCGGTCTCGCCACGGTAGCTCTCGCGGTTCTATTGGCTATCGGCTTGCTGCTGCTCGCTGGCTCGCCTTGGACTCTGGTCGTGGCAGATACCGCTTTGGGGCCTCTCCAGAGCGCGATCAACCGTCGCTACGAGCAGCGCGCCCGCCGCTCGCTGCGAGAGTGGGATCCGCTCGTGGTGGGCATCACCGGCAGCTACGGCAAGACCACCACGAAGTTCTGCGTTGGAGCGGTGCTCGAGGCCGATCGTCCCACGCTCGTCACCCCGGCGAGCTACAACAGCTTCCTCGGCGTAATCCGCGCCATCAACGAGCATTTGACGGCGCGCCACCGCGCGTTCGTCGTGGAGATGGGGATGTTCCGCCGCGGCGACATAGCCGAACTGTGCGAGCTTGTGCACCCCACCGTTGGGGTCGTCACGGCGATTGGCCCCATGCACCTGGAGCGGCTCGGCTCGATGGAGGCCATCGCCGCCGCCAAGGGGGAGCTGCTCGACGCCCTGCCCCGCGACGGGCACTTCCTCACCAACGCCGACGATCCGCTCTGTTGCGAGCTGGCCGCTCGCGCAACGGTGCCGGTAACGCTGTTTGGGATGGAGAGCGAGTCTGCCCAGGTGCTTGCCCGCGAGATCGGTCTCGCGGACGGTCGCACCACCTTCAAGCTCCATCTCGATGGCGCCCAAAGCCCGCCTATCCGGGTGTCGGCGGGCCTGCTGGGACGCCACAACGTGTCAAATCTGCTGGCCGCGGCGGCCGTCGGGCGAGTGCTCGGCATCTCGCCAGAGCGCATCGCCGACGGGCTTGGTCGCGTTGAGGCGCCCGCTCATCGTCTGCAACCGATCCACAATCGCCGCGCCTCGATCGTCGTGATCGACGATGCCTACAACTCCAACCCCGACGGCGCCGCCGCCGCGCTCGAGGTTCTGCGCGAGCACCCCGCCTCCCGTCGCCTGCTCGTCACACCGGGGATGGTAGAGCTGGGCGAGTTGGAGGAGGAGCTCAACCGCCGCTTCGGCGAGCAGGCCGCGGTGGTGTGCGACTTGGCGATCCTCGTCGGTGAGACCCGCGCCGCTCCCATCCGCGAAGGGCTCGCCTCCGGCGGCATGGACCCGGCGAGCGTGCACGTGGTGCCCGACATCGCCGCGGCCACCGACCTGCTCGGCCGCCTTACGCGCGCAGGCGACGTTGTGCTGTTCGAGAACGACCTGCCCGACACCTACGGCGCATAAGCTACGCCGGAATGCCACCAAGCGGACTAAGGGTGGGCGTCGCCTTCGGCGGGCGCTCGGTCGAGCACGACGTTTCCATCATCACGGGGCTGCAGGCTCTGGGCGTGCTCGAGGAGCGCCACGCGCCGGTTCCCATCTACATCGCTCGCAGCGGGCGCTGGTTCACGGGCGATGCCCTGCGCGAGCTGTCGGTTTACCAGCGGGATCCCCAATCGAGCGGGCGCCTCGATCCCGCGGGGCGGGAGGGAGGCGCCGACCCCGACGCCGAGGAGGTCAACTTCGACTTGCACAACGGCCGTCTGCTGCGCGCCCCGAGCGGCGGGTCGCTGCTGCGCGCGCGTCGCGC
>DATBTP010000007.1:0-3100 GCA_036559185.1 Solirubrobacteraceae bacterium | reverse complement strand
AGCTGCAAGCGCTCACCGTCACTGACCTCCAAAACCACCTTCGGACGACCAAAAGCATTAGCCATCCACGAATACTACCAAACATAGTCCACGAACTTCTGACTCAGGACACTAGCGCAGACGTGCCCCGCACCCCCGCACGGCGACCTTCGCCGCCGTGTGAAGCACGATCCCGTTCTGCGCGACGAGCGACACGCGCATCGGCAGGCTCACGGGGGGCCGCTTGAGCGCCGCCGGGCCGGGGCGCGCGACGCGCCCGGGCGTTCGCCGCGTGTTGGTGCGTGCGACGGCGCCCGTCTTGCGCGCCGAGCAGAGGTTGGTGTTGGCGCTGAGCAGCGAATGCGGTCCCTGGGGGAGGTCGATTTCGATGCTTTCCACGGGTATGTCGGGGGCGGCTCTGACGGCGACGCTCGTCGCGGCGCGGCTGACGCCGCTCGAGCCGGACAGCTCGAGGGCGACGCCGTCGCCCTCGAGCATCAGCACCGGCGAGGGGAACACGTTGGGTCCGTGCGCCACGAGATACACCGGCCCGGCCATCCCGCCCGGCACCGTCGGTGTGCGCGCCCTCGCCACACCCACGATCGCCGTCGCCGGGCAGGCCGCGGGGTTTGCGTCGAACGTCCTCTCGGGGCACGAGCCTTGCAGCGTTGTGAGCCGCGTAGACAGTTGCTTGGGCAGCGTGACCTTCAGCCGCGCCAGGTTCGCCTGCCGAGCGTGTGCGGCTTTCGGGAACGTGAGCTTCACGTCGAGAGACGCGCCGCCCGCGTAGCTCGTGTGCGCGTTCGTGGAAGCCTGAAACGTCGGCTTGAAAGCGAGCTCTCCGCACCCTCCCACGGTAAAGCGACTTGCGGCTTCGGCCCTTTCCCCCCCCACGCCGGCGATCGTGGCGACGACGTGTCGCGCCTGGCAGTTCGTGGGGTTCAAGATGAAGTTCGGACGGTCGATGTCGAGCGCGACGCGCTGAATCCGCAACGGCACGCCGAGCACGATCCGGGGCAGGGTGTCGGTGGCTATCGTGAGCGCCGCCGTCGTGGGGTCGACATAGATGCGCGCGCGCATCACCACCGCGCCGAGGTTCAGCGGGCCGGCTTGCGTGCTCGTGACGACGCTCAAACCGAATGGCGCGCCCTCGTAGGGCCCGGTGAGGTAGATCTCCCCCGGAAGCTCGAGCGGGGATCCCGCGCCCACCGCCACTTCCGAGCCGCCGATGCGCGACGCGGGGGGGCAGTTCCCCGTGTTGGCGAGCGCTTCTTCGCACAGCGCCACGCCCGCCAGCCTCGCCGAGAGCCCGGGCGGCGTGCTCACCTGGAGGGCCCCGAGGTAGGGTTCCCCCGGGTGGCGCGTGACGGTGAGCGTGAACGGGGTGGGCGCTCCCGCTCCCACCTCAGCGCTCCCGGCGAGGAACTGCGGAGCAAGGGGCGCGGCGGCGCAACCCGTCACTTCGAACGACGACAACGTCGAGACGTCAGCCACGTCGGGGGCGCTCCACGGCCGCAGGTCGGAGGCGGTCGTCGCCAAGCCGCACGTGGCGGGGTTGACCAGCAGGCCGCCATCACCGCCGAAGAGGCGGAGTTTCAATTCGCTGAGCGGCAATTGCGGACTGTCGGAGAGGCGCACCGTCAGTCTTCCCGTGGTTGGGTCCGCTTCCACCGTGGCGGCTAGCTTGATGAGCACGCCAGAGCTCGGTTCCCCGGATTCGGCGGTTCTTCCACCGAGTTCCACATACACCCTGTAGAGGTTGCCGTCGAGCGCGTCCATGTCGGTGCACGCTCCCTGATCCCGCCCGCCGCATCCCGGCGCCGCGATGTAAACACGACCCTTGATTGGGCGCGCCAGCAACGGGGTGATCGCTTCGGCCGTGCCCACGGTGGAGGCTTGCGGACAGTAGCCCGGCGCGAGCGCCGGTTCGGTCGGGCCGAGTTCGCTCGCGGGCAGTTCTTCTCCGGGACCCACTTCGTCGGGACCGAGCGGCTGCCCGCCGGCGTTGAGGCCGGTGGGGATGTTTATCCCGGCGCGCCCGCTCGCGTCGCACGCCACTAGGCCCGCGGCGACCCCCGGGTTGATGGAGACGCCCGGCGGCAACGCTACGGTCGCGTCGCGCAGCTCGGCCGCCGCCACGGGGTTCTGTTCGAACTGGCGAACACGGATGGCGAGGTCCAATCCGTCGGGCGCTTCGGCTCGATCGGTTTCCGGCGTAGCCGTCACTTCCGGCCAGAAGGTCAAGTGGTCGCAAGCGGTCATTCCCGCAAGCGCCGACTGAACCTGTAGATACACCCCCGGGCGCTTCCACGAATCCACCCACGCCGTAGCGGTCGGTGGCGGCCCGGAGCAGTTGCCCGGCATCGTGATGAACGGCGCCGCTTCTTCCACTCCCGGCAGACCGCCCCCGCCGCATTTCAAGCCTTCTCCGAGATCCAGGCAGGAGACTCCGCGCAGGGGGTCGTGGGAGGAATCCCCGGGCACGCCCCACAGCGTCGTTTCCATGCTCACGAGATGAAACGCTGGAAATTCGCCGCCTTCGTCGAGCACCGGAAGTCCGCGCGCCGCAATCGCGAGGCCGTAGCCCGCGGCTGTGTGCGCGAGACGACCGACGAGCAGGACCCTGCCCAGAAGCGGCGTTTCGAGCCCAAGCTCAGCCGCCTGACCGCTGTCGGGCGTCATGTTGAAGATCGCGCCAACCGTCGAGAGCTTCTTTTCGCCGGAGAGGAAGCGAAGCACGAACACGCCCACCTGCGAGGCGGCGGGGCAGCGTTCCTGTTCGACCGAACAGCGCGCCGTCGCCCGCGGGTTGGCGTCGAGGCCGGGGGGCAGATCGACGACGAGGTCCTTCGGATCGCCAGTGGCCAGGGTGTGTCCGGCGCTTTCTTCGGTGGAGAACTGGATCGAGCTTGTAAGCGCGTAGGGATGACCGGCGGCTTGCGTGAACACGTAGGGCACGCTTTCCACCCCTGGGCCCACTTCGGTGGTTTGCAGCGAAAACGACGCGACCCCGAACGGCTCGCCTTCCGCTGCCTTAACCGTGGACGACAGGCACAGCCAGCACGCGATCGACGCAACGGCAAGGCCGGCGGCGCGCGATGCGCCCACGAGCGCGGTCGCG
>DATBTP010000006.1:0-8845 GCA_036559185.1 Solirubrobacteraceae bacterium | reverse complement strand
ATCGCCGCGTCGGGCAGGAACCCGCCCATCTTCACGCACGCCTGGCTCGCCCAGAAGTAGTTGTTCTGGCCCGCCTGCGCGTTCGTGACCGGGTAGGGGGAGGTCATCAGGCACCACGTGCCGATGTCCACCGTCACTGGGGGGCAGCTCGGTTCGATGTCCGCGAGCCTCTTGCCGGCGATCGTCTTCGCGTCCTTCACCGTGGGGATCGCCGACGCCGGGAACTTCCTGTTCTTGCCCAGCAACAGCAGCCCGTTGGGGCGCGGCTGGGCGCTGATCGGGTGTCCGGCGATCGCGCTCACCACGGCTTTGCGCGCCGCGTCCGCCAGCCCGGTGGTCGAGCCGACGAGCGCTATCAGTGAGATCGCCAAGGCGGCGTGGCCGCTGTGGCGGGAAATGCGCTCTCTCATGTTCGCCTCCTTGGGCGTGGGTGTGGTGCTTGCAGGGAAACTCTTGCCATCGCGGCCCGGCGCGGCCGGCGCTTGTCGCGACCGATCGAAAAGCCCGCCGCCGCCAGCAACACGAGCACACCGAGCGGAAGCCCGTACCCGCCAGGGACGTAGCGGGCGAACGCCTGCGAGGACTCGGGCGCGGCCTCCTCTTCGCGTTTTTCTTCGAACACCCTCACCGTCGCGCCACCGGGTGGAATCGGCTCGGTGAACCCCGCGGCGGGGGGCGGGGGGATCGCCGGCACCGGCCCACCCGCGGCCAGCTTCAACACCGGCAAGATCGCCAGCGGCAGCGCCACCTTCGGCGCGAGCTTCAGCGCCGGCGCCTTCACCGGCGCGGGCGGAGGCGGCGGCGGCGCGATCGGCGCGGGCGCGGGCGCCGGCGAGGGCGGCGGCGAGCTGGGCGCGGCCGCTCCTTCGGATGTCGCCGCTTTGAAGTGACTGGGACTGAGCGGCACCGTGCCGCAAGGCTGCTCCACGCCGCCCCCCAGCACCGTCACCTGGGTGGAGTAGGACAAACCGCCCGCGGAGATCGTCACGGTGGTGGTGCCCGCGTTGAACGCGCACAGGATGCCCGAATGGGGGTCTGGGATCACATGCCCCGAGGAATCCTGCAAGGGCTTTCTCAGGTTGGTCGAGTTGGGGTCCTGCTCCACGAAGTTCGCGATTTCAGGTTCTGAGGAGGTGAAGGTGTATTCCGGTTCGATCGCGCTCGAGCAGTCGGATTGACGGCAGAGGGCGGGGGGAAATTCGCTGTAGGGGTCCGCGCCGGGAGGGTTGGGGTTGCCGTCTGAGGCCGACACCGGACCCCAACGGTCGCCGGAGAGCGGGCGCCGCCCGATCCCAGTGAAAAGCGCCGGCGCGCTACGCCGCAAGAGCGTGCCGTCTACCGGATCGAGCGACACTTCCTGCACGAGCGGGATCAAGCGCGCGGTGACGGGCGCGACGTTCGTCGCCGGATTGCGCTTGGCGATTTCCACGCTCGCGAGCAGATAACCGGTCGTGCCGAACAGCGCGTCGGGCTGCCCCGCTTTGAAGGAGCCGGAGATCGAGGAGCGGTAGCCGAGCGCGCCGGTGCCGAACTCGGGGATCGTCACCGACGCGCCGGAGGGGATCTGGCTCGCGCGGCTTTCCTCGGGGCGCTCGTAGAAGTACGCCGAGGCGCCGCCCGCCACCATGATCTGTGCCTCTTCGCCCGCGTCGGAGGCGACGTTCAGGGCGGGCGGCAGGTTGGGGTTGAGCTCACGGCTGCCCAACACGATCGCGGGGATTCCGCGCGCCTTCGCGTCGGCGAGCATCTCCGCCAGCCACGGCCCCTGCGGTTGAGCGGGGTTCTGGTAGGGGTCGCTCGCCGCGAGCGACCCGCGCGAGTTGTCGATCACGATCACCCGCACCGTCCCCGCCGCGCCGCTGCTGTCGAAGGCGTAGTGGGTGCGCGCTCCCGGCTTTGGCGAGGGTCCCGGCGGGATAACGGCGGTGCTCACGCCGCTCGGCGAGCCCCCTTCCCCGAACGGGGCGGCGAACGACCCGAAGGCGGTGGCGAACGCCGAGTCTTCGCCGCCTTCGCTGTCGCCCGCCGACACGGCTGGGTAGACGGGCAGACTGCCGCCGGTTGAGAGGAGCTGCGCGAAGCGGTCGGCCTCCGCGCTTGACTCCGGACCCTCGCCTGGGGTCTCGCGCCCACCCGTGTAGAGCAGCATGCGAGGGCCGTTTGGTTGCGCGGAGAGCCCGTCGATCTGAGCTAGCGCGGCGCTCAGGTTGCGGTCGGGCGCGATCGCCTCATCTGCGAGCGCCGCACATGGTTGGGCGCACTCGGCATGGCCTCCCACGGCGAACGTGGCGGTGGCGCTTGGCAGCGACACAGGCGTCGCGGTCTCGCCGGGTGCTCCAGCGGGGTCGCCGCTTGCCGAGAAACTGTAGATGCCCGCCGTCTGCACGGCCGCGCGGACGCTCTGACCGGAGCCGCTTGCGTCGCTTCCCCGGCCGGCGTCATCGGCCTCGCCGCTCCATCCCCCGACGGCCCATCCCGAGCCCGTGGGATTCACGTCGAGCGCGGCGACCGGGTCGGCCTTGATTGGCTTGTCCTCGCTGTCACCCGCGTATGCCGCCCGCTCTTCGTCCTCCCAGCCCCCGCTCGTTTCACGTAGCAGGTAGCCGTCGCCGGGCAGCGGGTTGGGTGGGATCAACGGCCCTGGCGTGTTGGGATCGACCGGCGGGAGGATCAGCGGGGGTGGGTAGGTGAAGTCGGGCACGACCGCCACCAACGCGCGCACCTTGGAGCCTTCCAGCAACGGCGCAACCGCGACGGCGGTCTGGTTCACGATCGGCTCCTCAGAGAAGTGCCACGGCGCTCCGGCGCTGTCGCGCTCGAGCACAACGTCTCGCCCGGCAAGCACCGCCCCGCCGTTTGCCAGTCCCGCGACCACGTTCAGTTGCGGCGGGGCCGGGAGGCTCGCCAACAGAGCGCGCACTTCCGGATCCACCTTCCAGCCCGCCCCTTCGTTGACAAGCAGGTCGTGTTCGGCCACCACCATCGCCTGCGAGCCCGCGAACGCGACGGAAGTGAAGTTCGCTTCTGAGAAGCCTTTCGGCAATCCTTCTTCCTGCGTCCAGCTCTTGCCGTAGCGCAGCAAGGCGCCGCTGAGACCCACCGCGTAACCGACCGCCGGGTTGGTGGGGTCGAAAGCGATGCCGAGCAGGTTCCCTTGAAATCCGTTGAGCGGAGCCGCGGGGTCTTTCTCCCACAATCCGGTTTCCGCGCGCCAGGTCCACATAGCGCCGAGGTTGCCGACGGCGAACGCACGATTGGGTTCGGGCCAGGCGACCCCCCGCAGCGTCGGCGAGCTCACCGCGCCGCTGCCCGTGAGCAGGAATTCGCGTTCCCAGCCGTGACCGGGGATGTAGCGGGCAACCGCGCCTTCGGCGCCAACCGCAAGCGCCTGCGCGCCTAGGTCTCCTGGGCTCGAGCCCGGCGCCGAAGCGACCGCTGTGAACGGCGCCCGCGCCGAAACGGGCCAGCTCACAAGCCGCGCTGACGGCTGCGTCGTCGTGATCCGCACCGGCCCTTCAAGCCAACCGTCCTTTGGCGTGTAGAACGCGCCGCCGGGCGCGTTGTCGGCGCCCGCGCCCGGCGTCCAGGAAAAGCTCGTCCCTTCAAAGCTCAGATAGCTACCCATGTTCGTGTCGTCCTGGCCGCCGGGGAGTAGCGGGTTGGTGAGGATGCGCGTGCCATACCCAGGCCCTTCGAAGGCGAAGCTGCGATAGCCGGCCTGCCTGCCAAAGCGGGCGCCCAAGGGGTGTTCGCAGATCGCGGTTCCATCTTCTTCGCGCGCGTCACACCAACTGCCCGTGACCTTGCCTTCGGAGACGTCGTAGTAGAGCGTGAAGTCATAACCGTCGACGCCGCCACCCGGAGCTTGCAGGTTGCCGTCGATCCACACGCCTTTTTCGGTCACCGTCAGGGGCTGAGCCTGCCCCGCCAGCGCGGCGACTTTGGAGACCTCGCGCGCGGGTGTTTCCGCGTCGGCGAACAGCGCGGCGCCGAGCGATGCAGACTGCCAGCGGTATTCGCCCGCTTTGGCTTCCGTGCGCTTGAACAACAAGATCCCTAGGCCGCTGTGCGCTTCGGCCTCACCGAGCAGCCACAGGTTCTGGGGCGAGCTGCCGGCGATGGCGAGGACTTCGAAGCTTCCCGTGTAGCCAGCCGGCATTTCGATCGCCTCGCGCGTCCAGTGTTCGCCGTCCCAACGCGCGACACCGAGGTCGCGCGTGCGCCCGAGCGCACCGAAATACGCTTCGGTGTGGCCTGTGTTCTCGACCGCCGCGTCGGCGACCGCGCCCGACCCTTCCTTCTCGGCGAGCACCTCGGCGTTCGTTTCTCCGCCTTCGCCCGCCGCCAGAAGCACGCCCGCCGGTGGTTCGGAGAGCGCCCGGAAGCGCCCGCCTGGGTCGCGCACGAGCACGACGGTTTGCTTGCCGCTGGGCCGCGAGCCGTCCTGACCGACGAGCAACCCGCCTCCGTGAGGCGTGATCCGCGCCGAAAGCCGGTTGGGGCTCATGCCTCTATAGACGTGCCCTTCTTCGTCGAGCGGTGTTTCCGCGATCGTCCACCACGGGTCGGCGTCGGTGGCGCGCTCGAAAACGAGCTGGCCGGGCACGGTCACACCCGCGCCCGACGGCGTGGCGAATGTCGCGGAGGCAACCGCCGGTGGCGAGACGTCCGCGGGCAGCACCCGATACGCCCACGCTTCGCCTGGCTGCCCGGAAGTGGCGGCGCCCATCAGGACGGTCGAGCGATCGGCCGTGCCGAGCGTCGGCTCGGCGAACGGGTCTACGCTGCCCGGACCGGCGGCGTGCGCTCCGTGACCGGATACGTGCGCCAGCGCCACGACGAGCAGGAGCGCCGCCGCAAGGAACGCGACCAAGCCACGACGGGGCGCGATGCGCGCGCGCGAGGAGGACTCAACCATGACGCCGCACGCTCGTGCCGATCGCCGTCGGACCGCCGGTGGGGGACCCTTCCGAGCCCGTCGCCGGCACCGGCTTGGGCTTGGTGAGCTCCTTCGTCTTGAAGTTGAGCGCGTTGGGCCAGAGCTTGCGTTGGAACGTCAGCGTCAGCCTGCGCCTGCCGGGCTTCAGGCGCTCGTCGCGTGTGCGCGCCACGACCTTGCCGTGCAGCTTGGCTACGAGCTGCACGTCCGCCAGGCGGGTGAGGCGAAAAGCGATCGTCACCGTCAGGCCCCGACGCGAGACTTTGATGTTCTCGAGCAGCGCCGGGATCACCAGCTGGACAGGTTCAGCGGCCGGCTTGGTTTCGACCTGCACCGGCGGGGGGGCGAACAATTCCGAGTCGTCGGGAGGCGGGGTGTCGGCGACGAACTGTTCGACCGACTCGTTGGTGCGCAAGGTGATCGTCGTCGCAAACGCCGGATCATTGTTTTCGGGCAGCACCGCGCCACTCGTGTAGTGGAAAAGCCACCCCGCGGAGGTGGCCATCCACGCTTCTTCGGGTCCGGTGGCGGCTACGAGCTGGGCGCTTCCCCGCCCTGGGCCCGAGGCGGGAAGGGTGTTTACGGTGACACCGCCGTCGGCGCCGATGAGGGCGACCTTCGCCTTGTCGGTAGCGCTGCCGCGTTCGTCGAGAGCCTGGTCGGCGACCCAAGCGCTTTCCGTCCCCGGCGCCGGCGAGATGTCGACGAAGCGGTCAACGCTGGAGAACAGCGACGTGTCGATCGGCGCCTGCTGGAAGAACGGTTCGTTGTAGCGCACGGCGATCGGCGGGCTCGGGACAGAGCCGTCGCGCGGCGCGTCCGGCCCCGAGGCGGCGCCGCCTCCCGAGAACCAAAGGTCGGTGGCGTCGGCTTTCGCCGAGAGCAGCTCGCTGCCTTCGCTTGGAACCCCCGGATAGGGAAAGGGCAGGAAGTTCGCGTCGGTGAACGTGCTCCCGACGAGCTTGTGTATGAGGATCGGCCCGAACGGCTCGGGCGTGGCGAGCGTGACCGGGTCGGTTGCGTCGCCCGCCTGCGTGCCCTCGAGCGTGCTCTCGTAAAACGTGCCGTCGAAGAACGCCAGCCCGCTGACGCCGCGGCCCTGCGGCTGGTAGGAGCCGGTTAGGTTCGTGCCGTCCCAGTGCAGGTGGTAGGCGCCGATGTGCTGACCGGCTGGATCCTCGCTGCCGATGCCGGCGAACCAGCAGTCCTCGGGGCCGCCGCACGCCGCCGCGTCCATCGGGCGAAACGGTTCCGGCGACTGCAGGGGAGTCGAGTAGGAGCCGACGACCACGCCGTCCTTGAAGTGGCACAAACCCAGCCCCGAGCCGACGCGGGGCTCGCTCGGTTCGGTGATGACCCAAAACTCATCGGGTCCCGCCCAGGCGATCCGCGAGGCTTCGCCCGAGCCGCCGCAGACCGTCGAAAGCTGGGTCCACGTGCGCCCGTTCCAGAAGAGCAGGCCGGTCGGTACGACGGCGTTGCCCTCGATGCTCAGAAGCCCCTCGTTGGGCGCGTAGAACTCCATGTCGTCCGGTGTGCCGAGCGGCACCTTGAAGCGCGCTCCGGCCGGCGGCGCGGGCTGTTCCAGGCGCCACGTCGCTTCGGCGCGCGCGCTTGCGGCATCTGCCGAGGCGATCGCCACGGCGACGGCGACCCCCACCAGCAGAGTCCCGGTCGCCCACCGCCTCAAGGCCCGTGCCCCGAGTCCTCTTGGGATTGCCGGCCCGTGACATCGCGCAGGTCGTGCAGGTTCATCTCCTGCACGGTCGAGAGCACCGCGTCGAGCGCCACGCCCGAGAGCGTCTCGTGCTCGAGCAGCGCGTGCGCGGTCTCCTCGACCGCGTGCCAGTTGCGGTCGAGGATGACCGCCGCCTTGGCCTCGGCGTCGCCGACGAGCCGCTCCACTTCGCGGTCGATCGTGTCGAGCGTGGAGGGGCCGACCGAGCCGAGGTCCTGAAGGGATGCGCCGAGGAACACCTCGCCGCCCTTCTCGCCGATCGTGACCGGTCCGAGCGCGTGGGACATGCCATAGGAGGTCACCATGGTGCGGGCGAGACTGGTGGCGGCGTGGAGGTCGTCGCTGACCCCCGATGAGAGGTGGCCGAAGGCGATCCGCTCGCCGGCGGTGCCGGAGACGATGATCGTGAGCTGCGCCTGCAGGTCGGTTTCGGTTTGGATCAGCTGGTCGCGGTCGGTGAGCATGTGCGCGGCGGTGCCGAGCGTGCGCCCGCGCGCCACGATCGACACCTTGCGGCTCACCGAGGCCTGGCCGAGCGCCTCGGCGACGACGGCGTGGGCGGACTCGTGGATCGAGATCAGCCAGCGCTCCTCGGCCGTGAGGATGTGCTTCTTGGCCGGGCCGGCCACGACGCGGTCGATCGCCTCCTCGAGCGTGGACTGGTCGATCTGCGCCTGCGCGTCGCGCACGCTCAGGAGCGCCGCCTCGTTGATGACGTTGGCGAGCTCGGCGCCTGAGAAGCCGGGTGTTAGGCGCGCGATCTCCTCGAGCGAGGCGTCGGGAGCCAGTGGGCGCTTGGCGCCGTGCAGGCGCAGGATCTCGAGGCGCCCATGGACGTCGGGCACGTCGATCGTCACCTGACGGTCGAAGCGTCCGGGACGCAGCAGCGCGGGGTCGAGGATGTCGGGGCGGTTGGTGGCGCCCATCACGACGAGGCCGCCGTCGCCGCCGAAGCCGTCCATCTCCACGAGCAGCGCGTTGAGCGTTTGCTCGCGCTCGTCGTTGCCCTGACCGATGCCCGCGCCGCGCTTGCGCCCGGCGGCGTCGAACTCGTCGATGAAGATGATCGCGGGCGCCGTCTTGCGCGCCTTGGCGAACAGGTCGCGCACGCGCGCCGCGCCGACGCCGACGAGCGACTCCACGAAATCCGAGCCCGACAGCGAGAAGAAGGCCGCGTCGGCCTCGCCCGCTACCGCCTTGGCGAGCAGGGTCTTGCCGGTGCCCGGAGGGCCGACTAGAAGCACGCCCTTGGGGGCCGCGGCCCCGACCGCGAGGTACTTGGAGGGGTCGGCGAGGTAGTCGCGGATCTCCCGCAGCTCGGCCACCGCGTCGCCCGCGCCCGCGACATCGGCGAACGTGATCCTGTGGAGCGTGCCCTTGCCTTTGCGCTTGCCCTTGCCGGTGAACTTGGAGAAGCCCGCGATGCCGCCGGCGCCACCGTCGGCGCCGAAGCGCATGAACAGCGCGAACAGGCACACGAGCAGCACGATCGGGATCAGGAACTGCACGAGGATCGCGCGCTGGGCCTTGCCGGGCTGCTGCTGGACGGTCACCACGGTGCCGGCGGCGGCGAGGCTCTGCAGCAGTTGCTGGGTCTGCACGCCCGAGGCGGGGTAGGCCGCCCAGTATTCGAGCGGTGGCGCGGTCGAGGTGGTCGCCGCCGCCGTACCAGCCGTTCCGGTTGTCGTCCCGCTCGTGCTGGTGCCCCCGGTAGCGGTCGAGCCGGCCGCTTCGCCCTTGGGCTTCTTGAGCGTGACCTCCACGCGGTTGTCGTGGTCGTAGATCGTGGCGCTCGCGATCTCCTTGTGCTCAGCGAGCGACAGCACCCGGCTGATGGGGAGTTCGGAGCCGTGCCCGGAGGGCCCTATCGCCCCGAGCAGCGAGAAGAACGTGATGACCAACGCCACGGAGGCGAAGACGAGGAACAGCGCGATCTTGTCGCGCAAGATCACGCGACGGGCGCCGCCGGCGAACTCCCCGAGCGCGACGAGCGCCGGGTTACGTTTCTGGGCTAGGCCCGAGCGGACCTGTCCGCGCTGTGGCGGGCGCACGGGCTTGGTCGGACGGCCGTTGCCCTGCGGTGACGGTGTCTGCTCGCTGTTCTCGTCGTCAGTCATCTGATTGTTAGAGCTTTCTTTCTCGATTCAGACCAAAGGCGGCGTCCGGCG
>DATBTP010000005.1:0-2831 GCA_036559185.1 Solirubrobacteraceae bacterium | reverse complement strand
TGCCTCGAGTACCTGCTCGACGTACCACTTGGTCGCCTGCTCGGAGCCCACCGGCAGGTAGGAGACCACCACGTCGGTGTGGGTGTCCTTGAGGATCCTCACGATGTCGGCGGTCTCGCCGGGCGCCTTCTTGATCTTCTGCTTGAGGTACTTGCCCAGGCCGTCGTGGGTCATGCCGCGGTAGACGGGCACACCGAGGTGCTTGGGCACCTTGGCGAACTTCATCGTGTTGTTCTGTCCCGCCCAGATCGCCGTTCCCAGGTCCTTGCCCACCTTGGCGGCGTCGATGTCGAAGGCGGCGGTGAACTCGATGTCGCGCACGTGGTAGCCGCCGAGGTCGACGTGCATGAGGCCCGGCACGAGCTCGTTGGGGTTGGCGTCGCGGTAGTAGTGGACGCCCTGCACGAAGGCCGACGCGCAGTTGCCGACGCCGATGATCGCTACGCGGACCTTGTCCTGCTGGTAGCGCGCCGCGCCGTTGGCGGAGGCGGCGCCGTTGCTCTTTTGAATGCTCATCTAATGCTCAGTCCTTTGTGGAAGTTCGGGGAGACTACCCCGACGGACCTCTTAGGTGACAGATCCGCCAGTTTCGAGGATGTGCTCCGCCCTTACGGGCTACGCGGTTGCGTGCCCGCCGTCATTCTCTGGCGAGTGGCGCTCACGCCGGGAGAGACAGCTCGCGCTTTACGTGATGGATGCGCTGAGCGACGGTGATCACGCTGAGGGCGGCGAGCACGTAGACCGCGGGGGCGAGCAGGCGCAAGGCGCCGAGCGAGGCGCCGCGGGCGAAGATGAGGCCGATCGAGAGGATGACCACGCGCACGGGACGCGTGGCGATGCCCACCTTGCACTCCACGCCCAGCGCCTCCGCGCGGGCGCGCGTGTAGGACACCATCAAGGAGGCGAGCACCGCCACCACCACGGCGGCGGCCGCGCCGGCGCGGCCTTCGCGCGCGAAGTCGGCGGCGACGGCGGTGAGCACGATGCCCTCCTCGATGCGGTCGAGCGTCGAGTCCAGGAACGCTCCGAAGGGCGTGCCCTTGCCGGACATGCGCGAGTAGCGACCGTCGAGCGTGTCCATCACCGAGCCGACGACGAAGGCGACGCCGCCCAGGAAATAGAGACGTTCCCATACCAGCGCCGCCGCCACGACGTTCAGGGCAAGCCCGGTCATCGAGATCGCGTTGGGGGTGAGGCGCGACTCGATCAGCCTGTTGCGCACCATCTCGCGACGCTCCGCCCCGGTGAGCGCGACGCGCCCGTTGCGCCGTGTTCGCGCCGCGCCCGCGCGGCGGCCCCTGCGCGGGCCCGCGTGACGGTGTGATGGTGGAGAGGGCGTCATCTGGGCGAAGCGAGAACCCTACCCAGCGCCGGCCGGCGCGGGGCCGAAGCGCCAGGCGGCCGGTCTCATCTGCCCAAGCTGGCGCGCGCCCAGGGCGGAGGCCCCCGCGGTGAGCGCGCCAAGGATCGCGTCGAGGAGGAAGTGGTTGGCGGTGGCGACGATCACGAACGCGATGAGCAGCGGGTAGAGCCGCCATAGCACGCGCGCCGCGCGGGTGCGCGAGAGCGAGGCGAGCGGCCAGCCGATCATCAGCGCGAACGACACGTGCATCGATGGAACGGCCGCGTAGGGGTTGAACAGCGTGCTCAGCGACGCGCTCTGGTGGCCGACGCGAACCCCGGTGAAGTCGGACACCGAGTCGATGAAGCCCCACTCGGGCAGGAAGCGCGGCGGCGCCGTGGGGAAGAACGCGTAGCCGGCGAGCGCGATGAGCATCGCGATGGCGAACATGTTGCGCACGAAGTAGAAGGAGCGGTTGTGGCGCATGTAGAGGTAGAGGAGCGCCGCGAGCGTGATGGAGGTTTGCGCGTTGACATAGAGCCAGCTCGAGAAGTCCATCAGCGCATGGCTGGAGGAGGCCCAGGCCTGCACGCTTGGCTCCACGAACACGTGCAGCGTGCGCTCGATCTGGATCAAGTCGCGCGCGTGCTGGAAGGCGGCCGTGGCTTTGCCCTCGACGAGACCGCGCACGAGACTGTAGGCGCCGTAGGCGAGCCCCACCAGCGCGACCTGACGCAACAAGTCGAGCCACCCCTGTGGCAGCGCGCGCGCGCGCAAGATCCTGAGCCGGGCCGCCATCCGCCAAGCCTAGCCCATGAAACGGTAGAGACGCCAGTGTTCAGAGCGCCAAAGCTCGCGCAAATAGGGAGCCCCGCGCGCGATCAGCTCGCCCTCCAGCGCCCCGGCTCTGTCTAGGGGAGCGTCGGGCAGCGCGACGTATTGGACGCGGTTCTCGGCCAGCCACGTTCGGTAGGCGCGCGAGGCGAGCGTCCGACCGTAGAAGAGGGCGGCGTAGCGAGTGTCGAGCTGGCGCTCCCAACCGCGCGCCAGCTCGACACCGTCGTGGCCGGCCAGGTAGGCGGCCTCCCAGTGGGCTTTGGTGAGCGGAACCTCCACGATCGTGCGGCGCCCGGCGTCCCCCGCCAGCGGAGTTGACCCCGCGTGCCTGGCCCCCGGAGTTGACCCTGCGTGCCTGGCCCCCGGAGTTGGCCCTGCGTGCCTGGCCCCCGGAGTTGGCCTCGCGCCGCCTGGCCCCGGCGTCGTCAGTCCGGCGCTCAGATGCGTCAACTCCGTGAGCAGCGGGGCGTAGTAGGAGGCGTTCACCGAGGGGTCGCCGGCGATGGAGGCGTAGTCGCAAATGGGGGTGGCGAGCTGCCAATAGAGCAGCGCGGGGGCCAGCGCCAGCAGCAGCGCGCGTCGCCCTTCCCACAGCACCCCCGCGAGCAGCGGGCCGGCGAGCAGCGGGCCGAGGCGGGCCGCGTTGCCGCCC
>DATBTP010000004.1:0-3196 GCA_036559185.1 Solirubrobacteraceae bacterium | reverse complement strand
CCCGTCTCATCCATCGTGCGGGCTTCGAGGACGAGCGCTCGTTCGTGTTGCGGGTGGTCCAGCCAGCGCTGGTGGGCATGATCGACGGCACAGTCTCGTCCATCGCGCCGATCTTCGCGGCCGCGGTCTCCTCCAATTCGCACACCGCGTTCGTGGTCGGCCTCTCCACCGCCTTGGGCGCTGGCATCAGCATGGGTATCTCCGAGGCTCTCTCGGACACCGGCGAAACGACGGGGCGCGGCTCGCCGTTCGTGCGCGGCACCATCACCGGTGGGATGACCGCGCTGGGAGGCATCTTTCACACGCTCCCCTTCCTCATCAAGGACACCCACAACGCGTTGATCGTCGCCGGCGTCGTCGTCGCCGTAGAGCTGTTCGTGATCGCGTGGGTGCGCGAGCGCTTTCTCGACGTCTCCCTGCGCTCGTCTCTGGTCGTCGTCACCCTTGCGGGCGCGATCGTGCTCGCCATCGGCATAGCCATCGGCAGCTCCTGAGGGCGGCCCAGCGCGGAGGGCCGTCTCTCGGCGCTCGCCGACCGGCAGGAGAGCACGCGGGCGGGAAAATCCCGCTGGTACACTCGGCTTTACAAAACAGAGGCTCCACCGACGCCTCTGGGGTTTCGCGTCCCCGGATATGGAGAAAGGAGGTCGGTGAAAATGCGTGCAGTCGACGCGGTCATGGAATGCCTGAAGGCGGAGGGCGTGGACGTCGTCTTCGGCTTGCCCGGTGGCGCCAACCTCCCGACCTACGACGCCTTCGTGGACGGCGGCATCCGCCACATACTTGTGCGCCACGAGGCCGGCGGCGGCCACGCCGCCGAGGGCTACGCAAAGGCCACCGGCAGGGTTGGCGTCGCGTTCGCCACCTCCGGCCCGGGCGCCACGAACCTGATCACACCGATCTGCGACGCGATGATGGACTCGGTGCCGGTCGTCTTCATCACCGGCCAGGTGCGCACCGAGCTGCTCGGCACCGACGGCTTCCAGGAGGCCGACACGATCGGCATCACGATGCCCATCGTCAAGCACTCCTTCATGATCCAAGACCCGCTTGAAATCCCGCGCGCCATCCACGAGGCGTTTTACCTGGCCCGCTCGGGACGCCCCGGTCCGGTGCTGGTGGACATACCCCAGGACCTGTCTCGGGCCGAGATTCCCTACGAGCCGGTTGCCGACGTACGCCTGCCCGGCTATCAGCCCACGCTCGAGGGCAACCAGAAGCAGATCCGCCAGGCCGCCAAGGCACTCGTCGCGGCGCAGCGCCCCGTCATCTATGCCGGCGGGGGTGTGGTGAACGCCAACGCCTCCGAGGAGCTGGTCGAGTTCGCCACCTCCGACCGCTTTCCGGTCACATGCACGCTGATGGGACTCGGCGCCTTCCCGGCACGGGCTGGTGGGACACCCCATCCACAATGGCTGGGGATGCTCGGCATGCACGGCACCCGTGCCGCCAACTACGCGATGGACGAGGCCGACCTGATCTGCGCGGTGGGCGCCCGCTTCGACGATCGCGTCACCGGCAAGCTCTCGGAGTTCGCGCCCCGCGCCAAGTTCATCCACATCGACGTCGACCCCGCCGAGATCTCCAAGAACCTTCCCGCCCACATTCCGATCGTGGGTGACGCCAAGCACGTGCTCGCGAAGCTGCTGGTGGAGTACCGCGCGCTCAGCGGCGAACCCGCGCGTATGGACGAGTGGTGGGAGCGCATCGAAGGGTGGCGCGAGAAGCATCCGCTCGGCTATGAGGACTCGACCGACTCGGAGATCAAGCCTCAGTACATGATCAAGGCGCTGTGGGAGGCCACCGGGGGAGAGGCGATCGTCTCGAGCGACGTAGGTCAACACCAGATGTGGACCGCCCAGTACTACGACTTCCCAAAGCCGCGCCGCTGGATCAACTCGGGCGGCCTGGGCACGATGGGCTTCGGGCTGCCGGCCGCGATGGGCGCCGCCGTGGGCTGTCCCGAGCGGACCGTCTGTTGCATCGCCGGCGACGGCTCCGTCCAGATGAACGCCCAGGAGCTCGCCACCTGCGCCCAGGAGAAGATCCCGATCAAGGTGTTCATCATGAACAACGGCTATCTCGGCATGGTGCGCCAATGGCAGGAGCTCTTCTGGGATGGTCGCTACTCCCACGTGGAGATGGGCGACTACCCCGACTTCGTCAAGCTCGCCGAGGCCTACGGCGCGACCGGCATGCGCTTCGAGGACAAGGCCACGCTGGTCGACGACATGAAGCGGGCGATCGCCACCGACGGCCCCGTGGTGGTCGACGTAAAGGTGACACGCGAGGAGAACACCTACCCGATGATCCCGGCGGGACAGGCAGCAAGGGAGATGGTCGGATGAGCGCGCGCATTCTCACAATCGAGTACCAATCGGCGGTGAGTCGCCGGCCGGGGAAACCGCGTGGAGGGGTGCGTTGATGGGAGAGCCAGCCACCAAGGAGCCGCTCAGCCTCGAGGAGCTGCAGGCTTCTGGCAACCTGCGCTCCGGCCGCAAGCACGTCCTCTCGATCCTCGTGGAGAACAAGTCGGGCGTTCTCACCCGCATCGCGGGTCTGTTCGCGCGGCGCGGCTTCAACATCGACACGCTTACCGTGGGTCCCACCGACGACGATCACATCTCGCGCGTCACGCTCACAGTCGACGGCGCGATCCATCCGATCGACCAGGTCACCAAGCAGCTGCACAAGCTCGTAAATGTGCTGAAGATCCGCGATCTCGAGCCCACCGACACGGTCGCGCGCGAGCTCGCCCTCTTCAAGATCTCAGCCGACGGCGCCCAGCGCGGCGAGCTGATGCAGATCACCGAGATCTTCCGAGGCAAGGTCGTAGACGTCACCAAGCGCTCGGTCATCGTCGAGGTTACAGGCACCACCGAGAAGGTGGAGGCGTTCGAGAGCATGGTCCGCCCGTTCGGCCTCATCGAGATGATGCGCACGGGGGAGATCGCTATCGCCCGGGGAAGAGGCGAGACCTAGAGCCTTCGAGGACCGCGAGGCGCATCCGGGCGTCCGCATGGCTAAAGGCTCCTCGCTTGGCGAGGTCTCGGTAGCGCGCATCGAATTGGGCCGGTTTGCCCGCTAGGGTGGGCCCTGTGACGCTTACGACTGGCGAGCGCTCGCGACCCGGTCGGCGCGGCCCGTTCACGCTTACCGAGGCAGACCAGGAGCGCCTGCGCGCTAGGCTCGCGCT
>DATBTP010000003.1:0-7734 GCA_036559185.1 Solirubrobacteraceae bacterium | reverse complement strand
GAGGTCGAGCAACGGAGGCTCGCTCGCGCCCTCGAAAAGCATCTGCGTTCCGCACCCCCGGCCGCCTAAGCGCCACTCGCCGATACCGCTCCGCCAGCACAAGAGCCGTTTCGGCTGAGTGCAGCGGGAACGGGGGCTCAGTCGTTGCGCTCGCGGCTGGCGGCCGCGATGGCCGCCTCGATCTCACGCTCCGGGATGCCCGACCGCCTCGCCGTTCGTGCATAGCGCTCGACCTTTGCGGCGTCTGCACCGGGCAGTCCTTGGCGCTTGTCCCGCGCTGCTGAATAGATGGCGTACACCATCGCCTGCTCGGGCGCGATCTCGATCGGTTCGCCGAGTCTGACCGGCGGCGTCGCCAGCATCGCCGCTAGCGCTTGGTCGATGAGTGACTCGCCGCTTGCCATTACGGCGCAAGATACCCGAGAGGGGGTGATAGTGGCCAACGGTTGGCCAGAACCCCCCGGAATCCGGCCCGAATCCTCCCGAATATGGCCCGAGTGCCCGAACGGCAGAAGAGCCAGAATCCCGCATAAACACTAGGGATTCTGGCCCCTCGCGGCGATCTTCCGTGGACGCCTCCGGAGCGGAAGGTCGCGTGTTCGAATCACGCCGGGCGCGTTAGAGGATTCCGCTCAACGATGCGGGATCTGACCTTTCAAGCGGGTCGAACGCACGCTTGGGCGCGAGCGACGCGTCGAGACGAACGTATCCACCTGAAAGCGTGGGCGGGAGCACGCTGGTCATCGACGCGCAAACGTTGCACGTGCGAGCTCTCGGTCCGCACTCACTGCTGCCCGCGTCCTGGGATCAGGTGGGTGTGACGACGACGACGGGGATCGCCCGGGTCGTCTGCTTCTGGTAGGCGCTGTAGCGATCCCGGTTGTTTTCGTTTACTAGGCTCCACAGGTGGTCGTAGTCGGGATCCGTCCGCTCGACGACCTTGGCGGTGCCCTTCCGACGTTCGCGGGCGATCTGAATCTCGACATCCGGGTTCGCGCGGAGGTTATGGAGCCATGCTGGAGGACGATCGGCGCCGCCGTTGGAGGCGACAACAAGGTACTCGTCGCCGTTGCGGGCGTAGACGAGGCTGTTCGTCCGGGTTGCGCCCGAGCGACGACCAGTGGTTCTGAGCAGCAGGGTCGGGACGCCGATCATGCGATGCCCAACGCGCCCGTCGGTTCGCTTATAAAGCTGCTCGTGGATCTTGAGGATCTGGTCCGTTATGCTCACACGGCAAGTCTATTGGGCGAGCGGTCCACCGTGCAACACCCCGTGTTACGTGCGACTTTCCCGCCCCGCTCTGTGAGCATGCCTTGCAGGAGCCCTGGTCCCTGGCATCGCGCTTCCCCTTCGCGCGACGAGCGATATGACGACAGTGCTCGCACGCGGAGCGGGAGCGCGGATTCAAAGTCGCACGAGCCAGGTATGCGGCCCGATACTAGCCTTCACTCGAACGTCCCAACACGACCCTGCCGTCTCCTCATCGGGTGTCCGATTGCCTTGACAAACGGCGCGGTGCAGCGCTCGATTGTCAGCCAGGCCAGCGACGCGCGATGCGCCATAGACCAACCACCACACCAGCGATCGCCACGGCGATGATGGCGACAGTGATGAACTTGGCGGAAAAGATGAGACTAGCGACCAGGCCAGCGAAGAGCAGGCTCATAAGAGTAACGCCGCCGCTCGTGCGCGCCGCTTGTCTGGAGGCCGTCGTGTTGCCACGCAGCTTCTCACGCGCCATTCGAGCGAGCGAGCCCACGAGCAGAGCCAACTCCGCTCCGAGCGCGAGCACCACGATGCCGAGGAAGGCAATGGCGCCCTCGTTGTCGCCGCCGGGCGTTGGGTTCCAGGCTCCCTCCAGCACCGTGTATGCGATCAGTGCGATCGCGACGACCACCGGCACCAGCGCCAGCCACCACCGACTCCACCACAGGCCGGCAAGAAAGGCCGCGATCGGCACGAGCCAAAGCCACATCGTTCGTCAGTTATCGGCCCCATCGGCTTTGCCCTCAACGAGGGTGCCACCAATGGGACCGCGAGCTGGATCAGCCCTGGTGCTCACAGCCCCAGACTCAGCTATGCCTCTCCTACGCCGCCTACGGATGGGCAGCAGCGGGGCTGCATCCGCGTTGGGGTCGGCGACCGCATTGATGGGTCGACGAGCTACCCATGGTTTGCATCGCCGGTGCGCCGTGCGGAATGGTGAGCATGGGCACTCGTGCGGGCGCTACGCCCACGCCGATTGCCACCACGGCGAGTAGCGACGCGACGACAGTGGTGGTCGGGGCGCTCCACGGCAGCAGCCGCTCGGCCGCGATCAGCACGGAGATCAGCGCCATCCAGGCGATACTCATGGCTCCCAGCGCGAACAGTGCGGCCATCAACGCCCAGCAGCAGCCAAGGCACCAGGCGCCGTGCTCCATCCCGATGCGCAGCGCCCCGTCGCGGCCGTCGCTCGTGCCTTGCAGGATGAACGCCCGTGGGTTTCGGCATCTGCTCAGGCACGCGTCCTTGGACGAGGTGAGCTGATAGAGCGCGGCCCCTACGAGCACGCCTGCCGCGGTGAACCGTCCGGCGCGGTCCCACGCGAAGAGCCCGCCATCGAGGGAGCGCCCCCCCTCGAGCAACACATAGCCAATGAGTCCGGCGGCGACCCAAACGGCGAGGTAGCCGGCGAGAAGGAGCGCCGTGTCGCCGAGGTTCGCAGTTGCACGGTGATGTCGTTCATGCCGCACCGCGCGATACTCCAGGACCATCGGGGTGAGCGCTGGAAGCATCATCGCGGCCATCATCACGACCCAGGTGCTGAGGAAGAAGCCGAGGGCGCCCGGGTTCGTTCCGGGTCCGGCGTCCATGCCCGCCATCCTCAGATCGGTCGCGACCCATGCCGCGGCGGCGAGCGCGAGCAACGCACCAGCGAGCGCCGTTTGACTGCCGAGGCGCCCGAATGCCCTCGCCGAGTGCGCAGCTAGGGGTTGCTGTTCCATGCTCTCAGCCATACCGTAGCTGGGGAATGGCCCGCTCTCCCGCGCGCCCCTGCGGGGTCATGTCGAGCACGCTCCAGATCGGCCAGATGGAGTCCACGTGCCGAGCGTCCTCGCCTTCCTCGCGCGGCGCGAACATGAGCTCGGTGGCCCATGCATGACGGAGATCCTCGCCGTCGCGTACGAAAACGTTAAGGATGGGGACCTGGTTGCCTTCGGCGTTTTCGGCCTGATAGTCGCGGTTGTATGCGTTGCTCCGCGAGGAAAGCAGGCGCAGGTTTCGCCACCCACGCTCGCGGGCGAAGGTGCGGATTCGCTGCGGATCTGACTTCGCGATCACGACAAGGTTGAGTCGCTGGTCGAGGTGGGCAGCTGCGCCGTCGAGCGAGTCGAGAATCGACGTACAGGACGCACACGGAGTCTCTGCGAGCGCCAACTTGCCCGTCTCGCCAGCCGGCCCCGGCCGGGTGTCCCCCGGCCAGCGCGGGAACATGAAGCTGTAGACGACGAGCGTGTCCTTGCCGGCGGCGAACAGCTCGGAGAACCTCACCTCGCCACCGCGCTCTGCCACCTCCTCGAAGCGGTAGTCCTCCGGCACGGCCCCGCCCGGGGGCAGAGTGCGCCGCTTGACCGCCACCGCCTCGGTGCGCCGGCGCAGGTCGATCTCTGCTTCGAGCAACTCGTCACGCGCCCGCCGATAGTCATCGCTCTCGTCCGGGAATCGGACTTTGTGCAGCGGCTCGGTCATTCCCCTCGCCTCCTTTTCTAGTGGTGAGTAGCTCGGGCCGCCCTCACGCGGCGATGAGCTCTGCGTGCTGTGCCAGTCTCAACGTAGCGGGCGGCCACCAGGGATCCACGATCGCCGCCTACCCTGAGGTGCCAACGACTAACAGAGGTGGACGATGCCCGACCACAAGATTGCAAGCCGCGAGGAATGGCAGACGGCCCGGGACGATCTCGCGAAGCTCGAGGCCGAGCAGGCGGACCTAAACGAGAAGGCCAAGGAGAAGCGGCTGGCGCTTCCCTGGGTCCGGGTAGAGAGGGAGTACGAGTTCGACACCGAGAATGGGAAGAAGACGCTGGCTGAGCTATTCGACGGCCGCTCTCAACTGCTCGCCTATAACATCATGTTCGGCCCCGACTACACCAACGGCGCGTGTCCCGGGTGCACCTCCCTCGGCGACGGCCTCGACGGGTCGCTCGTCCACCTCAACCACCGCGACGTGACGCTGCTCTGCTTCTCGCGGGCGCCGATCGAGCGGCTTACGGCCTATAAGGAGCGGATGGGCTGGGAGTTTCCCTACGTGTCCACCTACAACACCGACTTCCCGTTGGACTTCGGGCTCGCACTGACCGATGATCAGGCGCAGCAGATCCCTGAGATCAAGGAGATGGTCGACAATCCGCCCGATTGGCTGGTCGAGTGGTCGCACCAGATCGGAGCCGAGCTGAAGGATGGGCTGCGCGAGGTCCCCGCCTGGATCGCCTTCGCTCGCGAGAACGGGACCGTCTACCACACCTACACGGTCAGGGCGCCCGATCCGTTCGTCGCGCCCTACTTCAATTTCCTGCTCAACCGCACGCCCAAGCCCCAGCCCGCGGAGCCTCGCACCTTCCGCAAGGACGAGTACCCGGACTGATCGCGCTAGGGAGCCTTCCTGTAGCCGGCGACTTGGGTGCAAGACCGCTCCCATAGACAAGGCCAGCTACACAGAGACCGGTCGGCAACAAGAACCGCCGCCCCGGTGAGAGTTTCAATCCCGCCGGCGAGGGTAGCCACAGCACATGAGCACTGGTGGGTCGGTCTTTCTCATCGCTATAGGCGCGATCCTGCGCTATGCGGTCACGGCGACGGTTTCCGGCGTCTCGATCCAGACCATCGGTCTGATCCTGATGCTCGCCGGCATCCTTGGCTTGGTGCTCTCGCTGCTCTATCTCGTTGCCTGGCGGCCAAGACGCGCCGCCGGCGAACGGGTCGTTGAACGGCCTCCTTACGAGCCGCCCGACACCTACTGACAGCGGGCCACTGGGCTCACCGCATGCCTTGCCATGATCGTCTCCCGGCCCTACGATCCACAAGATGAGTTCGGCAGGCTACGCGGCGGACCTGATCCCGGCACGAACGCAAACGCTGTTCGGCCGGGTAATGGCGCTCGTCGCGCTCACGGTCGGGTTCGCGACGCTCGGCGTCTATCTCGCGCGCGAAGCGGGCGGTGGCGGCTGGTTCGTCGCGTGGCTGATCGCTCTGGGCTGCCTCGTCGGCTTGAATGTGGCCAACGCGCACGGGAATCACGCGCTCGCGCTCACGCTGCTGCTCGCGTTCGGCCTGTTGCTCGGGGCGAGCGTCGCAACTACCGTCAACTATTACGCCACGACCGACCCGACGGCGGTGCGTCAGGCGCTCGGGGCCACCTCACTTTTCGTCGGCGGCCTCGGCGCGGGCGGCTATGCGATCCGACGCGACCTCTCGTTCCTCTATCGCGCGTTGTTCTTCCTGCTGCTCGGTCTCATCCTCGCCGGGATCGTGCTCATCTTCGTTCGCATCCCCGCGCTTTACACCGTCTATGCGTTGGTGGGGCTCCTCATCTTCGGGCTCTACACCGTGGTCGACTTCAACCGTCTGCGCCGTGCCGGAAACGATGAGGCGATACCGCTCGCCGCGGGAATATTCCTCGACGTGCTCAACATCTTCCTGCTGTTCCTGCGGCTGTTCGCACGGTCTTCTTAGCTTCCGCCGGCGCGCGCGAGGGCGCCCTTCGAAGGTCCCAATCTGTAATGAGTCTGTACTATTCGGACAATCAGGCATCGTAGGTGCCCGGGTGCCCGGGTGTCCGGGAACCACGCGGTGGCCGACGCTTGTTAAATGGCGACGAACAAGGAGCAGCCAGATGAGTTTCGCGGGCACTTGGTACAACGAGCTGAACTCGAAGATGATCCTCAAGGATCAAGGAAACGGCCTCATCGTCGGCACTTACGAATCGGCCGTCGGCGAATTCAAGGGGGTCGCCTTCCCGCTCACGGGCTCCTATGACCCCCGTCCCGAGCCAACCGCCCAGGCCATCGGGTTCGTGGTCACATGGTCGGTACCCGCACACAACGCCTACTCGGTCACGAGTTGGTCGGGCCAATACGACGGCAAGGCAGACGCGATCGGCACCACCTGGCTGCTCACCAGCGCAACCGGTCTCCTCCCCGAACAGGACTGGTGCTCCACGCTTGTGGGGCAGGACGACTTCATTCGCACCCAGAGCAAGACAGCCGCGGGGCTCGGCAAGGCCGCCGCTAGAGGGGTCTCGCATCCGATGGTCCGCTCCTGATCGTCCACCTTCGCGCCGCCCGCCACCGCGCCTCCCTATGGGGGTGGGTTGCTGTGTCGGCGAGCGACCATAAGCACTACGCTTCGTGCCTATGTGCATAGCCTGTGCCATGGCGGCGGCGTCGGCGGCCAGCGGGTTGCGCACCTGGCTGCAAACCCACCATCTCGGCTGGCTTACACCACGCCGCCTGCGCGCGTTGACGATCGCGGCCATGTGTACCGCGGGGCTCGTTTCGAGCATCGGTGTGAGCGGCTCCACGCCGCCTCCGTCGCACCGGGCACCTGCCCACTACGCTCCCTAGCTGTGATCGCCCCACACGTCGCGACTCTGCTTGCGACCGACGACATCGTCCAAGCCGCGCCCACGGTGCTGTTGGGCCTGCTCTACGCCAAGCGCGCTCGCTCGCTCTCGGTTGGGCCCGCCCGCGTCCCCACGTGGCGGCAGGTGTGCTTCTACGCCGGCCTTTTCACGATTCCCATCGCGCTGCTCTCCCCGGTCGGGACGCTAAGCGACCAGCTGCTCTACATGCACATGGTGGAGCACCTGCTCATGGGCGACGTCGCGGCGCTACTCATCGTGCTCGGGCTCACCGGCCCGCTACTCGCGCCGATCCTGCGCATTGGCTTCTTCGACCGCCTGCGCGTCCTCACCCACCCGCTGATCGCCTTTCCTCTGTGGGCCATCGACATGTACGTGTGGCACCTGCCTGTCTTCTACCAGGCGGCGCTGCGACACCAGGTGGTGCACGCGCTTGAGCACACGATGTTCATCGCGCTCGGCATCAACATGTGGATGTGCCTGTTCGGCCCGCTCCCCAAGCCGCGCTGGTTTGGCAACCTCGCCAAGCTCGCCTACATCGTCGCCGTGCGGCTCACCGGCACGGTGCTCGGCAACATCTTCCTGTGGTCGGGGAAAATCTTCTACCCGTTCTACCTCTCGGGCGACGCCCCCCACCACATCCGCCCGATCGCCGACCAGAACCTGGCGGGGGCGATCATGATGGTCGAGGAGTCGCTGCTCACACTCGGCCTCTTCTGCTGGCTGTTCCTGCGCACCGCCCGCGAGAGCGAGGAGCGCCAAGAGCTGCTCGACCTCGCCACCGCCCGCGGCGTCGATTTGAGCGACGAGCGCGCCGCGCGCGCTGTGTCTGCCGGCAGGGGCGAAGACCTGCGCAAGCGCCTCGAGCAAACGGTAGCTGCGAGCCGCGACAGCGGTTAGCCGGGGCGCGGCACAGGCGGCCTGGCAACCGCGGCCAGGTGGGCGGTTGGGCCTAGTAGTGCTTTGTTAGGTTTTGTGTAGGGTTTGTTGCTGGTTTAGCGAACCCTCCTTGTGTTTGTGATCCCGACGCGAGGAGGGCATCATGGCCGTGATGGAGGTAGCCGAGGAGGTCGTGCCAGCGGAGATCAAGGGACGCTTGGAGACGTTCGCCGCGG
>DATBTP010000002.1:0-24285 GCA_036559185.1 Solirubrobacteraceae bacterium | reverse complement strand
CTCCGCCGCCGAGCCCGCCGGCGCCGAAGCGGCTGGCGAGCCTGGAGGTGAGGCTCGTGCTCGATCTCGTGCTGGTGGCGGCGGGCAGCACGACCGTTTCGCCCGCCTTCAAGCCGCTTATGACGATCGTCGTGCTGTTGCCCGCGAGTCCGGTCACGACGCGCCGGCGCGTTTGCCTGCCGGCGCTCAGCACGGTCACCGAGCCGGCCGTGATGGCGCTCGTGGGGACATTCACTCCTTCGGCCTGCTTCACCACGACTTCGGCGGTGGCGCTCATGCCGGGCTTCACGCCCGCGTCCAACTGGTCGAGCTGGAAGGTGACGTCGTAGCTCACCACGCCGCTGCTGCTGGTGGAGAGTGTGGCGACTTCGCTCACGTGCGCCACGAGCTTGCGTCCTTCCAGCGCTTCCACGGTCACGGTGGCGAACTGACCGACTTTCACGCTCGAGATTTCCGATTCGCTGAGCGGCGCCACGAGGCGCATCGAGGAGAGGTCGGCGAGCACCGCAAACGGCGAGCTCGAGGAGCCAGTCGACCCCGAGCCCGACGAGCCCGAGCCCGAGCCCGACGAGCCGCTGCCCGCGCGGCTGGAGGCGCCGCTTGACCCTGACCCGCTCGATCCGCTGGACGCGCTGGAAGAATCGCCCGACGCCTTCGTGGTGCCGCTCGCCGGCACTACTTCGCCAACCTCTCCCGCGAGCGAAACGATCGTGCCGTCTTGCGGCGCGTAGAGCTTCGTGTCGACGAGCATCTCCTCGTCGGTCCTCACGGTGAGCGCGTCGCTTTTCACGGCGGCTCGCGCGGAGGCGAGGTTCGCTTCGCGCGTAGCGGCGCTCACAGCCGTCTTGACCGCGGTGCTCGACCCTCCGCCTTCCGAGCGTGCTCCCGAGCCTTCCCCGCCGGTTTCTTCTTCCTCGGCGAGCTTGGCTTCGGCCGCCTGCAGGCTCGCCCGGGCCTGTTCGAGCGCGACTTCGGCGTTGGAAGGGTCGAGTTCGGCGAGAAGGCGCCCCTCGGTGACGTACTCGCCCTGTGTGACGAATATGCGGGTAACCGTGCCGCCTGTCTTGAAGCCGAGGTTCAGTTGGCTGGCGGGCTGTAGGTTGCCGCCGCCCGACACGGTCGACTGGACTACGCCGTCGGCCGCCTTGGCCGTGCGGGTGGGGGTGGACTGGCCGCCCGCGACGGGGCCTACGAGGAGGATGGCGGCCACGATGGCGCACACGCAAAGAAATCCCAGCAAGTAGTTGAGCCAGGGCCGGCCCGCGCGGTCGGTCATCGCAACGTCGATCTTCTCCGCGACGCGTAAGAGGCGCCGAAGAAACGCCCTAAGGACGGCTAAAGTCCACGGCTGTGGCGAGGTATGGCGGCATCGATCTCGGGGGCACGAAGATCCAGGCGATAGTCATGCGCGACGAGGACCACAGCGTGCTCGGTCAAGCGCGTAGGCTCACCCCGCAAGAGGGCGGCCCGTCCGCGGTGGTGGACGCGCTCGTCGCCTGCGTCGGTGAGGCGGCCGGCGCGGCGGGTGTCGAAGTCGGCCATCTCGACGGGATCGGCGTGGGTGTGCCCGGCGAGGTCGATGCGAAGGCGGGCACGCTCGCGCGCGCCACTAACCTCTCCGAATGGGAGCACGCGGTGCCGCTCGCGGCGCTGCTCTCAGAGCGGCTGGGCGTGAGGGCGAAGCTCGGCAACGACGTGTCGGTGGCCGCCAACGCGGAGCTCCAGCTCGGCGCCGGGCGCGGCGTGCGCTCGCTGCTCGGGGTCTTCTGGGGCACCGGCGTGGGTGGCGGCGTGGCGCTCGACGGCGCGCTGTGGCACGGTCGCGGCGGCGCCGGCGAGATCGGTCATATGGTGGTGAAGCAGGGAGGCGCGCGTTGCCTGTGCGGTCGGCGCGGCTGTATGGAGGCGTACGCGGGGCGCCGTGCGATGGAAGCCAAGGCGCGGCGGCTCGTGGAGAGGGGCCACCACACCGACCTGTTCGAGATCATGCGGGAGCGCAAGCGCCAGACGCTCTCGAGCGGCGTGTGGGCGCACGCGCTTGCCCAGAAAGACAAACTCGCGGAGCGGCTGATCGAGCGGGCCGTACAGGCGCTCGGCACGGGGATCGCCTCGGCGGTGAACCTGCTCGACGTCGAGCTCGTGCTGCTCGGCGGCGGCCTTGGCACCCGCTTCGGCGAGCCCATGCTCGAGCGAATCGCGGTGGCGATGAAGCCGCACTTGTTCAAAGACGACCACCCGCCGGCTCTGCGTCTCGCCGCGCTCGGCGACCTCGGCGGCGCGCTCGGCGCCGCGCTGCTGTGTGATTAGGGCGAGATCCGCGTGCGCGGTATGGTCCGGGTGGAGCCGTAACGTATGGATGCCTTGTCACAGCCGGTAGTGCACCTGTCGACGGTCCTGCGCAGCCCCTTGCTCGACAGGGCCGGGGAGAAGTTGGGCCGCGTCGAGGATCTGATCGTGAGGCTGGCCGACGGTGGCTATCCACCCGTCACCGGACTGAAGGCGCGGATCGGGGGCCGCGAGCTATTCGTGCCCGTCGCGCGCGTCGCCAAGCTCGAGCCGGGCGCTGTTCGCCTCTCAGGGGAGAAACTGAGTCTTGGACGCTTCGAGCGGCGGGTGGGGGAGGTGCTGCTCGGCCATGACGTGCTCAGTCGCACGCTTGTCGACGTCGAGGCCGACCCGCCGATACTCGTGAGCGCACACGACATCGAGCTCGCCTGCATCGAGGGCTGGTGGCGAGTGGTAGGCGTGGACAACACCACTCGCGCGCGCCTGCGTGGCCTGCTCCCGCGTCCCCTCAAGGGCTGGGTCGGCGACCAGGCGTTCCTCGACTGGAGCGCGCTCGAGCCATTCGTCGGCCATGTGCCGAGCGCCCGCCTGCGCTTCTCCCACCGCAAGCTCGCCGACCTGCATCCGGCCGAGATCGCCGACCTCGTCGAGGCGGCATCGCACGAGGAGGGGGAGGAGATCATCAAGGCGGTAGGCCAGGACCGCGAGCTGGAGGCGGACGTCTTCGAGGAGCTCGACGAGCACCACCAGCTCGAGTTCATCCGCGAGCGCTCAGACGAGGAGGTGGCGGCTGTTGTCGCGCGCATGGCCCCTGACGACGCCGCCGATCTGATCGTCGAGATCGACCAGGACAGGCGCGCGCATATTCTCGCGCTATTGCCGCCCGCCCAGGAGTACCAGATCGAGACCCTGCTCGCTTACAACCCAGAGACGGCCGGCGGACTGATGAGCCCGGATCGCATCGTGCTGAGCGAGGAGGATGCGGTTGCCCTCGCTCTCGACCGCGTGCGCGCGAGCGAAATCCCCCCGGCGACGCTCACGACCGTCTATCTGTGCGACAGCGCGGGCGCCCTCGCGGGCTCGGTGTTCGTAGTGGCGTTGCTACGCAGTGACCCCGTCACGCCGCTCTCGCAGATCGCCGAGCACGAGCCGGTGTCGGTGCACACCGACGCCGACCTGCCCGAGGTGGCTCGCACGATGACCGACTACAACCTTGTGATGCTTCCCGTCGTCGACGACGAGCGCCGGGTTGTGGGTGTCGTGACCGTCGACGACGTGCTCGAGCAGACGTTGCCAGCCGGTTGGCGGCGGCGCTTCGGGCTCGCTCGCGACTGAACGGCGATGCTAGTCTAAAGCAGCTTTGGAGACCCATAGTCGAAGCGTAGAAAGGAGACCGGGGATGGATCAAGACCCACCGCGAAGTACCCAGCCGGTCGCGCGCTCGACGGGTCTGTCCCGGCTGTCCTAAGCATTAGGGGACCGTTCTCCTCGCCGCGCGGCATATACCGGCGCCCGCCGGCGTCCGTCGAAGGGCGCGCGCTTGCGCTCGTCGCGAGCGCATTGATGCGACGCCATTAGAGCATGGCGACGCGATCACATGGAGAAAGGAGGTGAGAGAGATGGCAGAGAACACGACACTGGGCGCCGCGCCCGACGCGCAGGCTTCGCCCCGCCCGGAGGGGGTGCCGCCGGTCCTCGACGAGGCCCATATCGGCGATATTCGTGGCGCGCTTGGAACTATCAAGCTGCACGACACGGGGGCTCGCCGGGGTTTGCGCGCCAAGCTGCTGGCGCTGCTGGCGATTATGGGCCCCGGACTGATTGTGATGGTTGGCGACAACGACGCGGGCGGGGTCTCGACCTACTCGCAGGCCGGGCAGAACTACGGCACGACCCTCCTGTGGACGCTGGTGTTGCTCATCCCCGTGCTGATCGTCAACCAGGAGATGGTGATCCGGCTGGGCGCGGTAACGGGCGTGGGTCACGCGCGCCTCATCAACGAGCGCTTCGGGCGCTTCTGGGGCTGGTTTTCGGTGGGCGACCTCTTCATCCTCAACTTCCTCACGATCGTCACGGAGTTCATCGGTGTGAGTCTCGCCCTGGAGTACTTTGGGGTGAGCAGATACGTCGCGGTGCCCGGCGCCGCGTTGACTTTGGTGGCGATCACATCGACAGGCAGCTTTCGCAGTTGGGAGCGCTTCATGTACGTGTTCGTGCTCGCCAACTTCCTCGTGATTCCGCTACTTCTTTTCGCCCGTCCCGAGTTCGGCGCGGTCGCTCAGAACACGTTCGCTCCGAGCATCCGGGGTGGCGCCACCTCGACCTCCGTCCTGCTCATCATCGCGATCGTGGGCACCACGGTCGCGCCTTGGCAGCTCTTCTTCCAGCAGTCGAACATCATCGACAAGCGCATCACGCCGCGGTGGATCAACTACGAGCGCGCTGACACCGTGATCGGGGCCTTCGTGGTCGTTCTCGGCGCGGGGGCTCTCATGGCGGTGACCGCGTTCGCCTTCGGCGGCACCCCCTACGCGGGACACTTCAACGACGCGGGCACGGTTGCGCGAGGGCTCTCCAACACCCTTGGCTCTACCGCTGGCGCGTTCTTCGCGATCATCCTGCTCAACGCCTCCCTTATTGGCGCCGCGGCGGTTACGTTGTCTACTTCCTACGCGTTCGGAGACGTCTTCGGCGCCCGCCACTCCCTGAACCGAGGGCTGCGCGACGCCAAGCTGTTCTACGCGAGCTTTACGCTGATGGTGGGTTTCGCCGCCGCGATCGTGCTGATCCCAGGCGCGCCGCTCGGTTTGATCACGACTTCGGTGCAGGCGTTGGCGGGTGTCTTGCTCCCGAGTGCCACAGTGTTTCTGCTTCTGCTTTGCAACGACCGCGAGGTGCTCGGCCCGTGGGCGAACCCTCCGTGGCTCAACGCCATCGCGAGCGTCATCATCGCGGTGCTCGTAGAGCTCTCGCTGATTCTCATGGCTAGCACGCTGTTCGTGCACATCGACGTTACCCGCCTGTTCGAGTACCTCAGTGTTGGCACGCTCGTCGGTCTGCTGGCCGCCGGCGTCTACGCGTTGCGCCAACGGAGCTCGCGCAGCGAGGTCGCGCGGGACGAGGAACCGGCCATCGACCGCACGACGTGGACGATGCCCCCGCTTGCGCTGCTCGAACGGCCCGTATGGTCTTCCGGGCGTAAGGCCGGCATGCTTCTGCTGCGTGGCTACCTGGTCGTGGCGATGGTCCTGCTGATCGTCAAGACGGTCCAGCTGGCCCACTGAGGCGTGCCGCGAGATTGCGGCGATTTGGAACGGGTATAGCTTCGTCAGCCACCGGTGAGGCTCGTGGGGATCGGCTGACCGTGCGGCGGCGGGTCGTCCATGAGCAGGCGCGGGACAGTGACGGGATGCAGGCCGCGCTTACGCAGCCCGCTCACGATGGCCGGTAGCGCCGCGATCGTCTCCGAGCGATCCCCGCCGGCGTCGTGCATGAGGATGATCGCGCCTGGTTTCGCGCCGGCGAGCGCCCTTTCCTCGATCGCCTGGGTCCCCGGCAAGCTGTAGTCTGCGGTGTCCACCGACCAAAGCACCATCAGCAGGCGCAGGTGGTGGAGCTCGCGGAATGTGGTCGCGTTGAACGAGCCGTAGGGCGGGCGGAAGAGGCGCGGGCGTCTCCCTCCCAGCACCTCTATCTGGGCCATCTGGTCGAAGAGCTCTTCGTATTGGTCGTGCGCGGATAGGCTTGCCATCATCGGGTGGGTCTCCGTGTGATCGCCGACCGTGTCGCCGGAGTTGATCTCATCCACGGTGCCCGCCGAGAAGTACTGCTCCTGGTTGCCGATGGCGAAGAAGGTCGCCTCCACTTTCAACCGGTTGAGCTCCGCCACGAGCTGTTGCGTGTAGGGACCTGGTCCGTCGTCGAACGTAAGCGCCACCTCGTCGCCCGTCGAGCCTCCGCTGGTGACGGCCGGTGTGTAGGCGAGCACCGATTCGATCGCCCTCGTTTCCGCCTTGAACGTCTCCGCCGCCTCTTCGGCGGCGGAGGGTGCGAGCTTCGCCACGTGACTCTTTGCCGCGAGGGCGGGGAGATGTTTGGAGCCGCCCCTCGACCCGATGGCGAGGATCGCGAGCACCGCGATCGCAAGCAGCGCGACTCCCGCGCCGATGCGCCGACGGCGGAACACTCCCTCGCCGCCGTTCGGCCGGTCGCTCCCGTTTGCTTGCGGAGCGCCCCGCGAAGATGGCGTCTCGCGCTCGTCGGTGACCGGATCGGCGTCGACCGTGGGCGCGCGGCTTGAGCGGGAGCGCTCCTCCCAGGTCCAGTCCCAGCGCGTCATGTGGCTCTATTTTGACTGGGTGTTGCCATTTTGGGTATCAATCGGTTCGCTCTCGCTCTGCCAGGGTGTGGTGGTGGCGCTCCCCCGCGCCTGGTCGCCGGGGAGGTTGGCGCGCTTGCGCGGACCATTGTGGGCGTTGATCCCTGCGATCTCGGTGATCGGCTTCGTGGCGGTTGGCAGAATCGATGAAGAGGGGAGCGCTCAGGCGCTCACATATATCGCGCTCGTCGCCGTGCCCCTGCTCGCGGCGCTGGCCCTCGGTTGGCTGGTGTGGCCTTCTGAGCGGGGAAAACCCGCATGGGCGCTGCTCGCGGCGCCCATGTTCGCGCTCGCGTGGGTGGATCGGAGCGGGCTCGTCGGGGAGGGCGCCGCGGTGGCTCTGTCGGCGCTCAGCTGCGCGGCGCTCGGCGCGCTGATCGCGGGCGTCACGCCGGCGCGATGGCTTGCGCTGGGGATAGTGGCGATGGCGCTCGCCGACGCCGCGCTCGTGATCTCCGACCTGCTGCAACAGCCGAACGACGCGCTCAACGCCGCTCACCCGGCGGCCGGCCTGCCGCGCCTTCAGGCCGAGATGTTCGGCGCCGCGGCGATGGGCTACGGCGACCTGTTCATAGCCGGCCTGTTCGGCGGGCTGCTCGCGACGACCGGCGGTCGCGCTCGGCAGCTTGCGGGCGCCGCCCTCGTGGCGGTGTTCGCCGGCGCGTTCGACCTGCTGTTCTTCGCGGTGGACGAGCTTCCGGCCACCGTGCCGGTGGCATGCGCGCTCGTCGTGCTCTTGTCGGCGAGCCGCCGCCACGGGCTCAGTTGGACGAGGGCTCGCCCAGCGGAGAGGACCCCGCTCGCTCGAGCCCCGACGCCCCGCTGAGGGATGGGTCGCTCGAGCGCACGTCCTTCGCGCGGATGGCCGGCGTGTGCGCGATCTGTCCCGACTCGAGGCGCGCCGGCTCGAACTCGGTTCTGGCGATCGGCGGCTGCGCGCTCGCCTCGATCGAGGCTGGCTCGGGGACCTCGCGCCCCGAGGACGCGCCCAGCTCGACCAGCTCCTTCACCTTCGGGGTAAGGCGCGAGTCAAACGAGCGCGCCGCCTGGTTGTAGGCGTCGACGGCTGAGTTGAGATGGCGGCCGACCTTGGTGAGCGGTTCGACGAAAACACCGAGCCGCTTGTGCAGTTCGCGGCCTATCTCGGCGATCTGACGGGCCGATTCCGCGAGCCGCTCCTGGCGCCAGCCATAGTCGATCGCCCTGAGCAGGCCGATCAGCGTCGTCGGCGTCGCGATGAGGACGCCCTGGTGGACGCCGTACTCGATGAGCGTGGGATCGCTTGCGAGCGCGGCCAGGTAGTTGCCGTCGGAGGGCACGAACATCACGACCAGTTCCGGCGTGGAGTCGAATTGATCCTGGTAGCCCTTGGAGGCCAGCTTGGTGATGTGTTCGCGCAGTTGCTTGGCGTGCCGCGCCACAGCCACCTGACTCTCGGACTCCTCGGTGGCATCGACGTTCTCGAAGAGCGCGCTGCCCGGGAACTTCGAGTCGATCACGATCAGCTTCTCGCCTGGGAGGTGGACAAGCACGTCCGGGCGCAGCCGTCCGTCTTCGGTTTGGATAGTGCTCTGCACCACGAAGTCGCAGTGCTCGACCATGCCCGCCATCTCTATCACCCGGCGCAGGTGCAGCTCGCCCCAAGAGCCGCGCGTGCTCGACCCCTTCAGCGCAGACACCAGGTTGCCGGTTTGCAAGCGCAAGCCTCCCACGCCCTCGTGGAGCTGGCGCACCATGCTCGCAAGTTCGCCTTGGGCGTGCTTGCGCTCGCGCTCGAGGCGGCCGATCTCGCTCTCGAACTTGCCGAGCTTCTCGTGGACGGGCTGCACGAGTCCTTTCCATTCCTCGGCGCGACGCGCCATCTCGCCGGCCGCGCGCTCTTGCTCGGCGCGTTGCTGCTCGATGAGGCGCTGGGCGACGGAGTCGCCGGTTTGCGTGAGCACGTCCGCGGAGATCGCCTTCAATTCGTCGCGCATGCGCTCGCGATTCTCGGCGGCGATCGTCTCCAAGTCCTCGCGCGTGCGCTCGCGCGAGGAGCGCGCGAGCGCACCGGCCAGCGCGGCGCCCGCGAGAGCGCCGAGAACGAGGCCGGCTATGAGCAGTAGTGCGGGCAACGGTCCTCCAAGTCGACGATGTCCGCCTAACAAGGTGACATCCGGGGCGGACGTCGAGGGTTTAGGATGGTTGGCGATGAGCTCCACGATCGAGTCGCAGCTCGAGCACGGCTACGCGGATGTCGGCGGCGGTGTGCGTTTGCACTACGTCGAAGCGGGGGAGGGGCCGCTCGTGGTGCTGCTTCACGGCTTCCCCGAGTTCTGGTACTCCTGGCGCCGCCAGATCCCGGCGCTCGCGGCGGCCGGCTACCGCGTGGTGGCGCCAGATATGCGCGGCTACGGCCTGTCGGACAAGCCCAAGGGTTGGCGCTCATACGAGACGGGTCTGCTGGCTGACGATATCGCCGGACTGATACGCGCTCTCGGCGAGGAGAACGCGTATCTCGCCGGGCACGACTGGGGCGCGGCGGTGGCGTACGCCGTCGCCATGGGTCATCCCGAGGTGGTGAGGCGCCTGGCGATCCTCAACGTGCCCCATCCGGCGCGCATGCTGGAGGGTTTCAGGACGCTCAAGCAGCTACGCAAGAGCTGGTACATGTTCTTCTTCCAGATCCCGAAGCTGCCCGAGCGTCTCTTCGCGCGCGAGGACTTCTCCTTCGCCAAGCGCTCGCTTCGGGCTGACTCCAAAGACGCTTTCAGCGACGAGGACCTCGAGCGGTACGTCGAGGCGTGGTCGCAGCCGGGAGCGCTCACCGGCATGATCAACTACTACAGGGCGGCCTTGCGTCGCTCACCGAGCAAAGCGCTCGCGCGGCTGACGCCGGTTCGGGCCAAGACGCTCGTGATTTGGGGCATGCGCGACCGCCATCTCGGCAGCGAGCTCGCGGAGCCCGCGCGCGAGTGGGTGCCCGACGTGCGCATGGAGCGCATCGCTGAGGCTACCCACTGGGTGCAGCACGACGCTCCTGAGCGTGTGAACGAGCTGCTGATCGGTTTCTTCGACGACGCTCGTTCCTGAAGTCCACCGCGGCGCGGACGCGCCGCGCTCCGTTCAGTCTGGTTCGGCGGGTTCCACAGCGGCTTGTTCGGTCTTGGGGGAAGTGCTCGTTCCGGTCGAGGAACCGCTGTCGGGTTTGGTCTGGCGGTCGTGCGAGCCTCCCTGCGAGCCCGTAGCGTCGGCTTCCGCGCCCGCGCTGCTGTTGGAGGCTTCACGGTCGCGTTCGTCTTGCTGGGGGCTGCCTGTGGAGTCGTGCGATTCGCCGCCGGCGGCCGTTGAGTTTGTGCCTTTGGCGTCGCCCCTATCGGAGACGCCTTCGGCGCGTTTACCCGAGTTCGCTTCGCCACGCGTGTCACCGGGTGCCGTCGTGCCGCCGCCTGGGGCGCTGTTGTAGGCCCCGTCTCTAGTACCCGAGCCGGTTGTGTAGCTTTCGCCCACGCCCCCGTTGCGGTGATGCCCGCCCGACCAAACGCCGCTTGATGGCGCGGGGGAGGAGGCGGGCGTCAGCCGCTGCGGGCTGTGTGTGGGATGTCGCGCGAACAGGATCGTGTGAGGCGGGGAGCGCCGGGCTTGCGAGGGGGCCTCGAGGACGGCTTTCCTCTGCGTGGCGGCGGCGGTCCGGGCGGGCCGCTCCGAGGCCGTCGCGATGTCGGTGGTGGTGGTGTCCGACGCCGAATACGCATGCTTGATGGCTCGCTTCGCGTTCGCCTTTGGTTGGTGGCGGCCCGCGACGATTCCCCCGGCGAGCACGCTCGCGGTCACGGCCACGGCCCCGCCCTTCATCAGCAGGCCGGCGAGGCCAGCCGAGCCGCCGCCCGCGCCAAGCTCGGCGAGACGCTCCACCACCGGCGTGCCACGGGTGGCGCCGAGCGCCCAGCTCAGGAGCGGCGACGGGGTGAGCGCGCCGGCGGCGGCCCGCAGCGTGGTGCGCGCCCGATACACCAGACCGCGTAGCGCGTTCTCGCTGACACCGAGATCGCGGGCCACCTGCTGGTGGGTGCGTCCCTCCACCGCCGTGCGCAGCAGCGCCTCGCGTTGCATCTCGGGCAACGCCGCGAGTCCCGCGAGCGCCTCGCGCACCGCTATCCGCCGGTCGAGGTCGGCCTGCGGAGCGTCGGCACCGGAGAGGCTCTCGTTGAGCTTGCAGTAGTCATAGCCCGACACGCGCAGAGCGTTCACCGCGGCGTTGTGCACGACGCGGTAGAGCCACGACTTCACCTCGCCCACCTCCGTACCGGCCCGCAGCGCCAGCCAGGCTTGCAGAAGCGCCTGCTGCAGCGCGTCCTCGGCGCGCTCGTCGGAGAGCAGCAGGCGTCGGCAGTAACGGTGCAGGGGGCGACGGTAGCGCTGCACGAGCGCTTCGAACGCTCGCTCGTGACCGGCGCGCGCAAACGCCGCTAGCCGGGCGTCGCTCTGGGAGAGCAGCAGCCTGACGGATACCGAGGGGCTCATGCGCTGGGTGTTGACATGGTTGTGTCGCCTTCCACGCGTTACCCGCCTCTTCGGTTTATAGCGCCGCGTGCGGCGTGGGGGCGGCGGCCGAGACAGATGCCGCCGCCCCCACTGTGAGTCGTGGCGATGATCTACCTCACCAGCACTACGCTCTCGAATTCCGTGCCACCCGGACCGATGCGCAGCTCCGCCGCGCGGACTATCGCGCCAGGCACGAGCAGCGAGCTGTCACAGGGGGGTTCGGGCGTGCCTTCTTCGCCTTCGTCATTGCCGCCGTCTTTGTGATCGCCCCAACCTTCGCCGCCCTGGCTCATGTCGCCACGGCTCTGGTCGTCGCCCTGGCCGTTATCGTCGCCGGGGGAGCCGTCTGTGGGTTCGGTGCCGGCGGGAGGCGTGCTGGCGGCTTTGACGCAGCGGATGCGCGTGCCTTCGGTGACCTTGCCGCTCACTGTGGAGTTGTCGTTGAGCGTGAGTGTGAGCACGTTATTGGTGTACGACGTCACCGTTCCCGCGTTTTCGGGTGGCGGAGGTCCTGTGGGACCGGTAGGACCGGTGGGACCGGTAGGACCGCTCGGGCCCGCGGCGCCGGTCGCGCCGATGTGCTCGAAGCGGAACTTCGCGTGGTGCGCCTTGGCTTTCGCCTTGTGGTGATGGCGGTGGCCGTGATGGGCGAGCGCCGCGCCCGGAACGGCTAGCGCTAGCGTTAGGACGCCAACGGCCGTCAGCAGTGTTCGTCTCATACGGCATACCTCCTTGGAATGCGCCGTTAGGCGCTTTGGTGAGGTGGATCGGTTGTGAGACACCGCTCGCGGCGAATACTCACGCGCCCTGGACGGATGTTCAGCGTTTGGCGTGTTCTCTCCAGCGGGTTTACCGCAGCTTCTCGCACACCGCCCGCCAGCTAAGCGGTTACTCTCGGGCGGCGACCGCGGGCGGCACGAGCAACTGGTGCACGCCGCGCAAGAGGATCGCGAATACGCCGCGCAGTGTCTGCTTGGCGTAGGCGTGGCTGGGGCTGTTGGTGATGAGCACGGCGAGCGACACGCGGATCGAGCCGTGACGCAGGAGCGCCACCTGGTGCTCCACGGCTCCGGTTCCCGAGCCCCAGCCGCCCTTGAAGTAGAGCCTCCAGCCGGGCAATCGCAGCTCGCCGATGCCCCAGCGCTGGCTTGGCGTGACGGTGGCAAGCAGGTGCATCGCGGTTGCCCTTTGACGCGCCACCACATGGCTGTCGATGTGCAGGAAGAAACGCGCCTGGTCGATCGCGTCGATCCGGCTCAAGCCCCAGATCGTGGGGTCGAGCGTGAATTTGCGCATGCCCGCGCGCGCGGCCACCCCGTAGACCCCAGAGGGGCCGACGAATTCGAGAACCCGGCTCGCCGCGACGTTGTCGGAGCGCTGGATCATCGGATCGATAAGACGGTGGTCGGCGGCCGTGAGCGGCCGGTCGCGCACGCGCGGGTCGTCGAGATAAGCGACGAGCAGCATCGCCTTCAACACGCTCGCCGAGGGCACGGTGCGCGTCGGATGCCAACCCCACACGCCGTGCGCGGTACGCACGGCAAAGCTCACTTCACCCCCGCGTGTACGGGCATAGGCGATAGCGCTCCGCACGTCCGGCTGCCACGCTTTGGGAGGTGGCGTTTTTACGATCGCCGCGGGCGTCGAGCGAGCAAATGCGCCCGACCCGCGCGAGGGGTGGCCGCGCGAGATCGCCACTATGCGCGCTTGCGCAGGGTTTGCCGGGATCTCAGTCACATACGCGGTCGTTGGGCTCAGTGCGGTGGAGCCTAGGCGCGTGCTCCCCGCCGCCGTGCCGCGGTTGTGGCAGAGGCTTGCCGTGTTGTAGGCATGTTCGTAGCTCTGTTCATAGCCCCTGTCGCGTGGCACGGTCGAGGGCAGGCTCAACAGCACGCGCTCGCCGCCCGCCCTCGAGGGCGATCCGAGCAGCAGCTGTTGCTGGCAGCGGTCGGTGCGCTCGTAGAGCAGCCGTCCATTCAGCAGCGAGGGGTTGGCGAGCGTGGCGCCATACGTGCTCGTACGTAACCTGCGCCGCGTGCTACCGGTGAGATTCACCGCGTCGATGATGGCGTGCGTGGGGGTGTCGAGCGCGAACACCGCCGTTGAGCGGTCGAGCGCCGGCCGTCCGATCTCGCCGAGCGGCGCTGAGGCGAGCAGGCGCTGGGTCGGCGCTGAGGGGGGGAGGGAGACAGCGAGGAGCCTCTCGCTGTCTCCGCCCGCCCGCGCGCGGTAGACGATCCACCGGTCGGACACCGCCAGTGCGCTCACCGACGTTGCTGGGATCGTCGTTCTCACCGCCAACGTGGCGCGGTCCGCTACGGCGATCCGCCCGCCCTGTGCCCACGCGATCGAGGTGCCGCCGAGCGCGGGAAAGCCACCTGGCAGGACGCTCGTCGAGCCCGCCGGCAGGCGCAGCATGCCGGTGCCGTTCGTCGCCTGCCACGCGAGCTCGGCGCCCGTCGCCGAGGGGTCGCTTGCCGCGGTGAGAGTAGCTGCCTGCGCCACCGTGCCCGTGAGAAAGAGCGCGCACAGGCACAATCCGATCGCGTTGAGGCGGCGCAAGCCGAGCAACACGCGAGGCTCGGCGGCCATGCCCTCCAATCGCATCGCACCCGCCTCGCTACGCAGACCGGGCGCCATCCACACGATCGGCAACGCGCGCCCCACGCCGAACGCGCCGCCCACGAGCAGCCCCACCGCTGGAGCGCCGGCGGCGAAGCTGACGCCCGCGAGCGCCCACACGGCGAACGCGAGCACGAACGTGGTGAAGCCGAGCCCGAGCAGCACCCCATACAGACCGCAGGCGAGCGGCAGTGGCATCGTCCAGCGCCAGCGCTCGGGCACCTGGCGGCGGATCTGCGGCGCGATCTTCACACCCCGCCAGTCGGCGAGCGCGGCGGCCAGCGCGATCGTGGCGCCGAACGCATCGCGCATGCCCTCTGAGCCGCCCGCGGCGTGACCAAGCCAGGCGAGTCCGCCGAATGTGAACGCGCCTCCGGTTACCGCTCCGGCCGTGAACGTCGCGCAGGCGAGCGCCGTCGCGGAGCGGCGAGCGTCGCCCAGCGCGGTGCCGATCGTGTCGACCATCGAGAAGCCGCACGGCGACCATGCGCCGGCGATGCCCGCCACGAGCGCCGTCAGCATGGCGGACACCGCCAGTGCGCTCAGCATGTCTCCGGCAGGCGGTGGTGTGGGCTTCTCCCGCGGCCGCTCAGCACGGGACCATCGTTTCGTGGTACTGCACGCAGAACACCTTGCGCCCGCTGTAGCAGTAGCCGGTGAGCGCTTCGTCGCCGTTGATGCGGTGTGTGATGAAGCCGCAACAGTCGCGCAACCGGCGTACTCGTCCCCCACAGCAGCGATACCACGAGCCGTCGTTTTCGAGCTTCAGCCCATGCTCTACGCCCGCTTTTTCGCACACCTTCGTTCGCGGCGCGGGCGCCATTGGCTCACCGTCGGGTTCGAGCAGGCGGTGCCCGTGAGCGTCCACCGGGTAGCCGTGCGAGCCAATCGGGCGGCCGAGGTCGTCGACGGGATGGCCGTCGCTCGCCCGCAGCGGGTAGTCGTTGCTGTCCACTCTCGGCAGGCCCGTGGGATGAGGACAGTTGCCCGTGGTGTAGGTGTGACCGCAGAAATTCGTATAAGCATCGGCCTCATCGGGCAGCGCGAGTTGCGCCACCGTGCGCGCTCCCGCGAGTCCGATCAGGGCCGCGCCCGCCCACTCCAGGAAGCCGCGGCGGTTGCTGTGATGGAGTACCGCGTCGGCGAAGCGCTCCTCGGGAGGCTCAGACGGCAAGCCGCACGCCCCTGCTCTCGGTTCTCTCACGCGAGCGCGCCGTCGCCACCACGCTCTCGAGCTGGGCGAGTCCGTTGAAGGTGCCCTTTGCCAGCGTCACGCCATTGAGGTCGAGCGCTACGGCGTAGGGGCTCCCGGGTATCGCGCCGGCGCTCCAGGTCTGTGCGTCGGATACCTCGTCGAAGATCGCCACAGACACCAGCGGGTCGGAGGCCACGTGTGCCACCGCCGGCTCCACCGCCCGGCAGAGGGGGCATGCCTCGGAGGTGAAGATAGCGAGCTTCAGCAGTGCGCGCGGCGTGTTCAGCACCCCGGTCGCCCAAGCTTGGGCGACACCCAGCGCGGGCCCCTCGCCCTCGATCTCAAGGGCGCCCTTGCTGCTGTTTTGCAAGCGCAGCACGCCCACCTCGCGCGCCAGCGCGAGTACCCCCAGCGCGAGCGCCACGAGGACGGCCGCGCTCACCGCGAATCCAACGGTGAGCCACCGGTCATAGCTCGAAGGGGCGGCCGGCAGTCCCCCGAACGCCGCCACCGCGGCGAGCGTCGCCGGCAGTAGCGGCCGAAGCGGAGAGCTCCAGCTCAAACGCGAGGCGCTCCCGAAGCACGCGCACGGACGCCCGCGTTGGCCCGCGAGCAGCGCCGCCGTGACGGCGAGCGCAAAGGCGAGGAACACGCCCGTGGCGATCGCCGCCGCGTCGGGCGCTCCAGCCACGAGCGCCACCGCCAGGCCGGCCTCCACTGCCACGAGCCCCCACATCACAGCTCGCTGCGCTCGCGGCCACGCGATCCCATAGGTGGAAAGCGCCCGCGCCGAGGAATCGGCCCGCCAAGCCTTCGAGCCGGCTGACACGCCCAGTATCAACGCGAGCCAGATCGAAAGCGCGGTGGTCATAGCACCGGCGCCACCGCGAGGTTTCGCGGGCTCGTCATCGACGGCATCCGGTACTCACTGGGAGCCCTGCGATCACCAGCGGGATGGTAGATCCTTTGCGTTATCGGTGCGGGGCCTATCGGACGCCAGGCGCTACGAGGATCTCATCCAAGGAGATCAACGTGTTCGTGTTGGTGAAGTGTTACCTACCGATTCGGCGATCCATGCGAGATAAGGATGGCTTCCCCCGAGGACATCCAGGACTACGAGCTCGAAGGTGTCGTACGGATGGACAGCGCGCAGCAACTCGTCGATTCGGCGAACGGCGGCGCGTGTGGTCTTCACCACGAGAAGCGACTCCTCGCTCCGCTCCACCTTGCCCTCCCAGCGATACACCGAGTCCACCGAAGGCACGACGTTCACGCACGCCGCGAGCCCCTCGTCGATCATCGCGGTTGCGATCGGGTGGCCGTGCGCCCGAGGCGCCGTCACGAGGCACACCACCGCGTCGGGGGCGTCTGACTCGGTCTCGCCGACGGCCACCATCTGTCGTGAGGATATAACGGTCGCGCTATTTGGCTTTGCGTTTGTGCTTGTGCTTGTGCCGGTGCACGGGCTTCGCCGGTTTCGCGCGACCGATGGTCACGAGCATGGCGCTGCCCGGGGGCAGTTCCAGCGCGAGCATCCCCGAGCGCGGTGCGGCAGTTTCCGTGTGCTTGGGCGCGCTCCAGGCGCCGTTCGCGGCGACCGGGCGCCCGGCCAGGCGCACGTCGCCGGTGGCGCTCTCGGAGGGCGCGGTGAGGCGCGTGACGTGCGCAATACCCATGTCGGGGCCCACTTCTATTTGGAGTGCCACCGGCGGGGCGCCCTGGGGGTCGTCATCGGCGAGCGCCACCTTCAACGAGTGCTTTCGTCCCTCGAACGCGGCCGCCACGAGATCGGGTGAGCCTTCTACGCCTTCGCCCGAAATCGTGGTTGGCAGCGGGCGCTCGCCCACGAGCGATCTCGTGAGCAGCAGCGCATACCACTCCGGCTGCGCGCGAAACCTGCCTTCCGCGAGGGCCGTTGGATCGGGGGCGCATATCGGTGTGTAGCCGGTGCAGTTCGTGGGGTTGCCCTGGAGGTTGACGCCCACCGTCCCCGCCGCCATTCCCTGCGTGATGTATCCGGTGGCCCACAACGCGGAGGCGAACGTGTTGGAGATGCCCGTCACACCTCCGCACGACACGGTGTTGGCCTCGTCGATCCGCAAGGGCAGCCCGTTGATGTTCGCCACCTGCAAGTAGGTTGTCAGCGAGCGCGCCGCCAGTCCACGCGTAGCTGAGCTCAGCAGCGTTTCGATCGAGGGCGACGGCGTTTGCGCGCAGCCGAGCGGATAGTGGTGGCCGGTGAGCAGCGCCGGCTCCTGAGCCAACGCCTCCTCGCTGCCCCATTCGGGGAACACGCCCGAGCCCGACACGTCGGGGCCGGCGATCGCTACGCCCGGTGTGAGCCTGTCGATGGCTTCTCTATAGGTACTCACCTCTTCCTCATAGCCCTGTGCGAGCCAAGGGAGTTCGCGGAAACCGTGATTGCCATAGGCGTTGGGCTCGTTGCCGATCTCCACTGCCGCTAGATAAGGGCCGAGCGCGCGGTGCGCCGCCGCCACCTCCCGAGCAGCCGCCGCTGGTTCGTAGTGGGCGAGCCCCACCGTGAGGAGCACCTGCCAGCCGCTGCGCCTCATGAGCACGCCAAGCGCGCTCATGTCAGACGGCTCGATCGTGCTCGACGCCCACTGCGGCTTGGGTGTTTCGCCATCGCTCCACGCCACGCTTTCGTCCGCCGTCACCCCCCCGAAGCGCAGCATGCCCGGCCCGAGCGACCGCAAAAGCTCCACGAGGTCGCCGCGACGACCGTCGTGCGCGAGCTTCTTGATCGCCGCCGCCTCGAAGGAGAGGCCGAGGAAGCGTTCGGGCACGGGGCGGCCGGCGGCTTGGGGGTCGATTGCGATGCTCATGGGGGTGTCAGCGCCGGCCGGGGCGCAGAACGCGAGCGCCAGGCTCGTTGTGGCGAGGGCGATTACGCGCGCAAATCGCTTCAACGGCTGATCGCGCCTTGCCTGTCGCGTCGTGAGTTCAGCCCCCTGCCGCCACCGCTCTGTCGCCATGCCCTTGAGTTAACCGTCTCCGGGTGTCGTCGTTGCGGAAATTCGACCGCGGCTGCGTGAGCTCTCCGCTGGCTACTCGATCACCGACACGATCATGGGTGCCATTTTGAGACTCCCGAGAGGCATACGGTCGAATACGACGAGCACGGGGTCGTGGTCGGCGTGGGGTTGATGGGCGTTCGCAGCGCCGTCGATGGTGGGGGAGTGCTACAGCTCACCTGGCCGCCGGCAGGGGTCGCGGCGAGTGCGTTGCGGGAGGCTCTGGCGGCGTAGGGGCGTGCCGATCGAGGTGCATTACGATCGGCGGGCGGATGTTGTTTGCTTCGCCGTGAGGGCTATGACCAGCGTACGGTTGTAGGCGGAGAGCCTGAGGTTGGGCTGCGCGAACTACACTCTGCGACTGGAATGGTCGTGGGCTTGGAGGTCTGGCAGGCGAGTCGGGCGTTGCCGGCGGACTCGCTCGGGATGCTTCCGTCACCTAAGAAAGGGTCTGTGCGCTGATGACGGGGCGACGGCTCCTCCATGCGCTCGAGTGGACTCGAACACCACGGACCATACGGTCCACAAGGCCCTGAACCTCGTACACGGGTGCAAGATACGTCCGTCAGCGTTCAGATCGTCCGTTTTGTGCGGTTTTCGGGACGCATGGGACGTATCGGACGAACTGACATGGGCCAAAGATGGGTCACGGATTACGGCCTCGTCGTGACGGACTTGCCCGACATCCTGCATCTCCGTTAAGAAGTTGAAGATTTTTCAAGACTTTATATAGTTGTGTCGATGGGGTATCGTCGATCATGAGCATCCTTTCGCCGACAGATCGCGCTGTTCTTTGGCGCATGACGGTCACCAGCGGCCGTGAGGAGCGTGCGTCACGGCTGAAGATCCTCGCTGCCGAGATCCTCGAGAGCGCCGGTCGCCGCTTGGACCTTTACAACGGTTTTGACGACGAGGTCATTGAGACTGTCGAGATCCTTGACGCCTCGGGACTGCTCGGGCGTGACGATCTTCGCGAGGCGTTCGAGGACGCCGACGAGGACGACGATCGAGCACAGATATTCGCTGCGCTTCTAGCCAGCCATCTCGACGCCGCGGCTGATATCGAGCGGCTCGGTGTCGACGCTCGCGTGAGGGCGCTTCGCCTCGTCGGTGCTTGGCGAGGACACGTCGGCGATCGAGCACGGGTAGAGCCCGAGTGGCTATCTGTGGCTCAAGTTGCGGCGCGCTATGGCGTTACACCGCAAGCGGTCTACAAATGGATAGACGCCGAACGCGTGAGCGCGGAGCGGACGCCGGGTGGCTCCTGGCGACTGGCCGCCGGCCAGTTCGATCGTGACCGCGCCAAGCAGGAGAAGGCTACGGAGCTCAAGGCACGGTTGGTCGAGCATGCCGGGAGCACACCCAGTTCCTCGGATGAGGAACTAGCGACCGAGATCGTCGCTCGACGCCACCCCTGAGTGCTGGTCGTCTTCGACGCAACGGTGCTCTGCGGCGCCTTGAGGAAGCCGACGGGCTACAACTTCAAGCTGCTCGAGTTCGCCGCAGACGGCACACTCCTCCAGGGCTTCACGACCGATATCGCCGGGATGGAGTTCGTCCGCAACGCCATCGACGGGCTCGGCGGCGTCCGCTATGACATGGAGCTGATCGAAGCATTCCTCGACCACTTCGCCCCGTCGTTCAACTCGGCCAACGTCGAGCCGTCTCCGATCAGAAGGGCACTGCCGGCGCAGACATCCCTCCACAACCGGCCGATTGGCGAGATCGTCTACGAGCTAACCGGACGCACACGCGAGGACCTGCTCGACGGCTTGCCACAGCAGCTGAGGCTCATCGCCGGCGAGTTCGACGCCTACGACGTACACCTCGTTGCTGTCGCAGTCGCTCGCAAGGCCGATGTAATCTGTAGCGCCAACCGTGCTCATCTGCCCGAAGGACCGCTCGCGGGCGATCTTCAAGTTGTTGGGCCGGGACGGCTGGCGGCGAGCCTTGGCATCACGTCGACAGAGTCAAGCGCCGCGAGCACCGCGGCTGCGATGCCGCTCAAGGCTGACGCCGTTCGAGTTCCCGGCGTCCTTCATGGACGAGCCGGACTGCTCCTTTGCCGGGCTTCATGCGAGCCCGCTGTTGCTTCAGGCGGCCCAGGGTCGCGAGCGTGCTATCAGCGTCGTGAATCACCGGCAGGTGTTCGCGTAGGATACGGTCGGCGGCGTCGTCAACGGTCTCTTGGCGGCGACGGGCCTCCTCGACGAGCCGCAAGAATGTCTCAGGCTGAAGTCGTATCAGGCTGGGCATGTACGCCAAACGGTATCTACTCCAACAATGTCGTTACTGAAGGCTGGAGCCGACTTCCGCTCCCAGGAGAAAAGGAGCGGCCAACCACGGGCCGACGCTAGCTTTCGCGTTTCGTCCAAAGCGCTGGTGTCGGGGCTGGGTTCTGACGCGTTTGCTCTGGCCAGAAACCAGAAGTGAGACAGGAGACAGAGCTGGCGCGGGTGCGGCCAGCTGTCGTGCCTAGGGACGTTGCGAACGGTGTGAGGTAGGGTCCGGGCATGCCGTGACCTTGATCGCGTCGAGATCCTCAGCGCCCCGTCGACCAGCGGGAAGATGCCGGTCTATGGACGTGGAATGATTGTTGTGTGCCCCCTGGCGAAGATACGCGCGCGCTCCGGTCGCTTGGCACTACGCGCATGGAAGCATTCAGCGACGGCGTATTCTCGATCGCCGCCACGCTGCTTGTGCTGGATATCGCGATCCATCCGCCGGGCACAGCACTTGAGCAGGTACTTCACGCGTGGCCGTTCTATCTCGCGTACGTCGTTAGTTTCCTGACGATCGGCGCTGCGTGGCTGGGCCACTCGCAGCTCACGGAGGGGCTCACGCGGACAGATCCCTTGTTGTTGAGGATCAACCTGCTCGTATTGCTCGTGGTCGCGTTCCTGCCGTTCCCGACCCGACTCGTCGCGGGTGCCCTGCACTCCAACTCGAGCGAGCGCGTTTTCGTAACGATGTACGGGCTGACCCTGCTGGCCATCCGGGCCCTTAGCTTCGCATTGGACGCCTATGCCAGGCGCGAGGGCCTCTCCTCACCTGCGGAAGTGGGCGCGGAGCAGCAGGATGAACCACTCGAACTGCTTCCCGTGCTCGGCGGATACCTGCTCGCAATCCTGATCGGGCTCGTTGTACCACCGGTGGCCGTAACCGTCTACTTTGCTGTGGCGCTTTACATGATCTTCTTCGAGGCGCTGTCACGGCGTCGGTCGCGCCCCCGTCGTCTCCGCGCGTAAGCGCCGGTCGCCGGAGTGTGATCCGCTCAGACCGAAACTGTGCTCACGCCTCCACGACAGATTGGTTGCCCTGTAGGGCGCCAGGTCCCCTCGCCCGATGCTCGTGTGCCGGTTGACTCTCCATCTCGGTAGCTCGCCCGCCCGTGGTGGCGCGGTACCAGGCGGCGTAGCTGCTTACGAGCGGCGACGCTGAGAGGCCGTGAAGGAGGACCGATAGGCCCACGGTCAGGTAGCAGGCGGTGAGGATCGTCGTGGCGTGAGTCTGATATGTGTCCTCGACGATCACCGCAAATACGATCGATGCGAGCCCGCGCGGGCCGAACCAGCCGATGAACGCCACGGTCGGGCCGCGCGCCTTGGTGCCCAATAGGCATATAGCTACAGGCAGCATGCGAACGATCGTCAGGCCCAGTACCGCGTAGAGCGCGATCTGCCAGCTCACATGCTCGAGCGCGGGGCCGAGCAGGATGGCACCGAAGATCAGGAAGGTGACGCTATCTAGCAGCGCCCCCGTCTCCTCGGTAAACCGCATCGATGAGGCAGCGTTCTCGCGGGCGATCAGGCCGAACAGCGCGCCTGCCGTGAAGGCCGCGATGAAGCCCGACCCGCCGAGGGCCTCCGCGATCCCGTACGCGAGCACCGCTGCGGCCACGGGGACGATCTGGCGCCACTCATCGGCTATCAGGCCTCTCGCGCCAGCGTTGTTCACGATCGTGGCCGCGATAGCCCCCGCGATGATGCCACCGGTGAGCCCGTAGCCAATCTCTTCACCGATCACCTGCCCCGGATGGACCGCACTACCGGTCTCAGAGGTCGCCAGAACGATCAAGAGGATCGGGACGCAGATCCCATCGTTCAGCCCACTCTCGACGTTCAACGACTGCCGCACACGTTGGGGAAGTCTCGCGTCCGTCACGACCGCGCTACCGAGTCCCGCGTCCGTCGGCGCGAGGATCACACTCAGGATCAGCGCGTCGCTAAGTGAGAACGATCCGAACAGGGAAAGAGCCAGTACCGCGCCCAGCACGATCGTGAGCGGCAGCCCGACGCCAAGCAGGCGCACCGGCATCGCGGATTCCCGACGCAGTGACCTGAGATCGATGCGCGAGGAATCCGAGAACAGCACCACCGCCAACGTCGCTTCGGCGAGCTCGCGCACCGTCGAACTCGTCGGTCCCACGGTGAGGTCTGCGAACACCAGCGGGCCGGCGAGAACGCCGATGGCGACCACCACCATAGGCGTCGTGATCGGCGTACCGGACAGCCGCCGCGATACCGCCGCGACGAGCAGCAGCGCAAGTCCGACCGTCGCAAGGCCCCAGTCCATCACGCCACCATAACCGGACACAGACATCTGACTTATTTTCAGACGCAAGTCGGCCCCTTACGGGCGCGCTGAGCCATCCAATGGATGCCAACAATGTGCAACTGTTGTGCGGGGGACTACTAATGTGCAACTGTTGTGCGGGGGACTACCGATGGAGGGCGGCTCACTTCGTTGGAGGATGTCCGCGTTGCTGCGTTTCGAAGTCGGTCTTGACGCCTTAGAAGGAGGCCCAGATGTCATCACAGCCCGCGCGTGGAGTTATGGTGTTCAGGGCCTGTAGGGGCCCAGTAGTCCTAGCGGCGATCCTGCTCGTCCCGATAGGGCTGGCCGCGTGTGGCGAATCCTCTGAAGAAAAGGCGACGGCGCAAGTGTGTTCCTCCACCAAGGCAATCCAGGCGGAACTCTCGAAACTGTCTGGCCTGTCGATCTCCACAAAAGCACCGGAAGAAATCAAAGAGGCCGCCGCGGCGATGGGCAAGGAAGCCGCCAAGATCAAGGAATCCACCGCAAATCTGCCGGCGGCTAGCAAGGCTCCGGTGCAGACCGCGCAGACGGCCCTCCAGGCCGAGCTTGCTGGACTCGCGAAGACCCTCGCCTCGACAGCGCGATCCTCGGGGAACATCGAAGCCGTGCTCAAGCAATCCGAGCCCCAGGTCAAGACTGCGGTCGCCGGACTTGCGGCGGGCTACAAGCAGGCATACGAATCCCTCAAATGTTCTTAGCGTGGAGTGCGGGCAGCCTCTTCAGAACATCCCAAGCCATGAACAGGAGATCAGATGAGCGACAGGCCGGTTTTCATCTATGCCGCTACCTACACTGACCGTGCTGGCGCGGAGGCGGATTACGACGCGCTTCTCGAACTGCATGCGGCGAAGCTCGTGGGCACCTATGACGTTGCGTTGGTGACAAAGGACACTGACGGCAAGGTCCACGTCGAGAAGCACGAGAAGCCCACCCAGCACGGCGCGTGGGGAGGCATCGCAGTCGGGGCGGCGGTCGGCGTCCTAGCTGCACCAGCGATCATCCCGACGGCTTTGGTCGGGGGCGTCATCGGCGGTCTCGGCGGACATTTCAGAAAGGGCATCCCCGGGGACGCCGCCAAGGAACTCGGCGACCTCATCGAAGCCGGAGAAGCAACGCTGTTCGTGATCGGCGAGTCACGCCTTGAAGAACAGCTCGACAAGGTACTCACGCGCGCTCAAAAGACGATCGAGAAGGAAATCGACGTCGACGCCAAGGAGTTCCAAAAGGAACTCGAGAAGGCCGAGAAGGAGTACACAACAAGCTGACCGGCGGCGTCTGAGCGCGAGAAGCAGCGGTCGAGCAGCAGCCTCGCGATCTTGATAAGCGGTCAAGCGGAGCGCTGCTGCGGAACGCCAGTCGCATCTCAGCCTGAAGCGATCAGGCCTCTCCGTCTCCAAGAGGTTGCAGCAGTCCGGAACGCTGGCGCCGACACGCCCGCAAAGGACGGAGGCTGTCGCGTAAACCCTGGGGTCGTCCGGTGGGTTTAATAGTGCTTTGTTAGGTTCTGTGTAGGGTTTGTTGCTGGTTTAGCGAACCCTCCTTGTGTTTGTGATCCCGACGCGAGGAGGGCATCATGGCCGTGATGGAGGTAGCCGAGGAGGTCGTGCCAGCGGAGATCAAGGGACGCTTGGAGACGTTCGCCGCGG
>DATBTP010000001.1:0-7274 GCA_036559185.1 Solirubrobacteraceae bacterium | reverse complement strand
GTCATCCAGCTCACGTGCGAGCAGGCCACCAGCCGCGTGCTCGGGCCCACCTCCTCGTCGATCCGCTCGAGCGGAACCATGCGCACAATCGCACCGTTGACCTCGCGTGCGGCGGCGAGCACGCCGAGCAGGCCGGGGTGCTCCTCCTCGCTCGTGAGGATCTCATCGCCTTCTCCCAGCTCGAGCCCGTCGATGACGATCGATAGGCCCTCGGTGGTGCACGTCGTGAGCGCCACGTCCTCGGGCTCGCAGCACAGCGCGCGGGCGTAGCCGGCACGCAGCGCGGCGGCGAGCTCGGCGCGCCGTTCGAAATGCTCCCGTGCGCGGCCCCGCTCGGCCTCGCCGAGCAGCTCTCGCGCGCCGGCGTGCGCGGCCGCCGCAGGCAGGGGTCCGTCGGTGCCCGCGTTGAAGTAGGCGGTGTGCTCGAGCACGGGAAAGTGGGCGCGCAGCATACGGATATCCACGGGCATGGCAGGATAGGGGCTGTGATGGCGGACGCGCGCGAGCAAACGCCCCTGTGGGTTCCCTCCGCCGAGCGGGCGGAAGGGACGCGGATGACGGCGTTCATGCGGTGGGCCGCGGGGCGTCACGGCCGCGAGTTCGCGGGCTACGGAGGACTGTGGGAGTGGTCGGTGGTCGAGCTCGAGCAGTTCTGGGGGGACATCTGGGAGTACTTCGGCGTGCGCTGCTCGGCTCCTTACGAGCGTGTGCTCGCCTCACGGGAGATGCCCGGGGCACGCTGGTTTGAGGGCGCGCGCTTGAACTACGCCGAGAACATGTTGCTGCGCGATCGCGATCCCGATGCGGTGGCGGTGTTGCACGAATCGGAGCTTCGTCCGCTGAGCGAGCTCACTTGGGGCGAGCTCTTAAGGCAGGTGGCGGAGGTGGCGGAGGGCCTTCGCTCGCTCGGCGTTTGCCGTGGGGATCGCGTCGCCGGATACATGCCCAACGTGCCGGAGACACTGGTAGCGTTCCTCGCGTGCGCGAGTATCGGCGCGATCTGGTCGTGCGCGGCACCCGAGTTCGGCGCGCGCAGCGTGATCGACCGGTTCGCGCAGATCGAGCCGAAGGCGATGTTCGTGGTGGACGGCTATCGCCACGGCGGCAAGGACTTCGATCGCGCGCGGGCGCTCGCCACGATCCTCGACGGGCTGCCCACGCTCGAGCATACGATCTTGCTGCCTTACCTGGACCGGACGGCGGACACCTCGGCGCTGCCCGGCGGGATCGCGTGGGAGGAGTTGGTTGCGCGCGGCGAGGGCGCGAAGCCACGCTTCGAGCAGGTGCCTTTCGATCACCCTCTTTGGGTGCTCTACTCCTCGGGCACGACCGGTTTGCCGAAGGCGATCGTGCACGGGCACGGCGGCATCCTCGTGGAGCAGTTAAAGAAGAGCATGCTTCACCTAGACCTGCACGCGGGCGACCGCATGTTTTGGTTCACCACTACGGGCTGGATGATGTGGAACTTCCTGATCGGCTGCCTCTTCAGCGAGGCCGCGATCGTGCTCTACGACGGCAGCCCCGGCTACCCCGACCTGAGCCGGTTGTGGGCGCTCGCCGAGCACGCCCGCATCAGCTGCATGGGCGTGAGCGCGGGTTTTCTCGCGAGCTGCGAGAAGAGCGGGGTGGAGCCGGCGCGGGATTTCGACTTGAGCGCGTTGCGTGCGATCGGTTCGACCGGCTCGCCGCTGGCGCCGGAGGGCTTTCATTGGGTTTACGACCACGTGGGGTCCGATGTGTGGCTGTTCTCCACGAGCGGCGGCACGGACGTGTGCACGGCGTTCGTGGGCGGCTGCCCGCTGTTGCCGGTTTACGAAGGCGAGATCCAGTGCCGCGTGCTCGGGTGTGCGGTGGAGGCGTGGGACGAGGCCGGGCGGGCGCTCGAGGACGAGGTGGGCGAGCTGGTGCTCACCAAGCCGCTGCCCTCGATGCCGTTGTTCTTGTGGGGGGATGACAATCCAACCCACCCGGGCGAGCGCTACCGCGAGAGCTACTTCGACATGTACCCGGGGATCTGGCGCCATGGGGATTGGGTTCGAATCACGCCTCGCGGAGGCGCTGTGATTTACGGCCGCTCTGACTCCACGATCAACCGCCAGGGGGTGCGGATGGGAACGAGCGAGATCTACCGCGCCACTTCGGCGGTGGCGGAGGTGACCGACGCGCTCGTCGTGGACGTGCCCGGCGAGGATGGCGAGGGCGAGCTGTGGATGGTGTTGTTCGTCGTGCTCCGCGAGGGAACGGAACTCGATGGGGAGCTCGAAGCGCGGATCAAGCATCGCGTTCGCGAGGACTGCTCTCCTCGTCATGTGCCCAACCAGATCTTGCAGATCGAGGAGGTCCCGCGCACCCTCTCGGGGAAGGCTCTGGAGGTGCCGATCAAGCGGATCTTGATGGGCGCGGCGCCTGAGGAGGCGGCGAGCGTGGAGTCGTTGGCCAACCCGGGCGCGCTCGAGTACTTCGTGGACTTGGCCCGGCGCCGTGGCGGCCGGTACGGAGGGAGAGCCGGTCAGGGCTGAGCGGTGATCGCCGCGGCGAGATGTGATGGGTCGTGGAGGAGTAAGGGGCGCGCTTGTCGAACAACAGCGCCGATGAAGCGACTAGCTGCCCCAGAGAAGCCTCCCGTCAGCGGCGTGGGCGAGCATCAGAGTCTCTCGCTCTACATCCAGACCCGCTTCGAGGAGTGCTCGCGCTCGCAGAAGGATGTCGCGCAGTACATCGTCGACCATCTCGACGAGGCGGCCTTCCAAACGGCCGAGGAGCTGGCGCGCAGGGCGAACACGTCGAGCTCGACGGTGGTTCGTTTCTCCCAGGCGCTCGGTTTCGAGGGTTTTCCCGAGTTGCAGGCGGCGGCGCGCGACGAGTACAGGCGCGTGCACGCCCAGCCGGCGTCGGTGGCATCCTCGGAGAGCTCCGCGCCGCTTTTCTCGCTCGACCAGAACGAGTTCGAGACGGCGCTCGCGGCCGATCACCTCAACGTGGAGGAGACCGCGCGCAAGGTGTCGCGACCGGCCGTGGAGGCCCTCACCGAGGCGATCGTGGGCGCCCAGAAGGTGCTCGTGGCGGGAACGGACCAGATGGCGTTCTTCGCCAGCTATCTGCGCCACCTGCTGATGCTGCTCGACCTGCGCGTGGACGTCGTCGCGAGCCCATCGCAGGAGGCCCTCAGCCGCTTGGGGCGGATCGACGCGACAACACTCGTGATCGGCCTCTCCGCGGGCCGGCCCCATCCGCTGGTGGTGCGCGCGATGAAGCTCGCCCGCCACCGCAAGGCGCAAACCGCGGCGATCACCGACGCCACGCTCTCCGAGGTGGCCAAGCTCGCGCGGATCAAGCTCTATTACTCCTCCAACAGCCCCGCGTATGTGCGCTCGCACACGGCGCTGCTGAGCCTCATCCAGGCGCTCGCTTACGGCGTGTACGCCAAGGACAGCGCGCAGTATGACGACCGCATCAAGGCCTTCCGGCTGAAGTAGTCCAGCCGGGACCTCATCTCTATTTTCACGGAAGACAACGCCACATGTGGCGTTGTCCCCGACCGTACATGTACGGTCGGGCCGACCGGCACATGTGCCGGTCGGGATAAGATCCTGATTGATGCGCGAGGAGGCGACATTCACCGTCAAGAGCGGCCTGGCCGAGATGCTCAAGGGCGGGGTGATCATGGATGTGGTGACACCCGAGCAGGCGAAGGTCGCCGAGGACGCGGGCGCGTGCGCGGTTATGGCGCTGGAGCGCGTGCCCGCCGACATCCGCCGCGACGGTGGAGTCGCTCGCATGTCGGACCCGGAGATGATCTCGGGCATCCAGGCCGCCGTCACGATCCCCGTGATGGCCAAGGCGCGCATCGGGCATTTCGTGGAGGCTCAGGTGCTGGAGGCGCTGGAGGTCGATTACGTCGACGAGTCGGAGGTGCTTACGCCCGCCGACGAGTCGAACCACATCGACAAGTGGGCCTTCAAGGTGCCGTTCGTGTGCGGAGCCACGAACCTCGGCGAGGCTTTGCGACGCATCGGCGAGGGCGCGGCGATGATCCGCTCCAAGGGGGAGGCCGGTACCGGCGACATCGTGGAGGCGGTGCGCCACATGCGCGGCATCACCGGCGAGATACGCCGTGTCGCCTCGCTCGAGGAGTCGGAGCTGGCGAGCGCCGCCAAGGAGCACGCCGCGCCACTCGATCTCGTGCGCGGTGTCGCGCGGAGCGGACGCCTGCCGGTGGTGTTGTTCTGCGCGGGCGGCATCGCCACACCCGCCGACGCCGCTCTGATGATGGCCCTGGGCGCCGAAGGGGTGTTCGTGGGGTCGGGCATCTTCAAGTCCGAGGACCCGCCCGCGCGAGCGCGGGCGATCGTGGAGGCCACCACCCATTGGCGGGACCCCGAGCGCGTGGCCGCCGCCTCGCGCGGCCTCGGTCCCGCGATGGCGAGCCTCGAGAGCTCGAAGCTGGCCGACGAGCAGCTCCTGGCCCAACGCGGCTGGTAGCCGCCGACCGTGGGAGATCTATCGGCGGATGCGCCGCTGGTGGGCGTGCTTGCGTTGCAGGGCGACTTCGAGGCGCACCGGCGGGTCCTGGAGCGTCTGGGCGCGACGGCGCGCGAGGTGAGGGCGCCGGCGGACCTCGACGGGCTCGACGGCCTGGTGATCCCCGGCGGCGAGTCAACCACGATGACCCTCGGCGTGGAGCGCGAGGGTCTCGGCGAGCCGCTGCGCGCGCTCTCCGCGCGCGGGGTGCCGATCCTCGGTTCCTGCGCTGGGCTCATCATGCTCGACCGCGAGCACCTGGGCATCGTGGACATGCTCGCCGAGCGCAACGCGTTCGGACGTCAGGTGCGCAGCTTCGAGGCCAATCTGAGCGTCAAGGGCATGGGCGGGAGGCCGTTGCGCGTCAGCTTCATAAGAGCGCCGTGGATAGCGGAGCATGGACCCGCGGTGGAGATCCTCGCCGAGCTCGACGGTCGCGCGGTGGCGGCGCGCGAAGGCCGGGTGTTGGCTGTAGCGTTTCACACCGAGTTGAGCCCCGACGACCGTATCCACCTCATGTTCCTCGCCGATGTCGCCGCGGCGCGGCGCGGCGCAAGGTCCTTCGGTTAGGCGCCGGCCGCGAGCAGCTCGCGCTCGGTTTCCCGTTCGACCGGCGGTATCGAGGGCTCCTCGAGCAGCCCCAGGACGCGGTTCAAAGCCTTGTGGATCTCGCTGGGGAGCTTGCCTTCGTCGTCCAAACGCTCGGCTTGCGCCCACTCCCACGAGCGCGACACGTGAATCGTGGGGCGCAGGTGCGCGAAGCGCCTGCCGAGCGCGTGCAGGAACGGTTCCAGGCGAGCGTGATCGCTCTCCGAGGCGTAGCCGCGCTCCAGCAGCCACGGCCACAGCGTAGGAAGGATGTGGTTGCGGTGGTGGGCGCCCACCTGCTTCCAGTCCTCGCCCTGCCAGCGGCGGGCGTACTCGGCGGGATCGAGATCGCAGGTGAGATAGACGCGAGTGCGCACGGGAGCGTTGCGAAAGCCGAGCAACGGCTGCGGCCGCACCTTCCAGGCGCCTGGCTCCTCTTCGTCGAGCAGCTCGCACAGGCTCCCCGCGTGACCTCCCGCGTAAAGGTGCTCGGCCTGTGCCTTGAGCTCGCCCGGCCAGAGGTGCAGGGTTAGGCGCTCCTCCTCGATGTCGAGCGCCGCGCGTTGCAGCGAGGCGACGCCGAGGGCGAGGTCGAGCCGGATGTGCACGAGCCCTGCGCGCTCGGCGGGGATGCCGGTGGCTTCGCGCAGCAGCGAGCGCAGACGCCACTTGCGCCGAACGGGGTCGGCGCCGACGCGCCGTAGCGTGCCGAACGGGAGCAGTTGAGCGAAGTCCTGGTGCGCGTAGGAGAGGGCGTCCTGCACGATCGCCTGCTCGGCCGGCGCGAGTACGCCGAGCTCCACCAGCCGCCACCACGACTCGAGCAGGTCGTGCCAGCGCAACAGGCTCGTGCGCCGCTCGGCGAAGCGCGTGCCCGCCAGATTCAGCTCTGCGACACGGTGCCCGTTGCGGCGGGCCCAGCGACGGCATACCTTGCTCTCGATCACCACCACCAGATCGGGGTCGAAGCGCAGCACCCCGTCGAAGCGTTGTCCTCGGTCGATATCGGTGATCTCCCGCGCGATGTCGAACGGCTCGGTGTCGGGTGTGAGAAAGACGCTCACCAACCGCCCGCGCCGCACCTGGCCGCCGGCGAGGCTTTCCTCGGAGGGATCGACGATGTTGGTCGCCTGCATGTCCACGACGCAGTCGGGCAGCTGGCTCTGCGAGGGCTCGCCGATCAGGTGAAGGAGGGTCTCGCGCGCGAGCGGCACGAGCCGCAGGACGATCATCGCGGCGCGCGTGAGCTGATCCTCGTGTCCGCGGCCCAGCTCGCGGTAGGGCTCGAACACGTTGAGGTGTGGATTGAACGTGGTGCTCTCCATGATCCTCCCGTCGGTCCCAGAAGTCATGGCGTTTATTGTACTCTACTGTTTCAAGGGGCTTCGAAATAAACGACGCGGTCGGTTTCGCGCTCCACCGCGCGACCGGCCTCGATCAAGAGGTCCACATGGCCGAGCACCTCCGAGAGCGTGAGAAACGCTTGTGTGACAGCCACGTTGCCCCACATCTCCTGCGCAAGCTCGTAGGCGTTTCGCGGGCGCGCCTGGATCAGACCGCACAGCTTGTCCGCGCGACGCCGATGCATGCGCAGGCGTTCGTCGATCAGGTCGCGGTGATTCTCGACCGGATCGCCATGGCCGGAATAGACGACCGCCAGGTCCATCTCGCGCGTCTGGCGCAGCGACTCCAAATAGGTCATGAGCGCCCTGGGGCGCTCATGCTCGCGAGACGAGGAGAGGGGGTCGACCTCCTCGCCCTTCCCCGTTTCGGCGCCGGGCGAGGGGAGCTCCAAGGGCTTCGAGAGCAACGGATTGGAGGAGATGTGCTTGATCAGATGGTCCCCGCCGAATAGCTCGCCCGAGGCTTCGTCCCAGAAGACCGTGTCCGAGGGGGAGTGTCCCGGCCGATGCAGCACGCGCCAGGCGCGAGAGGCGAACTGGAGCGTCTCGCCGTGTGCGAGCGGCCGTGTGACGTGCGCGGCGGCGCCCCACGCGCGAAAGCTCGCGGATACGGCGCGCAGCGCGTAGACGACGTCCTGGGGGATGCCGTTGCGCAGCATGATGGACGCGGAGAAGCTGTCGTTGTCTTCCATCTCTCGCTTGTATCCGGCGAGCCAGGGGGCGAGGCGGTCCAGCGCGCACACCTCGGCACCCGAACGGGTG